>JBOFBL010000311.1:0-4872 GCA_051645545.1 Casimicrobium sp. | reverse complement strand
TGAAACTGCACGAAGATTGGGGCACCACGCCCGCCGCGATCGACAATTGTTTGAGTGTGGCCGACAAATACGATGTGCAAGTCGCGATTCATTCCGACACCTTGAATGAATCGGGATTCGTTGAAAACACGGTCGCTGCAACGAAAGGCAGAACGCTCTGTGCGTTTCACACCGAAGGTGCAGGCGGTGGGCACGCGCCGGATATCTTGCGTGTGATCGGTTACGAAAATTTCTTGCCTTCATCGACCAATCCGACAATGCCGTACACGGTGAACACGGTTGACGAACATCTCGATATGTTGATGGTCTGTCACCACCTCGATGCGGGCATTGCGGAAGATCTCGCCTTTGCCGAATCACGCATTCGTCGCGAAACGATTGCGGCAGAAGATATCTTGCATGATCTCGGCGCGATTTCGATGATGTCGTCGGATTCGCAAGCGATGGGACGTGTGGGCGAGGTCGTCACGCGAACGTGGCAGACGGCGCACAAGATGAAAGTGCAGCGCGGTTGGTTGTCTCCTCCCCCTTCAAGGGGGAGGTCGGGAGGGGGATGGGGTTCGTCTGATATCGAAGAACCCCATCCCCACCCTAGCCCTCCCCTTGAAGGGGAGGGAATCCGACAGAATTCGCGCAACGACAATTTCCGCGCGCTGCGCTACATCGCGAAATACACGATTAACCCCGCCATTGCACACGGCGTTTCGCACGAAGTCGGCTCCCTCGAAATCGGCAAGTGGGCCGATATCGTGATCTGGCGCCCCGCGTTCTTTGGTGTGAAACCATCGATGATTTTGAAAGGCGGACAGATCGCCTGGGCGCTCATGGGTGATGCGAATGCATCGATTCCGACGCCGCAGCCAGTACATGGTCGTCCGATGTTCGCTGCATTCGGTGGTGCGCTCGCCTCGTCGTCGCTGACTTTTGTATCGCAAGCCGCGTCGAAACTCGGCGTTGCGAAAAAATACGGCCTCAACAAACGCATTGTTCCCGTGAAGTCCATTCGCAAAGTTCGCAAGCAACACATGGTGTTGAACAGTTACTTGCCGCACATGGAAGTTGATCCTGAGACCTACGAAGTACGCGCCGATGGCGAGCGTCTCGTGTGCGAACCTGCGCGAGTGCTGCCGATGGCGCAGCGCTATTTTCTTTTCTAGTTAGACTTTTTGAAATGATCCTGGCAACACACGTCGTCGTCCAATCTTCTTCGGGCACGGACTCAATAAAACTTACTTTTGACCAGCGAGAAAAATCCCGCTTACGCGCGAAAACGCAGGGCGGCGAAGAGCTGGGGCTGCAACTAAAAATCGGCACCATGCTTTCGCACGGCGACAAGTTGCAGCTGACCGATGGCCGCGTCATTGAAGTGATCGCTGCCGACGAAGCATTGCACGAAGTTCGCGCCGCGAGCGCTACGCAACTTGCGCGCATCGCCTATCACGTTGGCAATCGTCACGTGCCGCTGCAAGTGAACGACGATCATCTGCTCATGCTGCCCGATCACGTACTCAAAGCAATGGTTGAAGGGCTCGGCGGCACGGTGCGCGAAGTTACGCGACCGTTTCAACCGGAGAGCGGCGCCTACGGTCACAGTCATGTGCATCACTCGCACGACGATCAAGGCCACGGCGGGCGCATTCATGATGGGCTTTCGCCAAGGACGCAGGAACGATGAATCGCTTTGTGGGAGCGAGCTTGCTCGCGAATGTTCGATGAGCACACGCCTTTTGCAACTTGCCTCGCCCGCGCTGCCTGTCGGCGCTTATAGCTATTCGCAAGGGCTTGAGTGGGCGATCGAATCGGGCGCAGTGAACAACGTCGCGACAGCACAGCGCTGGATCGAAGATCATTTGCTGCTCGTGTTCGCGACGTATGAAGCGCCGACTTATGTGAAAGCGTTCAACGCATGGCGGGATGCGAATCGTGTCGAGATCGAATCGATCAATGAGCAATTCATCGCGTCGCGCGAATCAAGTGAGCCGCGTGCGGAGACATTGCAAGTGGGATTTTCGTACGCCGCATGGTGTCGAGAGGTCGCGCCGCTCACCGATCGGCAACGCGAAATGCTCGCCGCGCTGTCACGTGTGTGCGCCCCCGTTGCGGCGGCACTCGCGTCATGCGCGTGCGGGCTTGCGGCGCGCGAAGGTTTGCTTGCGTATGTTTTCGGTTTCGCCGAGAACCAAGTGATGGTGCTCGCGAAGGCGTTGCCGCTCGGCCAAATCGCGGTGCAGAAAATGCTGTTTGCTTTGAACGATGCGGTTAACGCCTGCGTCGATACAGCGCTTGAATTGAGCGACGAAGATTGGTCATCGGCATCGCCCTTGCTTGCGATCGCGCAGATGAAACATGAAACGCAGTATTCGAGACTTTTTAGATCGTGAAATCAAAATGTAGGAGCGGCTATGCCGCGAAACAACCTAGCGATAGACGCTCTTGATTGTGTTCAATCGGCGTCGCAAGCGTGTGCATCCGTTGATCGCGGCATAGCCGCTCCTACAGAAACCTTGGAAAACACAATATGAACAATCACGGCCCCTTACGCGTCGGCATCGGCGGCCCGGTCGGCTCCGGTAAAACCGCGCTCACGCTCGAACTCTGTCGCCGCTTTCGCGAATCGCACAATATCGCGGCGGTGACGAACGACATCTATACGAAAGAAGATGCGCAATTCTTGGTCGATCATCAAGCGCTCGCGCCGGAGCGCATCATTGGCGTCGAAACCGGCGGTTGTCCGCACACCGCTATTCGCGAAGACGCATCAATCAATCTCGAAGCCGTCGATCGGTTGAACAAACGCTTTCCCGATCTCGATGTGATCTTTGTCGAGAGCGGCGGCGACAATCTCGCGGCGACGTTTTCCCCCGAGCTAAGTGACCTCACGATCTATGTGATCGACGTCGCGGCGGGCGAAAAAATTCCGCGCAAAGGCGGCCCCGGCATCATGAAAAGCGATTTGCTTGTGATCAACAAGATCGATCTTGCGCCGTATGTCGGCGCGTCGCTCGATGTGATGGATCGTGATGCGAAGAAGATGCGCGGCGCGAAGCCGTTTATTTTTTCGAACATGAAAGTCGGCAAGGGCGTCGATGAAATTGTTTCATTCATCAAACATCAAGGCATGCTGGAGTAAACGATGACAAGAAATTCAATGCGCGCCGCAGCGATTGGTTTTGCGTTGGCTATATCGGCCGCTGCGTCGGCGCATCCCGGACACGAACCGGAAAATCTATTGCATGCGCTCGCGCACGAGCTCGCGAGCCCGCGCGGAATCCTCGCTTTGCTCATCCTTGGTGTGGCTGCTGCGCTATGGGGCGCACATAAAGCGAGCACAAAAAAGTAGTATGAGCTCTTTTATTCATAGCCCCAATAAATTGGGTGATAACTCAAATAAAAGACTATTTCGAATAAGAGCTTATTTTTGGTGATGCGCCAATAAAATTGGGCTTGTAATTCAGGCGCTGAGAGTACTTGCATTTTCGTACGATCGTGCGAAAATACCGTGCATGAAGCGAATGAGTGCAACAACAGCAAACGCGCGAACCGTGTCTCCCGTTGAGATACGCTCGCTCGTAAACACGCTCGAAGCAAAAACAAACAAGAGTGAAATGACGCGCGCGGCGATCGTCGGCGCGGCGCTCGACTTGGCGGCGGAGCAGGGGCTTGAGGCGATCACCTTGCAAGCCGTTGCGGATCGCGTGGGTCTTTCAAAGAGCGGCGTGTTCTCTCGCGTGGGTTCGCGTGAGGCGTTGCAACAAGCGGTGATCGAAGAATACGATCGTCGTTTTCTCGCGGATGTCTTCGTGCCCGCCATGCAAGCCCCTAAAGGACTTTCACGATTGAATGCGATCGTACGCCGCTGGATCGAGCGCACGCGTGTCGTCGAAGCGGTGACCGGCGGCTGCATTTATGTCGCGGGCGCGTTTGAACTCGATGATCGCGATGGCGATTTACGCGAAGCACTGCTCAAAGGCGTCATTGCATGGCGTGCAGCGTTGCGGCGAGCGATTTTGCAGGCCGTCAACGAAGGTCATTTGCCGATTTCGACGCCGGTCGAGAATCTCGTGAGTGACATTTATTCGCTGATGATCGGCGTCGTACACGACGCGCGCTTTCTACGCGATCACACGGCGCCCGATCGCGCGCACGCAAGCTATCAACGCTTGATTCGCAGCTATAGCCAACCGTTCGATAGCGAACGCTAATTTTTCTGATAAGAACACTATGGTGACTCTCCTCCTCAATATAAATTTCGCACGATTGTGCGAAAAAAGGAATAAATCATGAATGAGATCGCAGCAACCTCTGTCGCCGCTACAGCGGAGTTCTACGAACGCAGTACCGGTGTTAAGTTCTTTCGCGCTGCACTTTCAAGTGTCGAAGCAATTGCGCCGCAAGCGGCCGCACGACTCGCGAAGCAATTGTTTTTAACGCCACTGCCGCCCAAATGGTCGCAGCGTCGTCAAGCATGGAATCCAAGCTGGTTGATTGAGCCTTGGGCATTCGAAGGCGCGAGCATCACGGTGTATCGCCGCATGAGCGCGACAAGCGATGGCCTGACTGCAGCATTCGAACGCGACAAGCCGCACGTGCTCTTGATTCACGGTTGGGGCGGGACAGCGTCGCAAATGCAGACGCTTGCGAATGCGATCGCCGATCGCGGCATGGTGCCAATCGTCATCGAAGCGCCTGCGCACGGTCGCAGCAGAGGACTCACGAGCAGCTTGCCGCAATTCGCGCGCGCGATCGAATACGTTGCAACGCGGCTTGCGATGCACAACGTCTCGATTCAAGGCGTCATCGCACATTCGTTGGGCGCCTCCGCTGCTGCGTTCGCGCTCGCGCGAGGATTGCCCGCGTCGTGCCTCGTGTTGA
>JBOFBL010000310.1:0-4069 GCA_051645545.1 Casimicrobium sp. | reverse complement strand
GCCTCAGACAAGAAATCGGCAACGAACGCGGTCTTGGGTTCGAAGAACAATTGATTCGGTGCGCCCGCTTCGGCGATATGTCCTTTATCCATCACGATGATGTGATCGGACACCGCCATCGCCTCTTCGCGATCATGCGTCACATACACGCAGGTGATCGCGAGTCGCTGTTGCAATTCGCGAATTTCTTCGCGCACATGACGACGCAGTTTTGTGTCTAAGTTCGAGAGCGGTTCGTCGAACAAGAGCACAGCCGGTTCGAGCACGAGCGCGCGTGCGATGGCGACACGTTGCTGTTGACCGCCGGATAGCTCCGATGGCAAACGATTTTCGTAACCGGTAAGACCGATGAGTTTGAGCACGTCGGCAACCTTGGCGGCGACTTCCGCCTTCGCCATGCCTTGCACCGTTGGCCCGTAGCCTACGTTATCGACCACGCTCATATGTGGAAACAAGGCATAGCTTTGAAACACGAGCGAGACGTTGCGTTGCGACGCCGATTGCGCTGTGACATCTTTGCCACCGAGCAGGATTTGACCTTTCGTTGGCAACTCAAGCCCCGCAATCATGCGCAGCGTCGTCGTCTTGCCGCAGCCGGAGGGCCCGAGCAAAGTAACGAGTTCGCCGTCTTCGATGCGAAACGAAACGCCTTTCACAGCAGGCTCGCCAGTGCCGTAATCCTTCACCACGTTGATGAATTCGAGGGTGCCTTTTTTAGTTTCTTTGCTCATGTTGTTTCTCCACATATATATCCCTCCCCCCTTCAAGGGGGAGGCTAGGCGGGGGATGGGGTTCGACTGCGTAGCGGCAACAACCCCATCCCCTCCCCCGCCCTCCCCTTGAAAGGGAGGGAGTCTCTATCCTGCGACTGCAACGGGTCCGACACCAGGCGCGCCGGGTGCCGCAGCGCTCCTGCGCCCAAGCTTCCTCGTCCCCACGAGCCATTGCACGAGCACGATCGCGATCACCATAATCAGAATCAGCACCGCGCTGTACGCAATCGCGACACCGTAGTCGCCATTTCCCACGCGACCCAAGATGTAGGTCGTTGCGAGTTCGGTATCGCCCGACACCAGGAAGATGATCGCGCTCACGGTTGTCATCGAGCGCACGAAGCCGTAAATCAATGCGCCGATGACAGCAGGCTTCAGTAACGGCAGCAACACACGTCGGAACGTCGTCACGCCTTTCGCACCGAGTGTTGTGCTCGCCTCATCAAGCGACTTATCGAGTTGCGAGAACGCCGCGATACCGCCGCGCACGCCAACCGGTAAGTTGCGGAACACAAAACAAAGCACGATGATGAGCCCGGTGCCGGTGATCTCAATCGGCGGCACGTTAAACGCGAAGATGTAAGCCACGCCAATCACAGTGCCTGGGATCGCAAACGAGAGCAACGTTAGGAATTCGAATGTGCGCTGACCTTTGAATGTGGTTCGCGCGATCAGGTACGCACTCAAAATACCGACGATCGCGGTAAGCGGCGCGGCCGCGAGAGAGAACTGCAAGGTGTTGAACAGCGAATGCCACGCAGCGCCCGTGAACTGCAAACCGTTCACGCCTTGCTCGATAGAAAAGCCTTTTGCAAAATGCTCCAGCGTGAAGGTGTAGTCGCGTCCCCACGTCTTCACGAACGCACCAACGACGCTCATGCCGTAGAGCACAACGGTTAACGCGAGCCATGGCAAACCAGTGATGTACGCCGTGCGCCGCACACCATCGGGCAGCGGACTCGGAAGGCCAGTGTCGCCCTTGCCGGATACGGTAACGAAGCTCTTCTTTGCCGTCGCTTTTTGCTGTAACCAAAACGCGAACAACGCCATGGCGAGCAAGATGATCGAGTACACAGCCGCTTTGCCCTGATCGAGCTGTGCACCCACAATCGCAAAGTAAATTTCTGTCGACATCACGCCGAAATTGCCACCGAGCAAAATCGGATTACCGAAATCCGCAATCGATTCGATGAAACCGACCAGAAACGCGTTAGCAAGCCCTGGCGCCATAAGCGGCAGCGTTACCGTGCGAAAGGTTTGCCATCGCGTCGCATGCAGCGATTGGCTGGCTTCTTCGAGCTGCGGGCTAACGCCTTCAACGACGCCTATCAACACGAGAAACGCCACCGGCGTGAACGCAAAAAGCTGCGCGAGCAACACACCAGGCAAACCGTAAATCCAGCGCGTCGGCGGAATCTCGAATGCCCAATACAAAAAGTCGTTCACTGCGCCCGCGCGACCGAACAAAAGAATCAAGGCAAGCCCCACCACGAACGGCGGCGTGATGATCGGAAGCACGGTGAGTAGTCGCAACACTTTCTTGCCGCGAAAGTTCGATCGGGTAACGATCAACGCGAGCATCAACCCCATGAAGGTCGTACCTGCCGCACACAGAAGCGCAAGCCACAAGGTGTTCCATGCGACGCCGCAGCCGCTGCCGCCCCACAAACAACTCCACGTCAAATTCCAGATCTTGGGTTGCGCAAACCGCGTCCACAGCGACGCGACCGAGAGATTGCGATCTGCGTCGACGAAACCTTCGTAGAGCACGCGAACGACCGGGAAGAACACGAACATCACAACGAGCGAAGTCACCGCAAGCAGCGACGCCGCAATGAAACGATCGCCGCGGAAGTACCCCATGCTCGCAATGCCATCGGCACAAATCATCAGAAAGCCAAAAGTCACCAGCATCGCACCCGCGCCCATACCAAACTGACCGCCCGCGATTTCGGGCATCGTTGCTTTCAGGAAACCGAAGTTGTAGCCCTGCACACCAATCGCAAAACCTTGCGCGAGCACGTAAAGCGCGCCCGCTGCGCCGATGAACACGACCATGCGCGCCCATGAGCGCACCGCGCCTTCGACGGCGGTCGCCTCGTTCACCGGCCGCGCGTAGAGCCCCGCGGCCGCAAGCAACAGCACCGGTAACAAAATCAACCAACTGCGGCCAAAGTTCGCGACCTGCATGAGCGCAGGCGCTTGATCTTTACCGCTGAATTTAGCGAGCCACTTAAACGCGTAGAACGAATCTTGCAACGCGTACCACGGCACGAGCGTCAAGCCCGCTGCGATGAGCACGAGTGCGATGATGCGATAGCCTGTCATGGCCTTGTCCCCTTTTGTATCCGAACCGCTTTGCGCGAACGCGTGTCTCTCTAAATCGCGTCCGTGAGTCCAATATAGCGCGAGTTAGTCTGCCGTAGCTAGTTTCAGCGGCAATTCCCGCCCTGTTTGGCTACGCGTGCGCGCACGATCGACGCATCCGAGCGGCTTGCGCACGGCGATTGCATCGCTCGCGTCACTGGAAATGCAACCCTTGTTAAGTACATCAACCGTATTCGCTTTGCGTTCGCATGTATTCGCAACCGGCATTCCTGCGGAAATACTTGCGTGCGCATGCTTTGCGAACATCGCGACGCGCTACGTCGACGATCAAACCGATTTCCGTCGCACATCGGTTGCGATTGGGATTGGTGTGGTCGCATGAATTGGTACTTTGCGTGCGACTCAAGAAATGAGTCACACGCAATACAACGATGCAATCACCGAACTGCGAAATGCCAGTAGCAAGGGGCTTGTAGTTTTGTAGGCGAAAAAACTTCTTGTCTCTCATTTGTACATTATTTCACCTATAAAATTAATACATTTAACGTAATTTAAATAAGGACCAAATACATTATTTTATATATTCCAAAAGATATTTTTTTAACCTTGTATCCCCTTATTTAATGGAGCTTCAAATGAATTTTTTATACTAACCTGATCAGCAGCTCTAGAGGAAATTTGTTGCGCCTAATCCGCCGTTGTTGCATGTAGTTTTAATACAAGAGAAAATTTGGAAATCGTAGTTTTTGACTTTGTCGCGTTCTTTGAGAGACTGGGCGCGCGGAGCCACTCATGAATAGCATTCACCCCATCGTCGCGAAAGTCGCGGCGGATCTTGCAGCACGTAGCGTGGATTCGCGTGCGGCGTATCTCAAACGAATTCATCTGCAACGAAATGCACGTGCTGAGCGCATTCGCTCCCGCCTCGCTGCGACCAATCTCGCACACGGCTACGCATCGCTGCCGAA
>JBOFBL010000309.1:0-3175 GCA_051645545.1 Casimicrobium sp. | reverse complement strand
ATCTCTTCACCAACTATACAAGCTCAGCAAATTGCCGCTCTAGCGCATTCGATGCACGCTACGGCAACTCTGTTAGCTACGCAACGCCGAATATGTCCGGCTTCCAAGCTCGTACGCAATACGCGTTCATCGGCGAAGGTGGCAGCGGTTCTTGCACGGGTTGGGATACCGCATTGCGCTACGCCGCGGGTCCTGTTCGCGTTGGCCTAGCTTATGCACATCATTCGGATTTCGCTGGTCTTGGCAACATTACTGCGGCGCATGATCAAGACGCAATCCGTGCATACGGTAGCTTCGATGCGGGCTTCGTCCGTATTGGCGCAACCTACGAAACGGCTCGCTACAAACCAGCGGCAGGCTCGCTCAAATACAAATACTGGGAAATCGGTGCAGTTGCCCCGTTGGGTGCGAATACATTCGGTGTCCAGTACAGCCAGCGTGACAAAGGCTTAGCGGCGCTCTACGATCCAGCGTCTCGTGGGCTTAACGGGAAAACGCCGCCGATCGTACCTACGAATACGGCACTGACAGCGGCTAATTTTCCGGTCGTTAATGCATTGTGGGATAGAGGCGGCGGTAAGCATTTGAGCTTGACGCATGACTACGCACTTTCGAAGCGCACGACAGTTCGCAGCTACTACACCATGCTCGAAAATGAGGCGACCGCTACCTCGTTGACGACCTTTGGTGCGAAGACAAAGATCCGCGTTTTCTCGATGGGTCTCTGGCATGCGTTCTAATCGATTTTCGATTTGAAAGTAAGGAAAGGACGCTTCGGCGTCCTTTTTCTTTGGTGCTCGATAAATCCAGTAGATTGACACGCTGTAATGCGTGCAATTAACTTCAAGTTATCGGTATGCGAAACGGTCAACAAGCAAAGAACAGAGAGCAGTAGTCGCGCTGTGCTCTGCCTGCTGCGGTCGAAACCGTCTACTGGCTCCAACGTGATAAATTGGCGTGATGGATCGATTCATTTTTTCCCTTGATCGTGCGGTTCGCACACTCTCCGGTGCTGCACGTGGCACTCGTGTGTCGCCCTACGATAACGACGCCGGGAAATCTACTGCCAGCACGCGACAAGAGAAGACTGTTCGGGAAAACACAGTTCTCACGTCCGAAGAGAAAACACAATCGATCGAACTCATGCGCGTGAATCACGCGGGCGAAGTTGCTGCGCAAGCCCTTTATGACGGTCAAGCGCTTTTCTCGCGCGATCCTGCGCTTGCTACAAAGCTTAAGCACGCAGCAGACGAAGAAATCGATCACCTCACTTGGACCCGCGAGCGCATACAGGCGCTCGGTGGACGCACAAGCGCGCTTGATCCGCTTTGGTATGCCGGCGCGTTTGCCATCGGCGCAGCGGCAGCTGCGGTGGGAGACAAAGTATCACTTTCCTTTTTAGAGGCAACCGAGCGTCAAGTCGAAGCGCATCTCGCATCGCATTTGGACAGATTGCCCACCAACGATCTTGAAAGCCGCGCGATTGTCGAACAGATGAAAGCGGACGAAGCGTCGCACGCGCAAACCGCGCGTGAGCTCGGTGCGTCGCCGATGCCCTTCGTCGCGCAAAAAGCGATGAGCCTCGCCGCGAAAGTGATGACGACTGTTGCGGCAAAAATTTAGACACGATTTGACGCTCACCGAATCTGCGGAAGCGCTTCGCGCAAACAACAGAAACGAACCGAGTCAACTCAGGCGTCAAACAATCGCTTTGAACGTGTGAATGCGCGTTAGACGCGCTCGCGATCTACTCTCCCATCGTTTCACCCACTCGCGTAATCAAACGATCAGCCCAGCGCGCCAAAGCCAGCAATGCGTTTGCCGTCGTCTGATCGGTGTAGCGCAGGGTATGGTTGACGGGAAGTGGGTCACGGGTCAAGGCAATCGTCGACATCTCGGATGGGTTGCGAACTTTATCAACATAGTATTGCCAGGTTACCGATTGCAGACGCTGCGTGGAGAACACCATATCGCTACATACCTGCGCGAACATTTCGCGGGTATGCCAATACAACGAGCGATTTGTAACCGGCGCATCGAGCGAAGGGAAGTCGATCGGGTTTTGTAGACGCACCGACATCCACTGCAGTAGCGCTTTGCTCACAAATTGTGCTTCGCTGCGTACCGGGAAATGTGCGATCGAAGCGTTTGCAATCGCTGTTGCCGCAGCGACAGATGAAGTGGTTGTTTGATCAAGCAGAAAGTGATTGCCGGGAGATAACTCGAGAGCGGGGTTGCGAGTAAATCCGCGTCCCAACACGACCTTTTGCTCCTGCTTTGGCTCCACCGAAGCCCGATGTTGGATGCGACGGACTGGATCGATTTCATCGTTTGAATCGTCGGACGAGACAATGTAGTTCTGCCAACTCAGGCAACCAACATGATTCGATGGAATTGATTTCAGACCCGAAACCAACACATCGCGCGAATTGACACGAACGAATTCATCGGCATCAAGCGGAAACACAAAATCAACCCCAAGTCGCTCGAATGCGCCACGCGCGAGTCGGGTCGTCATCGGGCCTTGCTGGTAAGAAAGCGATGCGTCATTCGAAACGACAAGCGGTAAACCTTCTTGGACGAGGCGTCGCAGAATTGAGCCCGTTGCATCGACCGAATCGTGATTCACGACGACAACGTAGTCGAATATCGCGCAATGATGCCGCACAAACGATTCGATAACGTCGCCCTCGTTCTTGGCAAGAGAAACGCTCGCAATCTTCACATTCGTCGGTTTACTTCTCTACAAATTTAAGTGACGCCGAATTGATGCAGTAGCGCAGCCCCGTGGGCTGCGGACCATCGGGAAACACATGTCCCTGGTGCGCACCGCAACGTTTGCAATGCACTTCAGTGCGCCGCATGAACCAACTGCGATCTTCCTTGGTTTCTACGTTACTCGCCTCAACTGGTTGCCAGAACGATGGCCAGCCCGTACCCGACTCGAATTTATGATCGGACGCGTAGGCCGGTAATCCACAGCAAACACATAGATAGGTGCCCACTGCATGATTGTCCCAGAGCTCTCCCGAAAATGCGCGCTCGGTGCCATGCTCGCGGGTCACTTTGTATTGCTCTGGTGTTAATTGAGCGCGCCACTCGGCGTCGCTTTTTTCGATCTTGTCCATCGCTCAACCCATTTCTTTGAGTGACTGATCGGCCAGACGGTACCACG
>JBOFBL010000308.1:0-1294 GCA_051645545.1 Casimicrobium sp. | reverse complement strand
ATACGCCCGCGCTGATCGCAGCGGCGACGATCGCGAACGACCCGCCGGTTTTAAGAGCTTCTCTTCGTTTCATCCGAGGGTTCCTCCAGAAATAGTTCGTTAACGTAATTTTAGGTCTGCCGCCGACAGGAAAAGGGGGTATTTACCTATATCGAAATGCGTTTTTATTTGAAATCGCCTTTCGCGATCCATTCCGCCATTGCACGAATGTCCGCGTCGGGGATGTGCCCTTGCGCGGGCATCGGAATCGCGCCCCACACACCGCTGCCGCCAGCTTTGATCTTTCCGGCGAGCAGGGCGACGACATCTTTCGCGTCCTCGTACTTTTTGTGAATGTCAACCATCGACGGCCCCACCATTTTGTTGGCGATACCGTGGCAGGCCATGCAGGCGTGTTGCTGCGCGAGTTTGGCGGGATCGACGGCTGCTGGCTTCGCGGTGGTCGCGGCGGCTGGCGTCAGCGCATTTGTGCGCGCGGACGCAGCGACGAACGCGGTCGGCGCAGGCTTCGTCGTATCCGCGCCGCGCAAGCCGCCGATCAACCGCATTTGCTCTGCAAGATTGCCATGCGCATTGCGCGCGTAGTCAGGCAAGCGACTCGTGATCTCCACTTTCGAGTCGCAATTCGAACGGCAATTGTTTCCCTGAACATCGGGCTTGTCGGCAACGCTCCACATCCCGTGTTCGCGCGTTTTTCCGTTGCGATTCGGGAGTATGGCTTGCACTTCGCTAATGTTCTTGTCGGAGAGCACGAAATCGGTGGGCACGATGTCGCCCAGATGCAAGATGTACGCAGTCACCGCGTAAACATCTTCCGTTGATAAGGTCTTCGGCGCATTCCAAGGCATCGCGCGATTGATGTAGTCCCACAAAGTTGATATTTGTGAAAGTTTCATGAGCGTCGTGCGCTGCGGGACAATGTCGCTCGCGAGCTTCGCGACTTGCCCGCGTTTCATGTCTTCTTTCGCCGTGTGACCAACGATCGGGGTGAACACTTCATTGGATTCGCCGAACGCACCGTGGCAACTTTCGCATTGCGCTTGCCACACTTCTTCGCCGCGTTTCACGCTGCCACTACCTGGTGGCAAACCTTTGAAATCGGGTCGCACGTCGATGTCCCAGGCTTTGATTTCGGCGGGCGTGGCGGGGCGGCCAGGGGTTTGGGCTGTCGAAATTGCCGCGCAAAGCGCAGCGATCGCGAAGAACACAAAACGAAGTACGAATGACGAAATCGGCGAAATCCAGAGCTGTCCCCCTCTCCCTTGAGGGGAGAGGGGTAGGGGAGAGGGTGGCG
>JBOFBL010000307.1:0-1426 GCA_051645545.1 Casimicrobium sp. | reverse complement strand
ACCCCGGACGCGCGCGCAGCGGTGAGCGAGGCAAACATCGCAACGGCTGATTCGCACGACACAGCACTTGCATCGATGACCCCGGCGCGCATTGTTTGGATGATGCTGCCAGCCGGCGAGATTACGGAGTCAACGATTGATGCACTGCTGCCTAAATTGTCAAAAGGCGACTTACTTGTCGATGGCGGCAACGCGAACTACAAAGACACGTTGCGTCGCGCAGCGAAAACGAATGCAGCGGGCATCGAATATGCCGATTGCGGCGTGTCGGGCGGTGTGTGGGGCTTGCAGAATGGCTACTGCGTGATGGCAGGTGCGTCTGCGGAGAACTACGCTCGGTTGAAACCGTATCTTGAAGTGCTTGCACCTTCAAAGACTGAAGGTATCGTACACGCAGGCAAAGTTGGCGCCGGGCACTTCGCGAAGATGGTTCACAACGGCATCGAATACGGCATGATGCAAGCGCTCGCTGAAGGTTTCGCTTTGATGGAAGCAAAGAAGGGTTTCGAGATGCCAATTGCCGACATTGCGAATGCGTGGCGTAACGGCTCGGTCGTTCGCTCGTGGTTGCTCGACTTGACAGCGGACGCGTTGAAACAACCTGACGAGATCGCAGCGATTGCGCCGTACGTTGCGGATTCAGGCGAGGGCCGTTGGGCCGTGGAAGCGATGGTTGATTTAGGCGTGCCCGCGCCAGTCACCGCGCTCGCGCTGACGACGCGTTTCGCGACGCAAGGCAAAGGCGATTACGCCGCGAAATTGCTCGCGCAGATGCGCGCGGGCTTCGGCGGGCATGCGGTGAAAAAATCAAAGTAGTAATCCTAACTATGAACTCGATAGCCCAATTTTGGCGGGCGATTAACGAAAATAACGTACTTTTCGAAAGTATGATTAAATCGGATCATCGCGCTATAAAATAAAGCGAATAAATAGAGAGCTAGTAAAGGGATTCGAGAGGCTGCACGAGCGTATTGCGTATCGTAAAAAGCTCGCCGTTCAGGCTATTTGCGTGAGGGGCGCGAAGTCTTTTTCTGAGCCGTTGGCTTCGCCACTTTCGTTGAATGCGATCGCGCGGAGTTCGACTCGCGAAGCGCCGTATCGATCAGCGCATTCGCCATCCAAAGCGCAACCCGTTCCACTTCGCGATTCGGCAATCCCCAAATGTCTTTGAGAATGATGTAGGGCTCGATCCCGTACACGACCGAGAGCGCGTGATGCAACCTTTTGTGCGTTGCCGCATCGAGTTGCTTCGCGAACGGTTCGAGCGCGTGTTCAAGGATACGAATACGATGACCGCGTCGGTATGGTTCCTCCTCGAGTAAGCCCGCACGTTCTAGCGCCCATTGTTCGAGCGAGAGTTGCGCTGCGGCACGCAACTGCGCTTCGTATTCGGTAAAGCGCGGAAAGGTTTCGATGAAAAGTTCGT
>JBOFBL010000306.1:0-6402 GCA_051645545.1 Casimicrobium sp. | reverse complement strand
CCCGAGGCGCCGAGGATGGCAACGGTTTCGCCCTCATGCACATCGATCGAGAGTTCATGCAACACATCGGTTGAGGCCTCGCCGCTTTCGTAGCGCTTAGAAATGCCTTCGGCGCGAATCACCGTCGCCCTGAAATTCGAATCACTCATAGCGAAGCGCCTCCGCCGGGTTCACGCGCGATGCACGCCAGCTCGGATAGATCGTCGCAAAAAACGACATCAACAAACTAATCACCACAATCGTCCACACATCGCTTGCGAGCACTTTCGACGGCAATTCGGTAATCAGATACACCGTTTTATCGATGAATGTCACGTTGAAGATTCGCTCGATGGTGCCGACTACGATGTCGAGGTTGAATGCAATGAGCAAACCGAGCACGAGTCCGATCCAGGTGCCGATCACGCCGATGATCGAGCCTTGCACCATAAAGATTTGCAAGATGCTGCCCGGTCGCGCGCCGAGCGTACGCAGAATCGCGATATCGCTTTGTTTGTCGGTCACGACCATCACGAGCGTGCTCACCAAATTGAATGCAGCCACAGCGACGATCAGGGTAAGGATGATGTACATCACACGTTTTTCGAGCTGCACGGCTTTGAAAAAATTCGCGTTCGACTGCGTCCAATCCGAGAGCGCGTAGCCGGTGGGCAATTGCGGCGCAAGCCGATTGGCAAGCGCCGGCGCTTTCAGCAAATCGCTGAGCTTCATGCGCACGCCGCTCACCGCATCGCCCAATTGATACAAGCGCTGCGCATCGTTCATGTGAATGAACGAGATGCGACTATCGGCTTCGATCCAACCGATTTCGAACAGACCAGTGACCGTAAACGTTTTTACGCGCGGCACCGAACCCGCAGGCGTCACCGTGCCTTGCGGAATCATCAGCGCGACTTTCTCACCCACGCGCACACCGAGCCCGCGCGCGAGATCGATACCCAAGATCACGCCCCATTCGCCGGGTTTCAAATTCGTAAGCTCGCCGACCTTCATGTGCTTATGCACTTCCGCGATCTGCGCTTCAGCGACTGGATCGATACCGCGAATCATCGACGGCTTGTTGATTTCTCCATTGACCCACAGACCTTCGCCTTGCACGTACGGCGCGAGCGCGACGATCTCTTGCTGCTTTTTAATCGTGGGCACGAGCGATTGCCAATCGGAGAGCGGTCCTTCAATACCTTTGAGTTCGAGATGCGCAGTCGCTGCAAGCATGCGCGTGCGAAGTTCGGATTGAAACCCGTTCATCACCGAAATCACAATGATGAGCGCAGCAACACCAAGCGCGATGCCGAGCATCGAAACGAGTGAAATGAAGGAGATGAAGCTGTTGCGACGCTTCGCGCGCACGTAGCGCAGACCGAGGTCGAGTTCGAATTTATTGATAAGCACGACGCATTGTAGAGTGCGAGAAAAAATTCGAATGGCAACGCAAACGAATAGGATTTCATAGACGTGCGTGCTGCGAAATAGATCGAAATTGGCTAGTAGTGATTAACCAGCATATCTCTAAAAATCCCAATTTAATTGGGCGAAAATTGCATTTATTGCCATTCTCGATAAATACAATTTACTAGCGTATCGCCCAATTAAATTGGACGATAATTGAAAGTGTTCGGATACGTCATTTATTACTATTTTCGATGCACGCATCGACCATTCGCATAGGTCGCAACAATCGCGCGATCATCGCCAAGCGTCATGAGTGCGAAAAACACATCGAGCGGATCGTCGCGTAAACCAGTGCGGCGCGCGAGTAGTGGTGTTGCGCTCGGATCGATCACTACGAAATCCGCTTCTTTGCCAATCGCGATTGAGCCGATCTTGTCGTCGAGAGAAAGCGCCTTCGCGCCGCCGAGTGTTGCGAGGTAGAGCGCGTACACAGGCGGCAGCGAGATGCCTTGCAACTGCTGCACTTTGTACGCTTCACCAAGCGTGCGCAACATCGAATAACTGGTGCCACCGCCAACGTCGGTGCCGATCGAAACGACATTGCCCGCATCAAGCGCTTCGCGCAAGTTGTAAAGACCGCTGCCGATGAAGAGATTCGAGGTCGGACAAAACGCAGGCGTCGCACCACATGCGCTCATACGCGCGCGATCGGCGTCGTCGAGATAAATGCAGTGTGCGTAGATCGATTTGTCGCGCAGCAAACCGTAATGGTCATACACGTCGAGATAGCTGCGTCGCTCTGGAAACAGCTTGGCGATCCACTCGATCTCCGCTTTATTTTCCGCAACATGCGATTGGATGTAGGTGGTTGGGTGGCGTTTCGCGAGTTCACCCATCGCTTGCATTTGTTCGTGTGTCGACGTCGCGGCGAAGCGCGGCGTAATCGCGTAGAGCGAGCGCGCATGACGATGCCAACGCTCAATGAGTTCACTCGATTCGCGAACGCCCGATTCAACCGTGTCGCGCAACCCGTCAGGCGCATTGCGATCCATGAAACACTTGCCCGCAATCATGCGCAGACCGCGCGCTTCGCTCTCGGTAAAAAACGCGTCAACCGATTCGGGATGCACCGTGCAAAACACGCTTGCGGTCGTGGTGCCGTTCTCAAGCAGACGATCAAGGAAGAATTTCGCCGCCGCATCTGCATGCGCACGATTCGCGAACTTCGTTTCTTCGGGAAAGGTGTAGCGATTGAGCCAATCGAGTAATTGTGTGCCGTAACTCGCAATCACATCGATCTGAGGAAAGTGAACATGCGTATCGATGAATCCAGGCAGCAACACCTTGCCGCGTTGATCGTCGATCGGCATCTCGGAGAGTTGCGGCAGGAGCGCTTTCGCATCGCCCACCGCATCGATGCGACCATCGCGCACCACAACGATTGCGTCGCGAATGAAGTCAACGGCGCTCGGGTCGCCCGCAAGTCCGGGGTCACGCAGGCAATGCAGTAAGCTGGCTCGAATCGCAAAGGTCATTGCAGCATGCTAGCGAATTTTCATAGCACTTTGTGCGCACCGAAACGGCACTGCGCATAGCCAATCGCAGCAAAGCGCGCAATAATCGACGACAAGGAGATAAGCCATGCGACTTAAAGATAAAGTCGCCATCGTGACCGGTGGCGCGCAAGGATTCGGTTTGGGTATCGTCGAGCGCTTCATCGAAGAAGGTGCGAACGTGATGGTCGTCGATGTCAAAGGCGACGCGGCAGCTGCGGTTGCCGAAAAACTCGGCAATGCGCAATCGATGCGCGCCGACGTGTCGAAAGATGCCGATTGGAATGAGATCGTAGAGACCACGATTCGTGCGTTCGGTCGTATCGATTGCGTGGTGAACAATGCGGGCGTTTCGCATCGTAATCAGCCGATGCTCGACGTCGATGAAGACGAATTCGATCGCGTGTACGCCGTGAATGTGAAATCGATTTATCTGTCAGCGCGGCATTGTGTGCCGGTGTTTCGCAGACAAGGTGGCGGTAACTTCGTGCAGATCGCCTCGACGGCCGGTGTGCGTCCGCGACCGGGACTGACTTGGTACAACGGATCGAAAGGCGCAGTGATTGTGACGTCGCGTTCAATGGCGGCCGAACTCGCGAAAGAAAACATTCGCGTGAACATCATCAATCCCGTAGCGGGCGACACGCCACTCCTGGCGACGTTCATGGGCGAAGACACGCCGGAAAAGCGCGCGCAGTTCAAAGCATCGATTCCGATGGGGCGGCTCTCCACGCCGCGCGACATCGCGAACGCTGCGCTTTATTTCGCGAGTGACGAAGCGGAATTCATCACGGGTGCGTGCCTCGAAGTGGATGGCGGGCGTTGCGTTTAGCGCGGCACACCCCAAAAAAAACGCGACCTCGGTCGCGTTTTTTAATCGGCAACGATCCGCTCTACATACGTTTGACTTCGCCAACGCCATTCGATTTGTTACTCACCTTCGCGTTGCCGCGATAGAGCACGTCGCCGGTGCCGCTGATCACTGTGGTCAGCGTTTTCTCTGCATTCACTTCCACATTACCAACGCCGCCGATAGCAACACTCGACATGCCGGTTGCGAGTCCCGCCGCCTTGAGGTCGCCCGTGCCAGCCACCGAAAACGTTGCCGACTCCGCGCTGCCGCCACCGATCAAAAGATTGCCGGTACCGCTCAAGGTCGCACGGAGTTCTTTCGCTTTCACGCTGCCGATCGTCATATCGCCCACAGCGGCATTTTCAATGACGACGAGATCGCATTCGAGTGCACCGAGTTTGCGATCGCCCACACCAGAGGCTTTGACCGAAAGCGTGCCGTTCACACACTTGCCGCCGGTCGAGGCGACACTGCCTTTGCCTGCTTTTACGCCAGCGGCTGCGCCCGCATTCACGCTTGCGCCCGGCGCATTGATCGACACACCACTGCCGTCGACTTTGACGCTGCTGCCACCGCCCTGAATGTTGACCTGTGCGCCGACAAGGCCGCTCACCACCAACGCGCTTACGGCAAGACTTTGACGAATATGAAACATAGTGACTCCAAAAATAAATCGACCCCGGTTTTATGTTGCGCGATTGTAGCGGGCGAATGACATTGGCATGATGGCGGGCAACGCAGTCTCGAACGGAAACTTATGCGCCCCGCGATGTGCCTACCCACGCGTCACAAAAGCGGCTAACCTTCGCATCAGAACATTCAACAGGAGGAGCCATGTTGAAACGAACTTTGTCTGGGCTCGACGCCTCGTTTCTTTATCTCGAAACCCCCGAACAGCCGATGCACGTGGCGAGCATTTGCCTCTACGACGTGCCTGCTAAGCAAAAGAAAACGTTCATGCGCGATATCGAAACGCATTTGCGAAAGCGCATGCACCTCGCGCCGATTTTCACCAACGTGCTCGCCTATGCGCCCTACGATCTCGGCCATCCCCATTGGGAACATGTTGAAGCAAGCGACGTCGATTTCGAATACCACTTGCAGCGAATCACGGTCGCCAAACCCGGTGGCATGCGTCAGCTCGAAGCGGCGGCAGCCAAGGAGCATGCAAAGCTCCTCAATCGAACACGACCGTTGTGGCAATTCACGGTGTTCGACGGCTTGCAAAGCGGACAAGTCGCGTTTTTCGCAAAGATTCATCACGCCGCACTTGATGGCAAAGGCGCGATGGTGCTCGCCAATGCCATTCTCGATTTAACCGCTGAGCCACGCGCTGTGCCCGCGCCCACGCCGCGTGCAAGCGTGCCGAAAACCGATCTCAAGATTGGCGAGATGATTGGCGCGGCGTTTTCCAATTCACTCGCGCAATACGCAAAGATTGTGAAGTCATTGCCAACGGTTGCGAGCGCCGTTGCACAGGCGGCGGCACCCGTCGTGAAAAAAGCGGTGTCGACGCGCTCGATGCCCGTCGATTTCGCGCCACGCACGCCGTTCAACGTGAACGTCTCGACGCAACGCACCTTCTCGACCGCATCGCTGCCGTTTGATCGCGTGCGCGGTGCGGCGAAAGTGCTCGGTGGTTCGTTAAACGATGGTGTGCTGTTCGTGTGCGCGTCCGCGTTGCGTAGTTATCTCAAACAACACAATGCGCTGCCGAAGAAAACGCTCGTCGCGGCCATGCCGGTGAGCTTGCGCGAAGAGAGCAACAAAGAGCTCAACAATCAAGCCTCGATGGTGCTCGCGGAGCTTGGCACTCATCATGGTGACGCGAAGAAGCGCTGGCAAGCCATCGTCGCGTCGACCAACAAAGTCAAAGAGTCGCTCAAGAGTTTGAAGAGCGTCTTGCCGACCGACTATCCAGGTTTGCTCGCGCCGCTTTTGGTGTCCCGCATCAACGCCACAGTTGCTAATACCAAGCTGCTCGAAAAACTGCCGCCAGTGGCGAACCTCGTCATTAGCAATGTGCCGGGGCCGCAGGTGCCACTCTTCCTCGCAGGCGCGCAGATGCGAACCTTTTTTCCGGTGTCGATCATCGTGCACGGTATTGCGCTTAATATCACCGTGCAAACCTATTGCGGCAGCGTGGATTTCGGTGTCGTCGCATGCAAGAAAGCGGTGCCCGATTTGCATAAGTTAACTGATGCAGTCAATAGCGCCTTCGATGAGCTTGTTGCGTTGGCCGAAGCGAAAGTCGCGCTTGATGCAGAAGCACAGCTTGCCGCTGAAAAGCCAGTCATCAAAGCGAAAGCACGCAAGAGCGCAACCAAAACCGCGAAGAAACCTAGAGCTTCGCCTCGGAAATAACGTATTTATCGGCAAACGACAGCTTTGCTGCGTTCGCACACGGGTACTATCGATGCGTCGTAATTAACGATTCGTTTCGATGATCGTGAAAGAAAAACAGAGCGCGCAGGCGCGATCTCCCAGCACGTCGGTGCGCCCACCTAACGCAATGTTGATGGCGCTTGAAGCGCGCGCTCCCTGGGAGTGGACCACCGCACTTGCCGCGTGGCCAATGCTTCGCATGATGAACATCTGGCCGAA
>JBOFBL010000305.1:0-1514 GCA_051645545.1 Casimicrobium sp. | reverse complement strand
ATTACGCCGCAGGCCTGCCTCAGATACGCGTCTTTGGCGCTGCTTCGCGATCTGCGTCACCGGAGTTCGGCTCACCCTTTGGCTCGATCAGCAGCACTTTAACTTCACTCACGGCCCTCGCTCGGTGAATGACACCCCTCGGGACGATGAAGAGTTCACCAGCCTTGACCGTGTGCGACGGCTCGCCCTCAATATCCATCTGCAGTTCCCCCTCGAGAACATAGAAAAAGTCATCGGTGGTGTCATGCTTGTGAAAATCGTATTCTCCCAAGAGCTTAACAACCATCACCTCGTTTTCGTTGTAGTCCGCGATAACACGTGGATCCCAGTGACTGGAGAACAGAGCCAGCTTTTCGGTGAGGTTAATTGATTTCATTGTTGATTTCCTTTTCTGCTTGTTCTGGCTACCATCGCGCAGTGCATCTGGAGGCAAGCTATCCCACACGACGAGAGGTCCACTGGAGTAAGATCACATGATCTGACGCCCGGTCTTGAACGATCTTGCGCGCGCGACTGGGTAAACGCAGCACCCTGGCAAGTCGGTATTCAAAGGATTGAGGCATACTTTTCTGGAGAGGCGTACGCTCCGCATCGCCATGACACATACTCGATCGGTTATACGATCAGAGGCGTTCAAAGCTTTGATTATCGTAGGGAAAGGTCCGACAGCCTTCCCGGGCAAGTCATCGTCTTGCACCCCGATGAAGTACACACCGGCGAGGCCGGGACCGATGAAGGTTTCCATTACCGCATGATATACGTCGAACCGTCCTTGGTGCGCGCTGCACTAGGTTCCTCGGCGCGCGCATTGCCCTTCGTCCGACAAGCAGTGCTGAGCGATGCTAGTTTGATGAGGGCGATACACGCAGCATTTTCGGATTTGACGGTAGCTCTTGAGCCAGTGGCATTCGATGAAGTCGTTGCTCTACTTGCCGATGGTCTTGTTGCGAACGACCATTCGGCGAGCCTTACGATACGCTCGTTGATAGATCATCGAGCCATATGCCGCGCACGGGAGTATCTGGATGCGAACCTTGACCGGGTCGTAAGTTCGGGTGACTTGGAGGCTGCGACGGGGTTGGATCGGTACGCCCTGTCTCGACAGTTTAGAAGAGTTTTCGGAACAAGCCCTTATCGGTATCTTACTATGCGGCGGCTTGACGGGGTTCGCGCGGGTATCGCGGCAGGGACGACACTAGTTGATGCAGCGCTAGCGGCAGGTTTCAACGATCAGGCCCACATGTCGCGTCACTTCAAAGCAAATTTTGGGATTTCACCGGGTCGGTGGCTAAAACTGGTGCGGCGCTGATAGCGACGGTCACACCAAAAGCGGACACTGAACGTTCCCGGTTGAACGACCGCTCCGTCCCGCAAGGCGGACATTCAAACTGCCCACTACCGCTGACCCTTGCCCCTTGCGGGAAAGCCCACCGAAGGGCATATACCCCCCAGTCATTTCAGATGAGGGAGCGCCAGATGGCCACGTTCGATGATCGCGAAAACGCCTTTGAAAA
>JBOFBL010000304.1:0-2706 GCA_051645545.1 Casimicrobium sp. | reverse complement strand
TTACCAAACTAGGGGCAAAAACTGTGGTCGCCGCGACCGCGCGGGCGGTGCAGTTGTTGGCGAAGCAATTCGTATTGGGGCAAAACATTGAGGAAGCCCTCAATGAATCGGCCAAAGAGCGAAAGAGCACGCCGCAACTTCGGTTTAGTTTCGACATGCTCGGCGAGGGCGCGCGCACCGATCACGACGCGCGGCGCTATTTCGCCGCCTACGAACATGCGATTCGCGCGATCATCGCCGCGACCGAAAAGCAAGCTCGCACGGCCAACGATCCGAACAAGGTGCCACGCGCCGATCCAGCGTCCGCGGACGGCATTTCAATCAAGCTCTCGGCATTGCATCCGCGCTATGAAGACGCACAAAAACATCGCGTAATGACCGAGCTCGTGCCGCGCGTGTGGGCGCTTGCGGATTTAGCGGGCGCGGCGCATTTGAATCTCACGATTGATGCGGAGGAGGTGGATCGACTCGAACTTTCGCTCGATGTGTTCGATGCAATCCTAAAAAAGATTGCGCATCATCATCCAACGTGGACGGGCTTCGGCCTCGCATTGCAGGCCTACCAAACGCGCTCGGTGGATTTGATTGAGAAGGTTGCCGAGATGGCGAAAGCTTGCGGCGTGAAACTCATGTGTCGCCTCGTGAAAGGCGCGTATTGGGACAGCGAAATCAAGCGCGCGCAGGAAATGGGCTTACCGTATTACCCGGTGTTCACCGAGAAGCCGCATTCCGATTCGAGCTATCTCGCCTGCGCGACGGTGCTCCTGCAACGCAAGGATGTTTATTTCCCGCAATTTGCAACGCACAACGCGGGCACCATCGCCGCGATCGAACAACTTGCACAGAAATTCGATGCACCGTTCGAACTCCAGCGACTGCACGGCATGGGCGGCGGCGTGTATCGCGAATATTTGAAAGGTGCTGCGAAAGAGCGCACGGTTCGCGTCTATGCGCCGGTTGGTTCACATCGCGATTTGCTCGCGTATCTCGTGCGTCGATTGCTTGAGAACGGCGCGAATTCGTCGTTCGTGCACCAGCTTTCCGATGACGATGTGCCAATTGAAACATTGCTCGCAACCCCACTTAAATTCATCGACGAACTATCGTTGTTGTTGCCCAGAGAAATATTGGGCAATCGAGAAAATAGTGGCGGAATCGATTTAACCGTTGAATCGATGCGATCGCCCTTAATAAGTGGGACTTCGAGCCTGAAGCTCGACTCGATTTCCGAATCATCGATCGCAACAGTGAACACGGCGATGCAAACCGCACACGCTGCGTTCGCGCAATGGCGCGACACGCCTGTGAGCACGCGCGCGAAAGCCTTGCGCGATGCCGCCGATCAATTGCAAAAGGAACTGCCGCGTTTCTGCGCGCTACTAGTCCTCGAAGCGCACAAAACGTGGGGCGATACGGTCGCCGAAGTTCGCGAAGCGATCGACTTCCTGCGCTACTACGCCGATGAGGCCGAACGCGTTTGCGCGCCGATAGCACTGCCCGGGCCGACGGGCGAACAGAACACGCTCTATCTGCGTGGACGCGGCGCATGGGTTGCAATTTCGCCGTGGAATTTCCCACTCGCGATTTTCGTGGGACAAGTCGCCGCTGCGCTTGCGACGGGAAACACGGTCGTTGCCAAGCCAGCCGAACAAACGCCAGTGGTCGCACGGGAAATGGTCGCGTTGCTTCACGTTGCGGGCGTTCCCAAGGATGCGTTGCAACTCGTGTCCGGATTGGGTCACACCATCGGCGCAGCGCTCGTCGCGCATGAAAAAACGGCGGGCGTTGTATTCACCGGCTCCACCGCCGTTGCCAAAATCATTCAACGAACGCTCGCGCAAAAAGACGGGCCGATCGTTCCCCTTATCGCGGAAACTGGTGGCATCAATGCGATGCTCGTCGATTCGACTGCCTTGCCCGAACACGTCGTCGATGCAGTCGTGCAATCGGCGTTTCGCTCCGCGGGGCAGCGTTGCTCCGCGCTACGTGTGCTTTGCGTACATGAAGCGATTGCCGATGGCGTGATCGAAATGCTCAAGGGTGCGATGGCGGAACTGCGCGTTGGTGCGCCGAAAGAGCTCGCCACCGATGTCGGTCCACTCATCGATAGCGAGGCGTTCGTGGGCATCAGCAAACACGTCGAGCGCCTGCGCGCGAGCACGAAATTCCTCGCTGCAAGTGCGTTACCGGACAACGCCATGCCGAACACTGTCGCGCCGCAACTTTTTGAAGTCGCCTCAATCGCCGATATCAAAGAAGAAATCTTCGGCCCCGTTCTGCAACTCGTACGTTGGAATGGCGATCCTGAAAAAGTAATCGATCAGGTTAATGCGCTTGGTTTCGGTCTCACTTTTGGCATCCAAACCCGCATCGATCGTCGCGCGCAGGCGCTCGCCGCGCGCGTACATGCGGGCAACGTGTACGTGAACCGCAACATCATCGGTGCAGTCGTCGGCGTGCAGCCCTTTGGTGGCGAGGGCTTGAGCGGTACCGGGCCGAAGGCGGGTGGACCACATTACCTCTATCGTTTCTGCGCCGAACAAACGGTAACCATTAATACGGTTGCCGCTGGCGGGAATGTTGCTTTGATGACCGCGTAACGGCAAACGAACGAAGCATGCAAAACCCGCATTCAAGACTGCGTCTTTCAAGGCAGAATTGCGTGTTTGCTTCGTCGGTAGCCGAAATCGGAGCTTGGGCGACCGC
>JBOFBL010000303.1:0-14710 GCA_051645545.1 Casimicrobium sp. | reverse complement strand
TTCACGCCTGCGTAAGGCGGTCTCCATTGCTGCGTTGTTAATCGCTTCAGCGCTTTTGTTGCGAGATCGATGCGATAAATGTCGGAGCCTTCCTTCGGCACGTTGTTGCGTTGCGAATTTCGTCCACTCGGCGATACATCCGGAAAGTACGCAAAGTACACATACTTCGCATCGAACGAAACGACAGGGTCGATGACCGCACCATTCGCCCCCGCGTCAAACAGAATCTCTTCGGTGCCATTCGCCTTGAGCCGCATCAAATGCGTGCCTGGCTCCATCTTCACCGGATTGAAGACTTCGGGCCAATCGGTGAGCGTTGCATCGCCCTTGCGTGGCGCGCGCAGGTACACGATGTCGTAGTTGAGCGCGGCGACGGCGACGCGTAAATCGAGAAAAAGCGTTGCAACAAGAATCGACAACAACACCCAGATCCGGTGGCGTAACAAACGCATAGGTAACCTCACGCAAATGCGGCGTAGGCGCAATGCCTACAACGAGCACACAGACGTCGCACTCATAGCGCAGACTTGTTTAGCGTGCTCGCAGTTACCCCCGGTTGTTGCGAATGGTAGCGAGGCGCATAAGCCGAGGCAAGAAACCTCGCTGAAGATTTCTGAATGGTCCAAGAATGCTTGCCGCCGATGTCGTGCTTTCTACCCGCGCGAAACGTGCGTGAGATGACATGATGCGATTGAATGCGACGCGCGATTTTTTGTCCTTGAGTAATTTACGCCGCTTCGCGCGAAGGCTCAAACTAGTAATATCTTACTCAGCGAAAGCCTAATTATATTGGGCGATATAATAAATTTTTCTTATTATTGAATAATAATAAATATCGCCTTTACGCCCAATAAAATTGGGCGTAAAGCGATATTTGTGTAGTGCTAGTTCATGATGTAGTGGGGCGTTTTCGTGAGCAGCGTTCAAGCATGGTATCCCAACACTTTCAATGACTAATCATCCACGGGCGTTTGGTCGGAAACGATTTCGCACCATCGCTCGACACCAAGGTTTTGGTTCGTCGTGCACCGGGGGTACAACAACCGCACCCTGCCGGATGACGCCATCGCGCATAGGTACCCTCGCGCGAAGAGCGTGGTTCGTGCGCTGATCGCTCGTTCACGCTCATCGCTTCGCGCGTGTTGCTATCCATGCATGCTAGGTGTGGTGCCACGGCAAAGGTGCGTGGTGAAGGTTGCGTGCAATGAGGGCACGCAACAGGTTCGTTGCGTGCGGCGATGGAACGCAGTGCGTCGAAGTCGCCGCAGGACGCGCAGACGTAGTCGTAGACTGGCATGGTTTTGTGTGTGTTGATTATGCGAGGATCAAACCAGATCGGGCGACAAGGGCATGTCAACCTTGCCATCGATGTATTTGACGGGGCCTGCGTTGTTCGGGTTGATATCGAAATCGAAAATCTGCGTCGGCAACCAAAGCGTCGCGCAGGCATTCGGAATGTCGACCACGCCGCTGATATGCCCTTGCACCGGAGCCACCCCCAGAATCGAGTGCGCTTGCGCGCGGCTGTAGCCGAACTTGGTCAGGTACTCAATGGCGTTCAAGCAGGCTTGACGATATGCAACATGAACATCGAGGTAGTGCTGTTTGCCCCACTCGTCGACTGAGATGCCTTCGAAGATCAAGTAATCGTTGTAGCTCGGCGTAATCGGGCTCGGTTTGAAGATCGGATTTTTGATGCCGTACTTCGCCATGCCGCCTTTGAGCAGGCTCACGCGCATGTGAACCCAACCCGCCATTTCGATCGCGCCGCAGAAGGTGATTTCGCCATCGCCTTGGCTGAAGTGCAGATCGCCCACCGACAAACCGGCGCCATCGACATATACCGGGAAGTAAATTTTCGAGCCGCGCGAAAGATCTTTGATATCGCAATTGCCGCCATGCTCGCGCGGAGGTACGGTGCGCGCGCCCTCTGCCGCTGCCGTGTCGCGTGCGGCGCCTTTCATTTTGCCCATGTGCGCAGTCGCTGCCGAAGGTGGCGCGGCCAGCGGCGGAACGCGCATCGGATCGGTGTCGATGAGCGCCTGCTCGCGTTCATTCCAAATGTCGAGCATCTTGCGATCGGGCAAACAACCAATCAATCCGGGATGAATGAGGCCTGCAAACTGCACACCCGGCACATGGCGCGACTTGGTGTACAAGCCATGAATGTCCCAGATAGATTTTTGCGCTTGCGGAAAGTGATCGGTTAAAAAACCACCGCCGTTTTTCTTGCTGAAGAAACCGTTGAATCCCCAAAGGCTATCGGGCTTCGCACCGATGTCGAGCAAATCCACCACGAGCAAATCACCAGCTTCGGCCCCCTTCACACCCACGGGACCAGACAGATAGTGAACAGTGGTCAGATCGATATCGCGCACATCGTCTGCACTATCGTTGTTCTTGATGAACCCACCGGTCCAGTCAAATGTTTCAAGAATGAACTCGTCGCCCGGATTGACCCAACACGCCATTGGAATATCGGGGTGCCAACGGTTGTGGATGCATTCATTGTCCAGCGGGGACTTGCTCAGATCGACTTTGATCAGGGTTTCGGCCATGGTGTTCTCCTTTAGTGCAATGAGCTTGTTGAAGATGGAAAAATCGAAGGCAAAAAATTAAACCGATAGAAATTGCTTGATGCGCTGGACATCGGTTGCTTCACGTGCGCACTCGTGTACGAACCGGCCGCCTTCGATGACAAACAATCGATCGGCTACGTCCATCGCGAAACTCAATATCTGTTCGGAAACCAGGATGCTGATTTCGCGCTGTTTGCGGATTTCGTTGAGCGCGTGCGCGATGTCTTTGATGATGGAAGGCTGGATGCCTTCGGTGGGTTCATCGAGCAACAGAACCTTCGGATTAGTCACCAGCGCGCGGGCGATCGCCAACTGCTGTTGCTGCCCGCCTGACAAGTTGCCGCCTTTTCGCGAACGCATGTCCCACAACACTGGAAACAGCGCATAAATCTCGTCGGGGACGCGCTTACTCTCGGCCCGCTCCATACCTGTTTCAATGTTTTCAAGCACAGTCAGATTGGAGAAGATCATGCGCCCCTGCGGCACGTAAGCTAAACCTTTAATCACCCTGCGATAGCTTTCGTCCTTGGTGATGTCTTGCCCCGAAATTTCGATCTTGCCGCTCTTAGTTGGCAGGATTCCGATCAGCGATTTGAACAATGTTGTTTTGCCCATACCGTTGCGTCCCATCACCGCCACCGTCTCGTTTTTCTTCAGAGAAAACGTCAAACCGTGCAGCGCTTCGCTTTGACCATAAGCAACATGTAAATCGTGAACATCAAGCATGTGTAACTCCCGCCTCAGTGACCGAGATAAACGTCGATGACTTTTTCGTTGTTTTGCACTTGATCCATGGAGCCTTCGGCCAAGATCTTTCCTTGGTGCATCACGGTCACTTTGTGCGCAATTTTTTTTACGAACTCCATGTCGTGCTCAATAACGATCACGGAGCGCCCGCGACAGATTCGTTGCAGCAAATCGGCGGTCAGATCTCGTTCGCGCGCGCTCATACCGGCGATGGGCTCGTCAAGCATCAGCAACTCTGGGTCTTGCATAAGCAACATGCCGATTTCAAGCCACTGCTTCTGTCCATGAGACAACAAGCCCGCTTCGGCATCTAACTGTTCGATCAAACCCACTTCGCTCGCAACATCTTTCACGCGTTGCGTCACCTCTTCGGTGCACGAGAACATCAGGGCGCCGAATACGCCGCGCCCTTTCGGGTACGAGACCTCCAGATTCTGGAAGACGCTCAAGTTCTCGTAAATCGAAGGGGTTTGAAATTTGCGTCCAATGCCTCTGCGAACAATTTCGTACTCGGACAGTTTGGTGACTTCGCTGTTTTTGAATTTGATGCTGCCGCTACTGGCTTTCGTTCTGCTACAGATCAAATCCAGTAGCGTCGTCTTGCCTGCGCCATTGGGGCCGATGACGACGCGTAGTTCGTTTTTGTCGACATAGAGATTGAGGCCATCGATTGCCTTGAAGCCATCGAAAGACACCGTTAAATCTTCTACGGCGAGTACGAAATCGGTGCTGCTGCTCATGATCTACTGCCTTGCAATTCGGGGGGCAGTGGCGCGCGCGCGGTCTGATTGGCTTCGCCCACGGGCGGCTTGATATCGGGCGGTGGGGTTGTGGCCGCATTTGACTTCGCAAGTGCGGCGCGCCGCGCGGTCCACCAGGGTTTAATCTTCTTCTGATAAAGACCTGCTAGACCATCCGGCATTGCAATCACTACACCGATATACAAAGCCGCCATCAAGAACAACCAAAGATCGGGCGCACTCTCTGAAAAATAGGTCTTTCCAAAGCTCACCAGGAGCGTGCCGTAAACGGCCCCCACGAGCGACATACGACCGCCCACAGCGGCAAAAATCACCATCTCGATCGACGGCACGATGCCAACCAACGAAGGCGACATGAACCCGACCTGCAATGTGAAAAGCGCACCGCCGATGGCGGAAAGAAATGCCGCCAAGCAATAGGCGAACACGCGGAACATCGCGACGTCATAGCCAGAAAAGCGCACACGATCTTCTTTGTCTCGCATAGCAAGCAATAGGGTGCCGAGCTTGCTGCGCTGTACCCAGAGGCACAAGGCAATCGCAGCTATCAGCAGACACACATTGATGTAGTACAGGATCGCTTTGGCGCTGTCAGTGCGAATGTCCCAACCCAGCAGTGTCTTCAGATCGGTCATCCCGTTGACGCCGCCGGTGTATCCCTGCTGACCGACGATGAGCACCGTCATGATCAAAGCGATGGCTTGCGTGATGATGGCGAAGTAGACTCCACCCACGCGGCGCTTAAACATGGCGTAGCCAATCACGAAAGCAAGCAGTGTGGGCACCCCTAGCATCAGCAACAGAGCTAACGGAAAACTGTGAAACGGTTCCCACCAAAACGGTAACGTCGTAACCTGATTCCAGTCCATAAAGTCGGGGATGCCCGGCGTCGATTGGATCTTGGTGGATTCGGGATCAGAGGCCTCAAGCTTTAGAAACATCGCCATGCCGTAGCCGCCCAGACCAAAGAACACACCTTGGCCGAGACTCAGAATGCCGCCGTAGCCCCACAACATCACTAAGCCCAGAGCGACGAAGGCGTAGCTCAAATACTTGCCCATGAGATTAAGGCGAAACGTATCGAGAACGGCTGGGAACACGACTGCGAGCAGGACAGCAAGTAGCAACACCCCGCCCGCACCGTACTTATCCACCCACTGCTTAAAGCCGCGCATAACTCTGCTCCTGCGTATCCATAGGTAGGCCCAGTCTCAACGCCGAACCTTTGAGGCGAACAGACCTTGCGGGCGCATCATCAAAATCATCACAACGATGAGCAACGTCAATACTTTTGCCATTGAGCCGGTCATGAAAAACTCGCTGATGGACTGTGTCTGCGCGATACCGAAAGCAGACGCGACCGTACCGAGCAGGCTAGCTGCGCCGCCGAATGTGACAACTAAAAACGCATCTACGATGTAGAGCGAACCACTCGTGGGACCGGTCGAGCCGATCGTCGTAAACGCCGCGCCTGCAACACCTGCAACACCACAACCAATCGCGAATGTCATACGGTCGACCTTTTTGGTATTGATACCGGTTGCGTTCGCCATCGGCCGATTAGCGACGGTTGCGCGAACCTGCAACCCCCAGCGTGAGCGGTATAGCGCGAGCAGTACGCTCCCTGTCGCAAACACCGTCAGCGCCATCACGAACAATCCGTTGATCGGTATGTCGAGCCCTGGAGCAGGCGACCACGAACCCATTAACCACTCAGGCAATGTCGGACTGACCTCTTTGGCGCCGAATGTCGAACGAAAGATCTGCTGCATACCGAGCGACAAACCCCAGGTGGCCAGCAAGGTATCCAACGGCCTTTTGTAGAGGTGTCGTATCAAGGCCCACTCGGCAAACCATCCCACCGCAAATGCGCACGCAAATGCCATCAAAATAGCTACAGGAAAATAGACCCCCATCAGACCCGGTGCAAAAGTCTCGGTGAGACTGGACATCAGGAAAATGGTGTAGGCGCCGATGGTCATGAACTCGCCGTGAGCCATGTTGATGACGCCCATCTGCCCAAAGATGATGGCCAAACCCAATCCCATGAGCAGTAGCACGGAAAACAGGCTCAGCCCTGCAAAGCCTTGCATCAGGACTATGTTGAGGATCTCGGTAAAGCCAATGACTCGTTTCCTTCGCGCTAAAGTGATTCGGAGTCTTGGTGGCTATTGATAACCTTTGGGGAACGGATTGGGTTCGATCAAATTGGGCGATTCGGCAACCAGCTTGAACTGCCCGTCGGCAGTCATCTGACCCATGCGAGCTTTGCTCCAGAGATGATGGTTATCGTGAATCTTCACGTAACCCTCCGGGGCTTCTTTGTATTCAATGCCAGGGGACGCTTTGGCTACCGCGTTCACATCGAAACTGCCCGCTTTTTCGACTGTGGCCTTCCATAACCATGGACCTAAATACGCAGCCTGCGTCACGTCGCCGATAACTGATTTTGCGCCATATTTCGTTTTAAACGCTTCGACGAATTTCTTGTTGTTCGCGTTGTCGAGCGATTGGAAATACTTCATGCAGGCGAAGAAGCCGACCGTGTTCTCGCCGCCAATGCCCAATAACTCGTCTTCGGTCACCGAAATGGTCAACAAAAACTGTTTGTCGCTAGTGATGCCCGCTGCCTTGAGTTGCTTGTAGAACGCGACATTGGAGCCACCCACCACGATCGCATAAATGCAATCGGGTTTCGCAACCTTGATCTTGTTGATCAGTGAATTGAAGTTGGTGTGCCCGAGCGGATAGTATTCTTCGCCCACCACTTTGCCCAACTTGGCGACGCGCTCAATGTGCGCTCTGGCGATCTTGTTGCTCGTACGTGGCCAAATGTAGTCCGAACCAATCAGGAAGAAAGTCTTTGCCTTCTTCTCTTTTGCCGCCCAATCAAGCCCCCAAAGAATTTGCTGAGTAGCCTCTTGTCCCGTGTAGATCACGTTTTTGCTTTGTTCCAAACCTTCATAGAAAGTTGGGTAATAGAGCATTCCGTTTTCTTTCTCGAAGATTGGTAACACCGCTTTCCGAGATGCACTGGTCCAACAACCGAATACTGCCGCCACTCGATCATTGACCAACAATTTCTTGCTCTTTTCGGCAAAGGTTGGCCAGTCTGAAGCGCCATCTTCTTTGATTACTTTGATTTTGCGTCCTAGCACGCCGCCCATCGCATTGATTTGATCGATGGCCAACTGTTCGGCTTGAATGGAACCGGTTTCGCTGATCGCCATCGTGCCCGTGGCGGAATGCAATTGGCCGACCGTCACTTCCGTATCGGTGACCGCGAGTTTGGTTGTGTTCACTTTTGCGGTCGGGAAACTCTGTGCCCAGGAGATTCCAGAAGCACTCAAAAGGGACAAACTGGCGGCGCTTTGAATGAGACGACGACGCTCTTCAGAAAAATTTGAATCGCGTGTAGAGCGCTCTGACGACATGGCTAACTCCTATCGGGTGGTGAGGGTTGAAGCAGAAGGATTTGACTTCCGATGCACCGAATACAGGCATCGAACACATGCGCATGTTCTAGAAGCCACCCGGATTCGCCAATACGTCATTTAACGTATCGATGGCCGCTTTTCTTCTCGGACATTACGTGACTTAATTGCGTATTTGCAATCGCGCAACCTGGATCGTTTTTTGCGTGATATTGCGCATGAATCCGTCTGTTCAAAAAGTCTTCTTTGTCCGCCGGGGCTACAACGCCTGGGTTGCCAACGAAACACTTGAAGACTACGCGCTGCGCTACACCCCGCTGAGTTTTAGGCGTTGGAGCGAGTTCCGCGTAGCCAATACCGCCTTCGGTGCCGTGTCATTTCTGGCGCTCGAGGCTATCGGCGCAGCGATGGTGCTCAACTACGGTTTCACCAACGCGATGTGGGCAATTTTCGTGGTAGCAGTGCTGACTTTTTTGACGGCATTGCCGATCAGCGTGTACGCAGCACGATACGGTGTCGACATGGATTTGTTAACGCGAGGCGCGGGCTTTGGCTATCTCGGATCGACAGTCACGTCGCTGGTCTACGCCGGTTTTACGTTCATTTTCCTTGCCATCGAAGCGGCCATCATGGCGTTAGCGTTGCAGCTTTGGCTCGGATGGTCGTTGTGGTGGTGCTACTTGGCGTCCTCGCTTGTGGTCATCCCATTCGTGACCTACGGCATCACCTTGATCAACCGCATTCAGTGGTGGACGCAACTGCCATGGCTCGTTTTGCTGTTGCTTCCTTATCTCGCCATTGCTTGGAAGCAACCAGATCTCTTCCACCAATTCAGTCAGCTTGCCGGTCGAGTTTCGGGCGATAGCGGATTCAACTGGCTGATGTTCGGCGTGGCTTGCACAGCAGCCTTTGCGCTGGTGGTTCAGGTGGGCGAGCAAGTGGACTATTTGCGTTTTCTACCCGCGTGCAATGCGCGCAATCGCGTGCGTTGGTGGACGGCGGTTTTGGTTGCAGGACCCGGCTGGATCATTCCCGGTGCACTGAAGATGGTAGGCGGCGCTTTTCTCGCCTTTGTCGTGCTGCAAACTCAACAGACGCTTCAGAAGGCGGCAGAGCCCACGCAGATGTACCTGGTCGCATTCTCGTACCTCTTCTCAGATCCGGTATGGGCAACCGCGGCAATGGTGTTTTTCGTGATCATCTCGCAAATGAAAATCAACATCACCAATGCGTACGCGGGGTCGCTGGCTTGGTCGAATTTTTTTGCGCGCTTGACCCATAGTCATCCCGGCCGTGTGGTTTGGTTGGTTTTCAACGTGGCAATCGCGCTGCTACTCATGACCCTAGGCGTTTTTCAGGCGCTGGAGAGCGTACTGAGTGCGTTCAGCATCGTCGGTGTTGCCTGGATCGGCGCTTTGGTCGCAGATCTCGTAGTCAACAAGCCAATGGGATGGTCGCCATCGGGTATCGAGTTCAAGCGCGCGCATCTCTATGACATCAATCCCGTAGGCTTTGGCGCCATGCTCTTAGGTGCAAGTGTTGGCATGCTGGCCTACTCAGGCGCGGTGGGACAGGTCTTGAATGCGTTTGCACCGTTTGTCGCGCTTGCGCTTTCGTTCTTAAGCGCCGTCCTGTTGGCCGGCTGGCTGCGCGGCCGATTCCATTTGGCACGCAGAGAAACATCCGCTTGGTCGCCAGGAGAAAAAGTAGAGTGCACTGTTTGCAAGAACCACTTCGAAGCGGAGGATATGGCGCGCTGCCCGGCTTACGGCGCGGCCATTTGCTCATTGTGCTGCACACTGGAATCTCGTTGTCACGATCGGTGCAAAACCAAATCGCGCGCTGCCGAGCAAATGCAGAGTCTGCTAGCGCGCGTACTGCCTGAGAGGATCGCCAAGCGTGTGAATACGGCAGTGACGCTCTACCTAATGCTGCTCGGCTCGTTAGCGGTGCTGCTCGCTTTCGTTTTGGCCTTAGTTTACGCACAGCAAGAACCGAATGCCTACTTGAGCGCTACCGATCAGCAAAGTCAGCTGCGCGTCGCTCTACAACAGGCCTTTGCCATCTTGATGTTGATCGTAGCGGTATGCTGCTGGTTAGTCGTGCTTGGCAGCGAGAGCAGAAGAAGAGCGCAAGACGAGTCCGATCGGCAGAATCAATTGCTCACAAAAGAGATCGACGCTCACAGGCTTACTGACGCTGAGCTACAGCGTGCGAAGAACTGGGCGGAATCGGCGAACCAAGCCAAGACGCGCTATGTTGCAGGTATGACGCATGAATTGCGCACACCGTTGAACAGCATCCTTGGCTATGCCCAGATTCTCCAGAAAGACCAATCGCAGCGATACTCCGATGGTTTGAGTCAACAAGCGCTACGCACCATACAGCGAAGCGGCGAACATATGATCGATCTGATCGATGGTTTGCTTGACTTAGCACGCATTGAGGCTGGACGACTTCAGCTCGAGCCCAGTGCATTGGCTCTCGCCGATTTCCTCGATGAAACACTTAGCATGGTTCGCCCCGAAGTCGAGGCTAAAGGATTGCGCTGCGAGTTTAGGCACACTGGGCGTATCCCGGATTTCGTTTATGTGGATGCGAAGCGATTGCGTCAGATCCTGATCAATTTGTTGAGTAACGCCGTTCGTTTCACTCAACGCGGCAGTGTCACGCTACATCTTGACTATCGGCGCGAAGTGGCACGATTTGAAATCATCGATACCGGCATTGGGATAGCCCCGGAAGACCACCACCGCATCTTCATGCCATTCGAGCGCAGTGCAGCCGGACGCAGCATCAGCGAAACGGGAACGGGGCTCGGACTCACCATCACTCATCTTTTAACGGAATTGATGGGCGGGGAAGTCAGCGTTAAAAGTCAGTCGGGGCAAGGCAGCACCTTCACAGTTCGAATGTATTTGCCCGAAACGGGTCCGCCTAGCGCCGAGCAACACGCCAAGCTCTTTTCGCGATGGCGTATCCGCGGATACATCGGTGCTCGGCGAACGCTACTGGTGGTCGATGATCAGCCTGTTCAACGCCAAATGCTTGCCGGAATGCTAATACCACTTGGGTTTCATATTCGCGAAGCAGCAAGTGGTCATGAATGCATAACCAGCGTGAAAGAACAACCGCCCGATGCGATTTTGCTCGATCTCACCATGGACGATTTGAACGGTTGGGATGTCGCTCGTAAGCTCAGGGAGCAGCCCTACGTAGGCCCCATCATCATCATTTCCGCGAATGTGTTTGAAAATCAGGAAAAACTTCTCGTCGCAAATCAGTGCCAAGGCTTCGTCGGAAAACCGGTCATCGAGTCTGAATTGCTCGGCACACTCGAAAAGCAACTGGAAATCGAATGGGTTGCAGATGTTCCGCGCACCGCTTCGGTTCCTTCTTCGCCACAAAGCGAGCAACCGACTAATCTGCGCCTACCACGCGACACGTTGCAAGAGTTGTTGCATCTATCTCGCTTGGGCTATCTTGCTGCGCTACAACGCAAACTAAGCGAACTGATCGAACACGATCGCCAAAACCCGGAGTGGACGCGAAACTGCGAGCAGCTGCAAACGCTTGTTCTGCGATGCGATCTGGATACGATGACAAGATTATTGAAGCAGGCTCTCGATGAATACGAATCGTGAGGCATCGCCCGCAAAAGGAGGCGTCGTATTGGTCGTCGACGACGCCCCCGACACGCTTGGTCTGCTTTGTCACACGCTCGAAAGCGCTGGTTACACCATGCTGATGGCCAATAGTGGGCAAGCGGCGTTGGAGCGGCTGGAATGGGTGTGCCCCGATGCGATACTTCTCGACGCTGTGATGCCAGGATTCTCGGGGTTTGAAACGTGCGAACGCATCAAAGCCGTTCCAGGGTGGAACCACATCCCGGTCATTTTTATGACGGGTCTTTCGGACGTCGAGCACTTGGTGCAAGGGTTTCAGAGCGGAGGCGTCGACTATGTCGTCAAACCCGTTCGATCCGAAGAGGTGCTTGCGCGGCTAGCGACGCACGTGCGCAATGCAAAAGCAACCCGTCTTGCGCGCGAAGCGTTAGACATTGAAGGTTTTGGCGTCGTTTTGCTCGATGCTCGCGGTCGCGTCGCGTGGCGCTCCCCGAAGGCGCAGATATGGCTCGACGAGTTCTTTCCAGATTTGCAGGGCAATCTGCCAGCAGAATGGATGGCGGCTGCATCGGATACTCCAACGCAAAATCTCGGAGCGACATCTGATGACCAAGCCAACGCCAACCCGAGTTTCAAAGCCGAGCTAAATAACTATCGGTTGCAAGCGACGCGACTCGGGGTGGTAGGTTTCGACGAAGTTCTTTGGCTATTGCAGCGCGTCCCTTGCAATCAAACTGGGCCGTTATCGCGGCTACAGGCAGCGGATTTGACCAGCCGCGAGGCCGAAGTGCTGTCTTGGATTGCCAAAGGAAAAACCAATCGGGATATCGCAGATATTCTGGGCATGAGTCCGCGCACTGTCAACAAACATCTCGAACACATTTTCGAAAAACTCGGCGTGGAAACTCGAACGGCTGCCGCTGCGCTCGCAAGCAAAGCGTACACACGATGAGTTTACGCACTGTCGAAAGAGATCGTCGCTTACGGTCGCTTTTTCTAATGCTCAACCACTTCGCTCGCCTGTTTATCGGCATGGTACGAGCTACGCACCATGGCACCCACTGCGGCGTGCTTAAAACCCATGGTATACGCCTCGCGTTCGAACATCGCGAAGGTGTCGGGATGAACGTAGCGGAGAACGGGTAAGTGATTTGCTGAAGGTTGCAAATACTGGCCGATGGTGAGCATGTCGATGTTGTGCTCACGCATGTCGCGCATGACTTGCAGGATCTCTTCGTCGGTTTCACCGAGACCGACCATGAGGCCGCTCTTTGTTGGTACTTCCGGAAACTTCGCTTTGAAATCTTTGAGTAGCTTGAGCGAATGTGCGTAATCGGAGCCGGGGCGCGCTTGCTTGTAAAGGCGCGGCACGGTTTCGAGATTGTGATTCATCACGTCCGGCGGTGCGGCTTCGAGAATGCCGAGCGCGCGATCAAGGCGGCCGCGAAAATCGGGAACGAGCACTTCGATCGTCGTCTGCGGCGATTGCGTGCGTACTTCTTTGATGCATTCGACGAAATGACCCGCGCCGCCATCGCGTAAATCGTCGCGATCAACGCTCGTAATCACAACGTATTTCAACTTCATCGCGGCGATGGTTTTCGCAAGATTCTTCGGCTCGTTTTCATCGAGCGGATTCGGGCGACCGTGACCGACATCGCAGAACGGGCAACGCCTCGTGCAAATGTCGCCCATGATCATGAAGGTTGCCGTGCCTTTGCCAAAGCATTCGCCGATGTTTGGACAACTCGCCTCTTCGCACACGGTGTGCAACTGATGCTCGCGCAAAATCTTTTTGATTTCGTTGAAGCGCTGAGCATGTTCGCCCGTCGGTGCCTTGACGCGAATCCAGTCGGGCTTGCGCAGCATCGGTGCGGCGACAACCTTGATCGGAATGCGTGCGGTTTTGCCTTCGCCTTTGTGTTTAGTTCCGGCGGAGTTATCGAACGCGGGCTTTTCGGTGACAGCGATGGAATCCATTGTTCGATTTTCTCACGCCGACGCAGTCAGAGTCTGCTGCAGCTGCGCGGAAAGCCTCGTGCCCACGTCGTTTGCGGGGAGGTCAACGCCGAAGTCATGTAGATGTGTGACGCGCAAACCTTCATAACCACAGGGATTGATGAAAGAAAACGGCGTGAGATCCATGTTCACGTTCAAGGCGACGCCGTGATAGCAGCAGCCGTTGCGAATTTTTAGGCCGAGAGAAGCAATCTTCGCGTCGTCGACATAAACACCCGGCGCATCCCGTTTACCGCGCGCATCAACGCCGAATTCTTTGAGCGTTGCAATCACTGCGTTTTCAATTCGAACCACTAGCTCGCGCACCCCATAGCCCGCGCGCTTTAAATTAAACATCACGTACACGACCGTTTGGCCAGGCCCGTGATACGTAATCTGCCCGCCTCGGTCGGTTTTTACGACTGGGATGTTCGCAGGATTGACAAGCAAATGCTCGGGCTTGCCGGCGACGCCTTGGGTAAACACAGGATCGTGTTCAACGATCCAGAGCTCGTCGTTGCTTTCCGATGTACGCGCATCCGTAAACTCGCGCATACGCTGCCACGTCGCTTCATAGTCAACCCGACCGAGATTTCGGGTGATCACAGCGCCCAGAGGATATCGGGGTGCGCAGTGAGGTCGCGATAAAGCGCATCGAGCTGCGGCTTCGATTGCGCAACGAAAGTCACCGACACCGCGAGGTATTTGCCGCCTTTCGATTCGCGCACCGTGACGGTGGTTTCGTCGAAATCCTCGATATGTCGGCGCACAATTTCAACTACGATGGTTTCAAGTGCGGGCGAGTTCTTACCCGCGACTTTAAGCGGGTATTCGGTGGGAAATTCGAAATTGCTATCGCGCCCTTCGGGAATCGGTCCGCGATTGTGATCGGTATTCATGAAGTTGCGATGCGCGACGAGGCTAGAGACCCATGTCTTTGCGCATGATGTCATACATCTTTTTGAACATGGGGCCGGGCTTGCCCAAATGCAAGGCGTTGCCGACCGGCTTGTCATCAAGCTTGGTGATCGCGAGCACGCCTTTGCTTGACGAGGAAAGCCACATCTCATCGGCCTTCCACATTTCCGCTTCGGGCACCGGGCGCACAACCAACTTAAAGCCGCTTCTCTGTGCGAGCTCCATCACACCATCGAGCGTGATGCCGCCCAAAATGTGATTGTCTTTCGGGGGTGAAACGATCGTGTCGCCGAACACACAAAACACATTCGAAGACGACGCTTCGGTCATAAAACCATCGCGAATCATCACGCACTCGACGCCGCCCTGTTCGAACGAATGCTGGCGCGCAAGCACATTGCCCAAGAGCGAAATCGATTTGATGTGACAACGATGCCAGCGCAGATCAGGGTAGGTGTAACACGCAACGCCGTTATCGACTTGCTCCTGCGTGAGCTTCGGCAACGGGTTCGACATCATGAACACCGTGGGCTCGGTGTCTTTCGGAAAAGTGTGATCGCGTTTCGCAACGCCACGCGTCACTTGCCAATACACGGCTTGATCGTCGAACGATTGTTTCGCAATGATGTCGTGAATGATCTTCGTCC
>JBOFBL010000302.1:0-2031 GCA_051645545.1 Casimicrobium sp. | reverse complement strand
CTTCGGGGGTTGCGAATTTTTTCTTCGCGCGTTCGCAAAGCCAGTCGGGAACACCGTTGCATTCGGCGGTATCGCCTTTGAATTTAATTGTTGCGCTATCGCCAAATGAGATTACTGAGCCTTCCTTGAAATCGCTAGGCGAAGTGTTTGCGTCAATCGTGGATGTTCCCAAATTGACCATCAATCCGAAAATCAAAAAGCACACGACGCTGACCGTCAAGTACAAACGCAGCGGCAACATGTACGCACGCTTACGGCCATCGAGGTAATCTCGGGTGAGCGCACCCGGTCGCGACATCAATCGCCAAAGCGTTTGTACGAACGAGCCTTTCACAGCAATGTAGTTGCCGAAAAAGTGATGAATGAATTCGCGAAAACTCGGCGGTGATGAATCAGTTTCTTGACCACATTCGGGGCAATACTTCGCGCTCGGGACGCTCGATAAATCGAAACCGCAATTCCGGCAGGCTCGACCGCGATTGGCCGATGCAATGGTTGCCGACGCCGTTCCGGGCGCTGCAATAGCCGCGTCGTTCACTTTGCAGCGTTCGCGCGCAATGACCAATCTCGCGCCAGCATGCCGTACACAAACGTGTCGCGAATCTGACTGTGATGATCGCGGCGCTCGCCGCGCAGATGCGCTTCGCGCGCGAAACCGATGCGTTCAAAGAGTTTCCAACTGCGATTGTTCAGTGCGTCGCAACTCCCCCAAACGCGATTGACTTTCATGTGATCGAAGGCAAGTTTGCAGCAGAGCTCGATGGCCTCGGTGCCGATGCCTTGACCGCGCGCACTCTTTCGCAAAAACCAACCGATTTCGAGCGAAGGCACGCTCCAATCGAAGCCGTGAAAACCGGTGCCACCGTAAAGTGTTTTTTCGTCAAGCGAAAAGATGCCCATGATGAGCGCCTCGCGCGTCTGCCACTTGCCTGCCATGTCGCGCACATAGTTTTCGCTATCGTCCGCACCCTTATGGTTTTTCGGCCAGGCCATCCATTGCATCAAATCCTCAACGTCTTCCATCACGGCAGAGAACATCGCGGCACCATCGCCCGAGCGATAAGGACGCAGGATGCAGCGCTTACCGAGAATCTTCGTCGGCAATTGCAGGAGGCGCGGGCGGTCGATGGCGGGCATGGTTTCAACTACGGAACAACGTCTTGAAACCAGTATAGGGCGAGTTTTTCGCGGGGGGAAGCGCGCTCGCGATGTACGCGCGCACGCGAGCGTGCGTTGTCTTATTTTTGTGGCGATTGCGTGTTGTGTTCCCCTCTCCCTTGAGGGGAGAGGGGTAGGGGAGAGGGTGACGTTTGCCAAACTCAACACCCTTCGTAGGAGATCGGCGGGCACCCTCTCCCCTCAAGGGAGAGGGGAACGAGCGCGTTACGCTGCCTCGCCCGTGCCCAAACTCGCCCCCGCCTTCAACGACGCTTCGATAAAGGCATCAAGATCACCATCGAGCACGGCTTGCGTGTTTCCCGTTTCGTGATTGGTGCGCAAATCTTTGATGCGCGATTGATCGAGCACGTAGCTTCGAATTTGATGACCCCAACCGATGTCGGTTTTGGTGTCTTCGAGTTTTTGTTGCGCTTCTTGACGTTTGCGTAGCTCGAAATCGTAGAGCCGTGCACGAAGACGTTTCCACGCAACATCGCGATTGGAATGTTGCGAACGTCCGTCTTGACATTGCACGACGATGCCCGTTGGGATATGCGTTAAGCGAACGGCCGAATCGGTTTTGTTGATGTGTTGACCGCCTGCGCCACTTGCCCGGAAGGTATCGGTGCGCACGTCCGACGGATTGATATCGATCTGAATCGAATCATCGACTTCAGGGTACACGAACACGGATGCAAACGAGGTATGCCGTTTCGCATTCGAATCGAACGGGCTTTTTCGCACGAGGCGATGCACACCGGTTTCAGTGCGCAAGAAACCGTACGCATAGTCACCGGAAATTTTGATTGAGGCGCCTTTGATGCCCGCCACGTCGCCGTCCGTGTGATCTTCGATTTCGACTTTGAAACCTTT
>JBOFBL010000301.1:0-4623 GCA_051645545.1 Casimicrobium sp. | reverse complement strand
AAATTAGATTACATGACGACTCCTTCACCCCCGACCCCTCTCCCCGAGGGCGAGGGGAGATTCGAGATTTGCATTCGCAAATTTCGCTTTTGGGGGAGGTCATGAGCAAAACGTATCGCCACATCATCTTCACGATCGAACCGGTGAAGCCGAGAAATCGCATCGCGATCGAAGGGCTCAAACGTCGCGGTGGGCCGCATGTGAAACCGTACGGCTCGACGCGACTCAACAACAAGCAAGCGCTTCGTCACATGATCGACGACGAGCTAGAAGAAGAAAGCGAGGTGCGTGATGTGCGACTCTAGGGAGTGGGGTGCCGTTCTGTCATTCCCGCGAAGGCGGGAACCCAGGCCCTGTAAGCTGTGATCGCTGCAGTGGTGGCCGTCTATGATTTCCTGGTCTGGGTCCCTCCCTGCGGGACGCACTCGCGCAAGCATGCGCAAGTCGTTCCGGCGGCGGATCGCTTGCGATCCGAAACCCCGCCTACATCCTTCGCGGGGATGACAAGCTTGACATCGGATGGCTCTGTGGGTGCGCGCTCGCGCGCGAATGTTCTGTGTTCTAACCAAGCTTTTCGCGCGCAAGCACGCTTCCACAACCTCGCTCCTCAATCCACGCGAGCGATAACATTCGCTAATGCCCCGCAAACAACGCAACTCCGATCTCCCCATCGTTCGCTTAAAAAGCGAACGCAAGTTCGTACACCCGCTGATTTTTCAGAAGATGGTTGAGCGGCCGCGCGATCGTGTGCATCCCGGTGATCTTGTGGAATTGCACAGCGTCGATGGCGAATACATCGGTCGCGGCATGTACAACTTGCAAGCGCCGATGGCGGTGCGGCTTCTGACTGAAGATCCGAACGAAACGATTGACGCAGATTTCATCGCGGAGAAGATTGCGGATGCCGTGAAGCTGCGTCGCGAGATTTACAAACTCGATGACGTAACGGATGCCTATCGAGTAATTCACGCCGAAGGCGATGGACTCTCCGGTTTGATCGTCGATCGTTTCGGCGATGTGCTCGTCGTTGCGTTTTACGCGGCGGGCATGTGGCGTATGCAGGATTGGATTTTCGATGCGTTGCTTACGCAGTTTCCGAATGCGAACATCTTCTCGTTCGGCGATGACAATGCACAGAAGCAAGAGGGCTTCGACGCGCCACCTGGCAATGCGCCAAAGTCACCGATCATTCGCGAATTCGATGCGAAGTTTCATGCGGTGATTGGCGGAAAACACAAGACGGGTTTCTTCTGCGATCAACGCGATAACCGTAAACGCTGGGGCGAATTGATCGCAGCAACCAAGAGCGAATCGATGCTCGATCTTTGCTGCAACTCGGGTGGCTTCGCGGTTTACTCCGGGTTGAATGGCGCGAGCGAAATAACCGCTGTCGATCTCGACGAAGAAGCCGTTGAATTCGCCACGAAGAACCTCCGACTCAACAACGTAAAGGCAAAGGTCACGCAGGCCGACATCTTCCCGTGGTTACGCGAAGCGCAGGTCGCAGGTAAATCGTGGGACGCCGTCGTGCTCGATCCTGCGAAACTCACTCGCTCTCGCGATGAAGTGATCGACGCGCTCAAAAAATATCTCGACATGAACAAGCTCGCGATGAGCGTCGTGAAACCCGGCGGTTTGTTTCTCACCTGCTCATGCACGGGCGTGGTGAGCGAAGAACAATTCCTCGACATGCTGCGCCGCGCCGCGTTTTACGCGAACCGCACGCTGCAAATTCTCGAAGTGCGCGGCGCCGGCCCCGATCATCCCTGGCTCGCGCAAGTGACCGAATCGCGGTACTTGAAAGCGGTATTTTGCAGGGTGCTTTGAATACTCAGCATTACCTACCATCGCCAAAAATTAATTGGGCTATAGCGATAAAAATACTATTTATCGAAAAGTAACAAATAATACGTCATCGCCCAATTAATTTGGGCGATAACGTTTGGGGTTGGGATGCAACACTTAACTTGTGACTCGTCTTTCAATGCTCCGATCGCAGCTGCGCGAACGCCTCGCGATCGCTCATCGTCACGTAGCGTCCCTGCGCAATCGCATCGACGCGCCACGGCCCGATCGCCACACGAATCAAGCGCAAGGTCGGCAAACCAACGGCCGCCGTCATGCGTCGCACCTGTCGATTACGGCCTTCATCAAGTGTCAACTCGATCCACGATGTCGGCTTGTCTTTACGAAATCGAATCGGCGGATCGCGCGGCCAGGGCTCTTCGATGTTGCCTAGCAGTTTGCACGCTATTGCACGCGCATCGCCGTCGTTCAAGCGTACGCCGCGCTCGAGTTGCGAGGCATGACCTTCGGCTGCAATGCCTTCGACCTGTGCCCAGTATGTTTTTGTAAGCGCGGATCGATTGCCAGCAATCGCCGCTTGCAACGTCCCGTTATCCGTCAACGCAAGCAAGCCTTCGCTATCCGCATCCAATCGACCCGCCGCATACACATTCGGAACGTCGATGAACTCGGAAAGCGTCTTCCAACGCCCGCCATCGCTCGTGAACTGCGAAAGCACGCCATAGGGTTTGTTGAAGAGAATGAGCATGTACGGAGTGTAGGGTGCGTTTTTAACGCACCCAAGTTGATACGAACCAACGTGGATTGAAGAAGTGCGCTTCGCGCGTATCGTTCACGACGGTGCGTTGAAAACGCACCCTACGAGATGCGTCAATCAATCCGCACGATCGCATCACCCGGCTTCGCGCCCTCGTGAAAAATGTCGTCGAGAAACTGCGGCAGTTGCGATTCATCGAGCGACGCAGGAATCGCGAAATCGGTCATGCGGATGCGCTTGCCGGAATCAAGCTCGAACATCTCCCAACGATCGTTCACGCGAACGATGTCGATCACAAAGCGATCGTAGATGTTGAACTTCATTCGTGAATGATAAGTAGGGTGCAATCTTACTGCACCACAAACTGATACCAAGCGACGTGGATTGAAGAAGTGCGCTTAGCGCGTCTCCGTCACAAAGTGCGGTGAGATCGCACCCTACGAGCTACGGGAAAAGCGGTATCTCCTTGCAATTACTCGCTTGGACAGGTTCCCTGCCGAAAGTGAGAGTGCGGAGCAATTTTCGTAATTCATCGTCTTGAACAGCGTCTACATGTTCTTCAATCCAGGAACGCTGTTCGCTATATGTGTCAAACGCTTTTATCGTCGCACCAACGGTGTTCTCGGACGCACCTGAGAGAAACATTAGGTGGGCAAGCTGTTGCCGATACTCTGCTCTCAACTTCTCTTTCCCGTTCGAATCTGCATTCTTGAATGCGCTACATGCGATGAATTCTGGCCAACGAGGAAATTGCTCTTTCCAGAGCGCGTACTTCGGATGAGGGGCCGACTCAAGCGAACTGGAATTCGAAAGGTGACGGGTCTCGCAACGTTGCCGAAGAGTTAAAGCCATTGATTCTGTCGCCGCTGTACGCGCCGCATGAATCAGGCAATCGTCAAGAGAAATGGACAATCCAAAGTGATGTCGAGACGCAAAAGCCACTACGACAATTGCGATCAAGACAACAACAGCGACAACACTTCGTTTGACTTTCATAGCGCGCAGACGCACCGAGGAGTTCGATCACTTCCTCACCGGCGGCAAATCCGTACAAACCCCTTCCCAAACCTCCGCTGCCATACCGATGCTCTCGCCGAGCGTCGGATGCGGATGAATCGTCTTGCCGATATCGACGGCGTCTGCGCCCATTTCAATCGCTAAACAAACTTCACCGATCAAATCGCCCGCGTGCGTGCCGACGATGCCACCGCCGATGATGCGATGCGTTTCGTCGTCGAAGATGAGTTTGGTGAAGCCTTCGTCGCGCCCGTTCGCGATCGCGCGGCCGCTGGCGGCCCAGGGGAATTTGCCGACGCTGTATTTGATGCCTTCGGCTTTCGCTTCGATTTCGGTTTTGCCCGCCCAGGCGACTTCGGGGTCGGTGTAAGCCACGCTTGGAATTTGTCGCGCGTCGAAGAAGCTCTTCTCGCCCTTCGCGGCTTCGGCCGCGACATGGCCTTCGTGCACGGCTTTGTGCGCGAGCATCGGATTGCCAACGATGTCGCCAATGGCGAAGATGTGCGGCACGTTGGTGCGCAATTGTTTATCGACATTGATGAAGCCGCGATCGGTAACCGCGACGCCTGCTTTGTCGGCGGCGATTTTCTTGCCGTTCGGTGAGCGGCCGACCGCGACTAAAACGAGGTCGTAGCGTTGCGGTTCCTTCGGCGCCTTTTCTCCTTCGAAAGAAACGTAGATGCCGTCCTTCTTCGCTTCCGCAGCGACGGTTTTCGTTTTGAGCATCATGTTGTCGAAACGCGGCGCGTTGACTTTCTCCCACACTTTCACGAGATCGCGATCCGCGCCGGTCATTACTGTGTCGAGCATTTCAACAACGTCGATGCGCGCGCCGAGCGTGGAATACACCGTCGCCATTTCAAGGCCGATGATGCCGCCGCCGATCACGAGCATGCGCTCGGGCTTGTAATTCAGCAAGAGCGCGCCCGTCGAATCGACGACGCGCGGATCTTCTGGCATGAACGGCAAGCGCACCGCTTGCGACCCCGCAGCGATGATGCACTTCTGGAATTTGATGACTTTTTTCTCGCCGGTTTTCTCTT
>JBOFBL010000300.1:0-19892 GCA_051645545.1 Casimicrobium sp. | reverse complement strand
ATCATTGCGAATAACGCGTAAACCCCAGGTCGACATCGGTGTTCGTCCGCCGCTCATTGCCACCGAACCCTATTGAAATTTCGTTTCAGCAAAGCGCGAACCAAGTTTCAATTGGGGCAGTCGAACCGCGAAATCGCATTTCTTTTGAAATCATGTTCGAAAAATTCATACCGCCTTCTCTTCGCGTTTCATCCTTACAACTCGCTAAGCGAATTGGGGGTTTCGCGCTCGCTACCATCGCGGCGGGCGCAACGTTCGCGCCGCTTGCACATGCGCAGACGAGCGCGCCGACGCTCGATTCGACCATGGTGATCAACAATCTCGACGATCCCTGGGATATTGCTTTTGCACCAGACGGCGCCGTGTTGTTTACCGAGAAGTGCGACGGGCTCTCCGTGCGCCTCGCTAACGGCACGATTCGAAAGCTGATCGGCAATAAACGCGAGTACCTGCTGCGCGCAAACGACTTCTTCTGCCAAGGGCAAAGTGGCGTTCATGGTGTGGCGGTCGATCCCGCGTTCGCGCAGGGGCAGCGATTTGTTTATGTGTTCAGCGCATCGGATCTGAAAAAGGAGCCGCGTACCAATCGCGTTGTGCGTGTGCGGGTGAGCGAAGATTGGTCACGTGTCACTGACCGCGTCGATATCGTGGACGACATTGCATTCAAAGAAGCGGGCATCTTGGGCAGCCCAGGTGCGCACAGCGGCGGGCGCATGCGCTTCGGGCCCGATGGGTTTTTGTGGGTCACCACCGGCGACAACCACAATCCCACGTTGCCGCAAGATCCGAAGTTGATCGGTGGAAAGGTGTTGCGCATTGATCGCGATGGCAAGGCTGCGCCGAACAATGTTGTATCGAGCGGGTTCGATTCGCGCATCTTTACCTATGGCCATCGCAATCCGCAGGGCATTGCGTTTCGGCCAACGGGTCAGCCGGGTGCGGGGCAAGCGTTTGTGGGGGAACATGGCCCAAACCATACCGACGAAGTCAATGCGCTGGTCGCGGGTGGCAATGCGGGTTGGGATCCGCAGAAGCGTCCGGGGCTCGACTGCTGGAACAGCGGCTATTGCGGCTATGCCGGTGATCCGAAAACGATGCCGATGACGGATCTCACGCGCTTCCCCAACGCGATGCGCGCTGTGTGGGAGAACGATGGTCGCAGCCAAGGCATAGGACCTGTTGAATTTTTAAGTGGCTCGCAATGGGGCGCGTGGAACGGCACGCTCGCCGTGGCGCTGATGCGCGATCGTCGGCTTGATTTGCTCACGCTTGATGCGGGCGGTAAAGTGACTCGCGCAACAACTGCGAAGTTACCGACCGGGATGCGTTTGCGCAGCCTCGTTCAGGGGCCAGATGGCGCGTTGTGGGCGGCGAGCGACGATCAAATTGTGCGGTTGACGTTGCGGCGGTAGTGTTTGGGTTTTACAACGCTAAGAAGCGAACTATCATCGGTTCGGATCGCTCGTTCGCGGGCTCACTCGCGATTTGATTAGTTCGCGTGCCGCTCACTGAAATCACTTTGCAAAATACTTTTGCGGCACGTCACTTTTTCGCGTTCATCACGCGTATAGCTGCGGACGTTTGGTTCGATTTGAATTTGACCCAATCGCTCCGATGGTCGCGATTGGTCGGGGTGAGAAGATTCGAACTTCCGGCCTCTACGTCCCGAACGTAGCGCTCTACCAGGCTAAGCTACACCCCGACTGCTTTGTTGCGAGATAAATTTTAATCACGTTTTTCGCGACTGCGAAAATCGGAACTTATTCCATTTCTAGATCGATATGAGACGAGGCGCGACGACGCAGACAGTGCGGACTGCACGGCAAGGAGGAGCAACGAAGTATCGTATCGATCTAGAAATGGAATTACACATTGCGCCGAATTGCGTAGTCGCACAGATCAAGCATCCATTGCTTCGCGCGCGAGTCGGGTAGCGTCGCGATTTCGGTAGCTGCGGCACGCGCGTGCGAGGCTGCCGCTTCCATGCTCGCATCGAGTGCCCCGCACGACTCGAGCAGCGCGCGCACCTTCGGCAAATGATCGTGCTCATGCGTGACGCGATTGGTTTGAATGATTGAGCGCAGCCAGTCGCGCTCCGCGGGTGCGCTGCGCGCGAGCGCGAGAATGATCGGCAGCGTGAGTTTGCCTTCGGCCAGATCGTCGCCCAAACTTTTTCCGAGCACGTCGGCGTCACCGCGATAGTCGAGCACATCATCCGCGATCTGAAAAGCAACGCCCAGCCGCCGCGCATAGTTCGCCATCATCGCTTCGTGCTTTGCATCCGCGCCAGCGGCGATTGCGCCGAGTGCGCCCGCAGCTTCGAACAGTTTCGCCGTTTTCGCCTCGATTACATCCATGTATTCGGCTTCCGACAAATCGAGATTGCCAATCGCCATGAGCTGCATCACTTCGCCCTCGGCGATGCGATTGGTCGCTTCCGAAACGATTTGCAGCACGCGCAGGCTATTCGTGCCGACCATCACTTGAAATGCGCGGCTGTAGAGAAAGTCGCCAACCAACACGCTTGCGGCATTGCCGAACTCGGCGTTGGCAGTCGGGCGTCCGCGGCGCAGATCGGATTCGTCGACCACGTCGTCGTGGAGCAACGTTGCCGTGTGAATCAGCTCAACCGTCGTAGCAAGGCTTACGGCGATTTCTTTATTCGCCCGTTCTTTTAGGGCATCTCGGCATAAAAACACTAAAACCGGTCGAAGTCTTTTTCCACCCGCAGATATGATGTAGTCTGCGATAGAGCGAATGAGAACGACTTCGGAATCGAGCGTTGTGCGAAGGCGTGCGTCAAGCGCCTGAAGTTCGTCGGAAAGTCCCTCAACAATGGCCTGAATCGACGACGAGATCACGGTGGTCATGGCCAGAATTGTAGAGTTCTGCGGCTTTTCGAGCGATTTTGTCGATTTCGCAGCGATCGGCGGCTGCGAAAACCGAGCGAAAGTTCTATCCAACCGCTACGAAAAACCTAATTTGTTGTTAGAATACAAGGCTTTCCCGCGTGCAGGCATTCATTTTTGAGTTGTCCGAAGCGCCCGAGAAAAACGTTCTTTTGTCAACAAAGGTTTATCAACAATGTATGCGGTCATAAAAACCGGCGGCAAGCAGTATCGCGTGTCAGCTGGCGAAAAACTCAAGGTAGAACAGATATCTGCAGACATTGGTGCAACCATCACGTTCAATGAAGTGCTTGCCGTTGGTGCAGGCGCGGATCTCGTGGTTGGAGCTCCTCTCGTCTCGGGTGCAAAGGTCGACGCCTCTGTCGTCGATCAAGGTCGTGGCGACAAAGTGCGCATTTTCAAATTGCGCCGTCGTAAACACTACAAACGTCAGATGGGTCACCGTCAAAACTTCACCGAAGTTTTCATCTCGGCGATCTACGGCGCCAATGGTGCTGAAATCGCGAAAGCATCGGCACCTGTAGTGAGCGCACCGGTCGCGAAAGCGGCAGCAGCGGGCGCAGCAGTGGCGGCGGTTGCGAAGAAAGCAACGAAAGTTCGCGGCAAGAAAAAAGACGGCAGCGACGATATCGAAATGATCGAGGGCATTGGTCCTAAGATCGGCGAATTGCTTCGTGCTGCAAATCTCGGTACGTTCGAAGCGCTTTCGAAGGCAACGCCTGAGAAGATCACCGAAGTGCTGCACGCAGCGGGCAGTAAGTTCAACATGGCGAAACCGGAAACCTGGCCTGAGCAAGCAGCGCTTGCCGCTAAGGGCGACTGGGCAGCATTCGACAAGCTCACCGAAGAGCTCGTTGGCGGCGTTCGTAAGTAATTAGGAGCTAGAACACCATGGCACAAAAGAAAGGCGGCGGCTCAACACGCAACGGTCGCGATTCCGAATCGAAACGCCTGGGCGTTAAGTCCTACGGCGGCGAGCTCATCAACGCGGGCACGATCATCGTGCGTCAGCGCGGTACCGTCATTCATCCCGGCGTCAACGTCGGTATGGGTAAGGACCACACGCTCTACGCAACCGAAACCGGACACGTTCAGTTCACCGTTAAAGGCGAGAAAAGCCGTAAGTACGCGAACATCGTTCCGCTCAAAGCCGCTGAATAATTAAGCAGGCTTCGTGAAAAAGCACCTTCGGGTGCTTTTTTATTGCCTGTCCGTTCGGCAGCGGCAGTCGGCGCTTGTTTCCGCGCTACATTTGCGCAGAACGGGTTTCTTATCTGCGATATGTTGGACGTCATCATCATCGGCACCGGGTTTTCCGGCATTTGCGCTGCAATCAAGCTGCGCGAGGCCGGGTTCTCTGTGCTGATGCTCGAACAGGAAGACACGCTCGGCGGCACCTGGCGTGACAACACCTATCCTGGCTGTGCGTGTGATGTGCCCTCTGTACTCTACTCGCTGTCGTTTGCGCCGAACAAAGAATGGACACGTAGTTTTCCGCAACAACCCGAGATTCACGCGTACATGAAGCGCGTATTCATCGACTACGAACTCCATGACGTGACGCGGTTTCAGCATCGAGTGATTCGCTGTGAATTCGATGAAGCGAGTCATTGCTGGCGGGTTAGCGCGAGAACGCCGATCAGCACAGTGACGTTCGAGGCGCGCTTTCAGGTGCTCGGACTGGGGCCACTCAATAAACCGTCCTTACCGAGAATCGAAGGCGAAGGATCGTTTCGCGGACAGCGCTTTCATTCGATGCACTGGCAACACGACATCGATTTCGCGGATAAGAAAGTCGTGGTGATTGGAACCGGTGCAAGCGCGATTCAGTTTGTTCCCGAGATCGCGAAACACGCGGCGCAGGTCACAGTGTTTCAGCGCACGCCACCATGGGTCGTGCCGCGTCGCGACCGCGCGCTTGGCGCGCTTCATCGCGCGGCAAGGCGCGTCGCTATTCTCAATTGGCTGGAGAGAGCGTTCATCTATTGGCGAAACGAGCTGGTTGCGGTGGCGTTTCTCGGTAATCGGCGGTTGTTGAACGCACTTAAGTGGGCGGGGCGCTGGAATATCAAACGCGCACTGCGAAATCATCCGCATGCCGAAGCGCTGATTCCTGATTACGCGCCTGGCTGCAAGCGACTACTTGTTTCGGATGATTGGTATCCAACGCTCGCGCGTGCAAATGTTCGCGTTGTAAGCAGTGCGCCGTTACGCTTCGACGCGACCGGTGTGTTTACTGCCGAGGGCGAACACATCGATGCGAACGTAGTGATTTATGGCACGGGGTTTCGCGTGCAGGAATTTGTGCGCCCGGTACAAGTGCTCGGACGCGAAGGCGTTGACGCCGCAGAGTTATGGCGAGACCGTCCCGCGCCCACGTACTACGGCGTTGCGGCGCGCATGTATCCGAATTCGTTTGCGCTGGTTGGTCCCAACACTGGGCTCGGACACAATTCGATTATTTTTATGATCGAAGCGCAAGTGCATTGGATCGTCGAGGCGATCAAGTACGCACGCAGGAACGGCTACCGGCGAATCGAGGTGCGCGACGACGCGCAAGCCGCATGTTACGAATGCGTGCAGAAGCAAATGAAGCGAACCGTGTGGGCCAGTGGGGGCTGCAAAAGTTATTACCAGGCTACCGATGGCCGTATCGACACGCTGTGGCCAAACTACACGTGGAAATACTGGCTGTTTTCTCGTAAATTCAAAGCGAGTGATTTCGAATTTCAGTAAGTGAGTTCGAATCCTAGCGACGTTCAATGCGCCACATCATGAACGTCGCCGCCGAAAGAAACAGCAAGCCCGGCATGATTGCGCCGAGAAACGGTGGCCACTGATACAGCAGTGATAGATACGAAAACAGCCGGTTAAAAATGATGAACACAAGGCCGAGCAAAATACCGATAAAAATACGCGCGCCCACGCCGCCACTGCGGTGCTGAATTTGAGCAAATGGGAGTGCAAGCAACATCAGCACGCAGGTGGCCAGCGGGTAGAAGAATTTCTGCCACATGGCCGATTCGAAGCGGCGAGAATCCTGATTGTTCGCGCGCAGATGGCCGATGTATTCCCATAGCCCGTCGATTGAGAGTTTTTCTGGGGCAACTTGAAGCACCGAGAGCATGCTCGGCGTCAGCACAGTGTTCCAATCGAGCGTAGCATGCGACACCGCAACGACTTGCTTCGCCTCGAACTTTGTCTCAGTAACGCGTTCGAGCGTCCATTGCTGCCCACTCACGAAATTTGCGCGCTCGGCGTTGATCGTTCTTACCAGCGTCACCGGGTCGCTGTATTCGAACACGCGAACATTGCGTAGTGAACCATCAGGCAACACGCTCGCAATGTTGATAAAGGTGTTGCCGTCCTTAAACCAAAATCCAGATTGGAACGCGCGGGCAATAAAAGGTCGTGAGCCGGTGACTGCTCGCACTCGTTGCACGATCTGTTCGCTGCGCGGCACCACATATTCGCCAACAACGAACACAACGGTGGCGATGGTCAGTCCGACCCCGAAAATCACTGCGGCGATTTGCAACACCGAAACTCCGGCGGTACGCATCACGCCGTATTCGCTATTGCTCGCAAGCTGCGCGAGCGCGAAGAGGGTTCCGATCAATGCCGCAATCGGCAGCAATTCGTACACGTAACTAGGAATCGTGGCTGCAACGAGCACGAGGAATTGCGCACTATTGAGCTGGCGCAGTGCGGCAAGCTCCTGCAAAAAATCGTAGAACACCCAGAGCATCAAAAGTGCAACTAGCACGAGCAGGGTTGCCGACGCAATCTCCCGAGCAACATACTTTGCGAGCGTTTTCATGCCGAAGCACCCTCGGTTTTCGCTGTGCGTTGCCAAGGCCATACACTAATTGCGCCGCGATATCGACGGTAGTAAAACGCCGCAACACAAAGTGCGAGCACCCCGTGAAACAGTAGTAGGGCTGTGATGAGTCCGATGCTCTGCGTGCCGATCTTCGCCTGCACGATATTCATCAGGTTAAGCGTAATCATCAACAGCAAAATCGCGAAGATCAAGTTAAGCGAGCGTCCCATGCGCGGATTCACATATGCAAGCGGAATCGCAAGTAACGAGAGAAACAGTCCCGCGAGTGGAATCGACACGCGATAGAACACCCACCCATGCGCGGTCGGGGTGCCTTTTTCTAGCAGCGTCGCTGTATCGGTCGCCCGCTCTTCAATCGGATCATTGCGAATTTCGGCGGCGTTCATACGCACACCATATTGTTTGAAGCTTGCGAACTCATATTCGGTGGGCTCCGCTTGCGCGCCCGTGCGTCGCACACGTTTACCGTCTTCGAGCACGACATAGCGATCGCCGCGTTCATCCTGTTTCACGAAACCTTCGCGCGCACGCGTGACCCACGCTCCGTTGGCGTCGTCGGCGAACACAAACACGTTCTTGATGCTGCCGCGAACAAGATCGGTGCTCTCGATGAAGAACACCTGTTTGTCGCGTCGACGCTCTTGAAATAGGCCTGGCGCGAGCACCGCGAGATCGTCGCGCGCGTCCAGTATGCGACGAAATTCAACCGTTCGCTTTTCGGCCCACGGCGAAAGAAAGAGCGATAACGCTGCTGCCACCAACAGTAGCGGTATAGCAAAGGACAAGACCGGGCGAATCCATGCAACAAGGCTCTGCCCGGCACTCATCCAAATCTGCGTTTCACTATCGCGCCAACCGCGCGAGAGCGTGAGCAGCGTCGAGATGAACACCGCAATCACGATGAGCGGCGGCAATTGCGAAATCAGGCGAAATCCCACCAGCGGCAGCAGCCCGTCAGTCGGCAGCGCGCCCGATGACGCCTGACCGATCAAGCGCACAATGAATTGCGTCATCACAATTGCCACCAAGACGACGAACACGTAGGTCGCATTGACGGTTAATTCGCGGAGCAGGGCACGGCGGAAAATCATGAAATCAGTGTGCCCCGGGCATTTGGTTTTGCGTACATAATTCTAGAGTTTACCTACCTATTGAGAGTCATCGACATGATCGATTTTTCGCTACGCACCGACCACCCATCGAATACCAAAGCCGACGCGGTCGCAGTCGCTGTTCATGAGGGGCAAAAGCTCTCGTGGGGCGCGCAAGAATTGGACAAGGCAAGTAAAGGCGCGTTCGCCGCAGCCATTAAAGCCGCATCGTTTTCCGGGCGCGCGGGCAGTGTGTTGCCTTTGTTTAACCTGCCGGGTGTTGCGGCCGCTCGCGTGATTGCCTATGGTGTCGGCGAAGGTAAATCGCTCACGGCCAAAGACGCGCGATCATCCGGGCGCGCGATTGCTGCGAGCGCCAACGAGCAATCAATTGCTGATGTGGCGATTTTTCCATTGGGCGAAGGCGCTGTTGCGACCATGTCACAGATGGTGCTCGGTGTGTCGGATGCGATGTATCGTTTCGACGAAACGAAAGGCGCAGCCGCCAAAGCGAAGGCCGAGAAGCCATCGCTTAAGCGCGTGCGCTTCGGTATGCCCGAGGGCGCGAAGGACTCGGCAACCGCGCTTAAAAATGCAGTGGGTGCCGCACACGGCATCGAGTATGCGAAGTACCTTGGCAATTTGCCGCCGAACCATTGCACACCAACGCGCTTGGGTGAAGAGGCAAAAAAACTCGGCAAGGCGCACGGTCTGAAAGTGACCGTGATGGATCGCAAACAGATTGAAAAGCTCGGCATGGGTTCGTTCTTATCTGTCACCAACGGTAGCGAAGAGCCACCCCGCTTTATCGTGATGGAGTATTCGGGCGGTAAAAAAACCGATGCGCCCACTGTGTTCGTTGGCAAGGGCATCACCTTTGATACCGGTGGTATTTCGCTCAAACCCGCAGCGGAAATGGATCACATGAAGTGGGACATGATGGGCGCGGGCACGGTGTTCGGTGTGATGCGTGCGGTGGGTGAATTGAAACCCAAACAAAACATTGTGGGTATCGTCGCCGCATGCGAAAACATGCCGTCGGGTAAAGCGACAAAACCGGGTGACGTGTTCAAGAGCATGAGCGGGCAAACGATCGAAGTACTCAACACCGACGCTGAAGGCCGCCTGATTTTGTGCGACGCGCTCACCTATGCCGAGCGCTACAAGCCGCGTGCCGTCATCGATATTGCAACGCTCACAGGCGCCTGTGTGATCGCGCTCGGTGGCGTGAACGCAGGGTTGTTTTCGACGAGCGACAAACTCGCCGAAGCAATCATCGCCTCGGGTAAAAAAGCCAATGATCGTTTTTGGCGCATGCCGCTTGAAGAGGATTATCAGGAAGCGCTCAATTCGAATTTCGCCGACATGGCAAACGTCGCGGGCCGTGAAGGCGGCGCGATTACTGCGGCTTGTTTCCTCTGGCGCTTCGCGAAGAAGTACGACTGGGCGCATCTCGATATCGCAGGGGTCGCCTACAAAGGCTCGGGTAAAGAGAAGGGCGCGACCGGAAGACCGGTTGCTGCTTTGGTTGATTACGTGATGGCAAACGAATAACGAATGCGTTTCCCTAGGCGAATGGCGGTTGAGGAAGCAAGCATGGCTTTGCACTTCCTTGGTCGCTATCGTGTTGCCATTGCAAACTCGGTACTCATTCGAAGCGCATTGTCGAACAAGCTTTGCGTCCTAGCGACCAACGGGAGCGTCGTCTTAGCGCTAAAGCGCGTCGTCTTAGCGAAGCGACGTCCTTCGCGAAGCGAAATGCGACGTCCTTCGCGAAGCAATCTATGACTACGATCGAGTTCTACACGGGCGTCGCCAATCCGATCAGCGCAGCGCACAAGCTTGCGCTCAAAGTGTTCGCAGCGAAGCGAGCGCTTCGCATAGCAACGCCCGATGCAAATGCGACACAAAGTCTTGATCGTTTGCTTTGGGAACAGCCGGAAGACGCCTTTGTGCCGCACGTGCCGCTTGCCTCGCCGCTGCGCGATGCGACGCCGATCATCCTTGATCACGAAGCGGCGCACGAAGGTGCGTGCGACGTGCTCATCAATCTTTGTCATGTGCCGCCGAAGTATTTTTCTCGCTTCGAGCGCTTGATTGAAATTGTCGGTCGTGATGAGGACAGTGCAAAAGCAGGACGCGAGCGTTGGCAGTTTTACAAAGAACGCGGTTACGCAATGACGCATACCGATCTGTCGAAGCGCGCTTGATCGACGCATAATGCGAGTATGACGACCCCCACCGCGAAAGACCTGCTCAATCAGGCGGATCAGTTGATTCGCGGACGACGCGTGCCCGACGATTTGCCGGTGTTAACCGAGCTTATTACTGACGATACGCGAAAAACGCCGCCACAGCACGTGGGCGATCTGCGCGAATCCGCAGCGTTAGTTGATGCTCCGAGTGCGGATGCTCTCGCGAGCGGCGTTGCACGACGCGAACCATCGATGGGTGCTTCCCTGCAACAGCGGCCCGTTGCTCGCGCAGGAAGTGGCATCAATCCCGACACGCGTCGTGGCGAATCGGAAACGGGCGCGACCTATTCGCGCGAGCAATTCGATGCAGCAATCGCCGCGAAGCTCGATCAAATGGGGCACTCGGTTTATAGCCAAGTCATGCAGCAACTCGAATTGCATGCCACTGGTGAGATGAAACAAAAACTTCGCGAAGCGCTCGAGCCTGCGCTCATGCAAGTGTCGCGCGACATCGCAGCTCAGGTTGCCGAAGAAACGTCGAACCAAGTGCAATCGATCGTCGCCAACGCCGTCGAATTGGAAGTCGCGCGTCTGCGCGAGCAGATTCTCAGCAAGCGGCGCGATCCTAAAACTTAGTTCAAGCTACGGCGGCGATCGCCCAATTTAATTGGGCGATAAGCGATAATTTTATATTTATCGATAAATAATGAAATCATTACACCGCCCCAATAATATTGGGCGAAAAGTAATTATGCTGGGCGACGTTCTGATGCCCTATTGACGGGCTTCAAATACGTCGAATCGTCTGCGGCGTCGCACTACAAAAACAATGAGTTCGAGAGCGGTTTGCGTGCAAAGCGTGGGTTCCCGCTTTCGCGGAATGACAAACCTTAAGTTGTGCAGAGATCTCTGTGACTGCATCTTCACAATCGTTGCGTTGTGCTCAACGATTGTCTGGTTTTGGGCGTTTCATGTGTCGGCGATCAGTCAGCACGTGAAAAGACGCAAAGAAAAAACACTACTACGGCGCAATCGACATTGCGCATCGTGTATTGGCGAATCGCCGTATGTCGTCCCACGTTTGACGCGTTGCATGGGTCGGAAACGTAATTCCATTCGTTACCGCCGCTCCCGTCATTCCGCGCGCAAGACGCGTCCAGATCAACACGTCAATCGTCGGAAGCACTCGGCCATCGCCATCGATATCGAGCGAGCAAAGCGGCGCGTCAAACGACCCGCCTTCGAGTCGCGCAGCACAGAATTTGAGGATATTGTCACCGCCACGACAGAATCCCGAAAGCACAATTTTCCCGTTCGGCTGCAACGCGACACCGGTTCCATAGTTGGTGTTCGCCGTTGGGGTGACAAGGGCGAGCCCCTCGGTGCCGAACGAGTAATCAAACGTGCCATCGCTTTTTATTCGCCATACGCAAAACGCGTTAGCGCCACACTCCCCGGTTGCAACCAGTTTTCCATCGGGCTGCAATGCAATATCGGAGACGAAGTCGTAGCCTGAGGCAACGCTCGGCGCCAAGGCGATCACGCCATTCTCACCAAAAAGCGTGTCGATCGCGCCGTCTTCGCGGTAGCGAAGAAAACACGCACGCGTCGTATTACCCGTGTCGGCATCGGAAACGCATTGCCCAGCGATCACGATCTTTTGATCCGGTTGAACCACAACAGCTCTAATCAATCGGTCAACATCATCGGAATCACGGCTACCTAGCGTCGTGATCACTTTGCCATCGCCGCTAAACGACGTATCGAATGCGCCTGTCTCTAACAATCGCGTCACGCACGGCTGCGGCGGTACGGCGGTTGACGGCTTGCACATTGCTGCGAGAATGATTTTGTCCTCGCCCGAAACTGCGAGGGCGGGCGCAGTCGGTGCGGATCCGTTGGCGTGCAGTGCATAGCCCACTCCGCCAGTGCCGAACGATGGGTCGAGCTCACCGGTAGGTAAATACCGCACAACGCATTTCACATCGGCAAAACCGAGAATTACGAATACGTTGCAAACGCCTGCGACGAGGATTCGTTGTTTGGTGTCGATCGCAATCGAAGAGGGTGTATCGCGTTGATTGCCAATGCCGGTAACCACGCGGCCAAAGCTGCCGAACGTTGGATCAAGCGCACCATTGCTTTGATGTCGGGATAAACAGAAGCGAGCGGTGGGCGTCGTATTGTCCTGGCAGTGAGCGCCCATTACGATTTTCCCGTCCCGCTGCACGACGGCACCAATGCCGAACGATGCGCTCGAACCATAGGACTCAACTCGCACACCGTCGAGATCGAATGGGCTGTCGAGCGTGCCATCGGGAAGATAGCGCATCATGCACGCTTGGAGAGTGCTGCCTGTCGTAGTCGGCGTCATGCACGAACCGACGATGATTACTTTTCCATCGGGCTGGAGGACGACTTTGTCAGTGGAAGCTTGATAGGGTGTCGGCGTGAAGACCGTTCCGCCCGTGCCGAACGTGGCATCGAGATCGCCGGGTGCTGCGGTGACTGAGGCGATGAGCGCAAGTAACGCAAATGCGGCCGAGCTTAAGGTGGTGCATAGTTTCATGGCTAATCCTTCGCTGGCTTACGGTGCGAGCGCCATGCCGCACTGGGAATTCAGGTATTCGCGTATCGCAGCCCAGGTCGTTCGTCGCGACAGCGCGAAATTGAACACCACGCCCTGTGTGACGACCGTGCCTGTAAATCCAAGGCTCGCGCGCAACAGCAGGCGGCTGTCAACATCGAGCGTCACTCGTCCGTCGCCGTCGATGTCGGGGCTGCATTGCGTTGCGCCGTACGGGCCGCCTTCATAGCGGCGCACGCAGAGATCGTTAGCGCCTGTACAGTCGCCTACGATGTAAATGCCATCGCGATTAATCGCAATACCGCGTGCGCTGTTGCGGATACCCGTCGGCACGCCAATCGGATACCCAATATAGGTGCCGTCTCGCGCGCCATCGCTGTCGAAACGACTCGAGCAAATGTCGTTGGTTCCAGTGGAGCCGGATCCAAAGAAACACGTCTCTGCAATTGTGAGCTTTCCGTCGGGCTGCATTGCCGCATAGGTCAACACGGCATTGCTGGTCAGGTCCAAGGGGGAGATTGCGGTTGCGCCGTTGTTGCCGAACAACGTGTCGCGCGCGCCGTCCGCAGTGAAACGTGCCGCGCAGGTACGGCGAACTGTACCTCCGAGGGTAATGGTGCAGACGCCGACGATCGTGACTGAATCATCGGCGCCAAGCGGTGCGGTCAGGATGTTCTGCGCGGCCGCGAAACCGAAAGGCACGACGCTTGGTGTGACGCCTGAAACACCGAACGTGGCATCTATAGTGCCGTTGGCATTAAGCCGCATGGCGCAGAAGGTGAAACTGCAATCACCATAGATCACCACTTTGCCCGTGCTTTGCAAAACGCTGCCGTCTCCGCGCACGCCGAATGTGCCCGGGGGCGATACGCCGTTCGTGCCAAATGTGGTGTCCCTTGCGCCGTTTTCTGTGAATCGCGTTGCGCATGCGTAAGACGGTCCCGTGGTCGGTAAACAATTGCCGCCGACGAGCGCTTTGCCGTCGGGTTGAATTGTGAGTGAGCCGACGTCGAGAAAAGTGCTTACTAGTCCCGCGATGCGTACAAGTCCACCGGTGCCGTAGGTTGAATCGATTCCGCCGCTCGCGGTGAGGCGCAAAATGCAGAGATCGTTTGTGTCGCACGCACCCGCGATGAGGATTTTGCCGTCGCGTTGCAGCGCGACGCGAGTGGGCCGCATGTTGAGGCTATGGGTTACCAGACCATCGCCGCTGAATGAAGTGTCGAGGCTGCCGCCGCTTAAGAAGCGGGCGATGCAAACGGCCTGGGTCGCACTAGTGCCGACGACAGGGTTGCAATCGCCCACCGCGATTACTTTGCCATCGGACTGCAACGCAATGCCGACGGCCGATGCGTTCAAATCTGTGAACTGAGCACCGGTTTGACCATCGCCGCCGAAAGTTAAATCAAGATCGCCAGGGGCCGCAACGACGGTGAAAGATGCGACAAGACCGAGAAACAAGAGGCTCGCGCGTCGCACGCGAGAGAGCGTGAGCAACGCTCGACAGTGCTTCATCATTAAAACCAACATTCGTTTCTCCCCGTGTGGTTGCATTTGCACGATTACTGGGTCGTATTGAAATAGCGTTTGGTTTAAGCGTTCGACGCCATAGGCGATGATCCAGCGCGTGAAAAGACGTAAAACGATGTCAAAGTGCGCCAAGGCAACACATTGTTAGCGGACAAACTTAAAAAAACGCCGTGTGGCTCATTCGATTAAATGCCGATTTATTTGGGTCATTATTAAATTTATTGCAATTCTTGAAAAAGCACTTTTCATGCTTTTAAACCCATTATTGTTTGGCAGGTAAGAATGATGCTTGTTTACGATTCGCTACAATGTCGCATCGCAATAATCCGCAGTCGTTCACGACGTTTCGCACCATGTCCGCGCTAGAAAAACTCTCCAAATCCTTCGAACCGAAAGCCATCGAATCGAAGTGGTACCCGGTCTGGGAAGAGGGCGGTTATTTCAAACCGAATGGCGACGCGTCGAAACCTGCGTACACGATTCAATTGCCGCCGCCGAATGTGACGGGCACCCTGCACATGGGCCACGCGTTTCAGCAAACGCTGATGGACACGATGATTCGTTATCACCGCATGAAGGGCGACAACACGAATTGGGTGGTGGGCACGGATCACGCAGGCATCGCCACGCAAATCGTCGTTGAGCGTCAACTGCAAGCCGAAGGCAAGTCGCGGCATGACCTTGGTCGCGAAGAATTCACCAAACGCGTGTGGACGTGGAAAGAAAAATCGGGCTCGACGATCACGCAGCAGATGCGTCGCTTGGGCGCTTCGGCGAACTGGGGATTTGCGGATGCGAGCGGTGCAGACCAAGGCTATTTCACGATGGATGACCACATGTCGAAAGGCGTGGTCGAAACCTTCGTGAAGCTCTACGAAGAGGGCTTGATCTATCGCGGCAAGCGCCTTGTGCATTGGGATCCCGTGCTGCAATCGGCGGTGTCCGATCTCGAAATCGAATCGGTTGAGCGCGATGGCTTCATGTGGCACATCCTTTATCCGTTCAGCGATGGGCCCCAGAAGGATCATGAGGGCAATTTGATTCCCGGCATGTACATCGCGACGACGCGTCCTGAGACGATGCTTGCCGACGGCGCGCTCGCTGTGCATCCAGAAGACGAGCGCTACAAACACTTGCTCGGCAAGATGGTCGATCTGCCGCTCTGCGACCGCAAGATTCCCATCATCGCGGATGATTTCGTAGATCGCGAATTCGGCTCGGGCTGCGTGAAGATCACCGGCGCGCATGACTTCAACGACTACGCCTGCGCGATGCGGCACAACATTCCGCTGATCACGATCTTCACTCTTGATGCGAAGATCAATGATGAAGGGCCAAAAGCCTATCGCGGCATGGATCGTTTCGATGCGCGCAAAGCCGTGCTCAAAGATCTTGAAGAGCAGAAGTTTTTGCTCAAAGCGGTGAAGCACAAGAGCATGGTGCCGGTGTGCGAACGCACGGGGCAAATCACCGAGCCGATGTTGACCGATCAGTGGTTCGTCGCGATGAGCAAAACAACCGCGAAGCATGAGAAAGGTCTCGCTGGTCGCGCGCTCGATGCAGTTGCGAAGGGCGACGTGAAATTCTTCCCTGAGCATTGGACGGCGACCTACAACCACTGGCTCAACAACATTCAAGATTGGTGTATCTCGCGTCAGCTCTGGTGGGGACACCAAATTCCGGCGTGGTACGACGAAGACGGCAAGGTCTACGTTGCGCGCAGCGAGGAAGACGCGAAAAAGCAAGCGGGCGGCAAAGCGCTCAAACGCGATGCCGACGTGTTGGACACTTGGTTCTCATCCGCGCTTGTTTGCCACACGACGCTCGGCTGGCCCGAAGGCATGAGATTCGAAAAGGATCGCGTGTACCTGCCGAGCAATGTGCTCGTGACCGGCAACGACATCATCTTCTTCTGGGTCGCGCGCATGATCGTGATGACTTTGCACTTCACGGACAAAGTGCCGTTCCGCGACGTCTACATCAATGCGATGGTGCGCGATGCGGAAGGCAACAAGATGAGTAAGTCGAAGGGCAATGTGATTGACCCGATCGATTTGCTCGACGGCATCGAGCTCGAACCGCTCGTTTCGAAGTCGACGAAGGATTTGATGCTCGCGTCGCACAAAGAGAAGGCCGAGAAATACATTCGCAAAAATTTCGCGAACGGTATTCCGGCTTATGGTGCGGATGCGGTGCGCTTCACCTTCGCGTCGCTCTCGAATCTCTCGATGACGCTCAACTTCGATCTCTCGCGCTGCGAGGGTTATCGCAATTTCTGCAACAAACTTTGGAACGCGACGCGCTTCGTGTTGATGAACACCGAAGGCAAGCAAGCGACGCCGTACGCGAAAGCGCCGCTCGAACAACTCACCTTCGTGGATCGTTGGTTGCTCGGTCGTTTGCAGCAAGCGAAGAAAGATATCTCGGAAGGCATCGAAAGTTACCGTTTCGATTTCGCCTCGAAAGCGCTCTACGAATTCGTGTGGGATGAGTATTGCGATTGGTATCTCGAATGCGCGAAAGTGCAACTCGCCGACGCCGAGAAGCGCGGTGATGCGGCGAGCGCAAGCGCCACACGTGGCGTGCTCGTGCGCGAGCTCGAGAACACGCTGCGACTCGCGCATCCGATCATGCCGTTCGTTACCGAGGAGCTTTGGCAAGCTGTCGCGCCGCTCGTGGGCAAAGGCGGGCCGAACACATCGATCTGCAATCAGAAATACCCAACGGTTGTGCCCGAAGTGATCGATGAAGCGATCGCAGCAAAGATGGCGATGCTCAAGCAAATCGTGACGGCCGTTCGCACGTTACGTAGCGAAATGAAAATCTCGCCCGCTGAGCGCGTGCCGCTCGTCGCTCAATACGCGAACGCCGCTGACGCGAAGACGCTCGGCGAATTCAAGCCGTACATCGAAGCGCTAGCGAAGCTCTCCGAAATGCAAATCGTCGAGACTTTGCCGCAAAGTAACGCACCGGTTCAAGTCGTCGGCAATTTCCGTTTGATGCTCGAGATCAAAGTCGACCCCGTCGCCGAACGTGCGCGACTTGACAAAGAGATCGCACGACTCGAAGGTGAGCTCGTGAAAGCGACTGCAAAAATCAACAATCCCGCGTTTGCCGACAAAGCACCTGCAGCGGTCGTCGCGCAAGAGCGCGAACGCATCGCTGCGTTCGGCGCAACGCTCGAGAAAAACAAAGCGATACGCGCGTCGCTCGGTTCGTGACGACAGACGAAGACGAGCTCGCGGTACAAATGTTTTGAGCGCGTGCACAAACGGTTCCGATCGGAACCGTTTTTTGTGTCTCGCTCTTGCGATGACACTGTCATATGGCTAGACTTTATGGGCTTTCTACGGGGTCAGCAGTATGAATACCAAGTTACAACCCTTGGGGAAAACGCATGATTTAAATGGGCGTTCATTCAAAAAAACTTTTTTTTTGAAATACATTGTTTATCTTGGCTTCGTCCAATTGATTTGGGCGATATCGACAAGTGCTGTAGCGCAGTGCCCGTTCAATGTGAGCGGCGCTGCAGCGGCCTCTGCGATGCGCGACGCAGTGTTGCTTTCGCGCGTGGCAAGCGGTATTCGTGACGCGCAACTTGTCGCAAACACCAATTCCACGCAATCGACTCATTCGATCGTGAGCGACGTTCTCGCGAGCGTTCGCGAACTCGATGTCGATGCGAGCGGTGTGTTCGATGAAACCGACGCGATGATCGTTGCTCGTTACTTGCTCGGTTTTCGCGGCGAGGCGTTGACGGCAGGGCTCGCGAGCGTTGGCGCGTTGCGCGATACGGGCGCGAAGGTGGAGGCCTACATCGCGGGCGGCTGCAATGCGCAAAAGAATGTGCGCTTTCCGATCGATCCCGGTGTGATCGACGTCACGAAGCCGCCGTACAACGCGGACAACACGGGTGTTGCCGATGCGAGTGATGCGATTCGCGCGGCCATTCGCGATTACCTCGGCACGCGCGCGTTCATCTATCTCCCGAACGGCACCTATCGCATCACCAAGCCACTTTATTGGAAAGACGATCCTTTTCCTGGCAATCCAGAAGGCTGGTGGGCGCGGCTCGTGTTTCGCGGGCAAAGTCGCGAGGGCACGATTCTTAAACTCGACGATAACCTCGCGCTGTTTTCCAATCCGAATGTGCCGACTGGTGTGATCGTCACAGCATCTGAAAGCCCGTTTGGTGATGGCGGCAACAACCAAGGTTTTCAGAACAGCATTCGCGATCTCACGATCAACACGGGCAGCGGTAATCCGGGCGCTGTCGGCATCGATTACATCGTGAGCAATCAAGGCGCGATCAAAGATGTGAAGATCGTGAGCGGCGATGGCCTGGGCTATGCGGGCATTCGGCTCGAACGCAAATGGCCTGGCCCCGGACTCATCAAGAACGTTGAGATCGATGGCTTCGATCACGGCATCAATTGGTTTGAAGACGCGTACAGCATGACGCTTGAGAACATCACGCTGCGCAATCAGCGCGTTGCGGGTATCAAGAACGTGAATGCGCAATCCTTCATACGCAATTTGCGCAGTTTCAATACCGTACCCGCGATTTCGTCATGGAGCACATGGCAAGGCAATATCGGTGGACCGCTGAATACCTTACTCGGCGGGAAGCTCATTGGCGGTGCGAGCGCAAACGCGGCGATTGTGTACGGTGGTGAATTGCTCGCGCGCGATGTGGACGTGTCGGGCTACGGAAAAGCGATCGACGATCTGTCATCGCAAAACCGCGACGTCGCCATGAGCAGCGCAACAACGCCGCTGAACGAATACCTAAGTCGTCCCGCTCGCACGCTGTTTCCAAGTCCGCCAACCACGATGCGTTTGCCGATTGAAGAGACACCGGATTTCGATCCGGGCGATCCGAGCGAATGGGCGAACGTGACTGATTACGGCGTCGTGCCGAACTCCGGTGCTGACGCGACGGCGGGCATTCAAGCCGCGCTCAATTCCGGCAAACGAGTCGTTTGGTTTCCTGGCCCCGGAAAGTTTTATCGCATCACGGATTCGCTCACGGTACCACCGAGTGTGCGCATGATTCATGGCGTGAATCCGATTATCGAAGCGACTGGCGCGAACTTCGCAAACGCTGGCGCATTGCGTGGTTTCTTCAAACTGACTGGCTCGTCGAGTGACCCGCCGCTCATCTTCGAGCACATCGAAGTGGGCGGTAATAGCAGCGACGGCGCGGTCGGGCTCGATCATTCATCAACGCGCACGGTCGTGTGGAAACACGGCATCTTGGGCAGCGGCTGGGGCAATGGTTTGACGCCGAATTACATCAACTCAGTGACGGGCGGCAAGCTCTTCATTGAGGATGTGATTGGCAGCCGCTATCGCGTTGTGGGTCCGCAAAAGGTGTGGGCGCGACAATTGAACACGGAATATGGCTTCGCGCCGACGGTTTCGATCACTGGCGCAGGCGCGAGCCTCTGGGTACTTGGCTGGAAGATTGAGAACAGTCCCGAGCAACCGATTTTGCGCGTGGCCGATGGCGCGAGCGTCGAAGCACTCGGCCTGCATGCGTACATGCTTGATAGTTCAGGCACGACGCCGTTCATCGAAAACATCAACGGGCGCGTCTCGATCAGTTATCGACAAGCGGGGCAAGCCGCCTATCGCGTCGCCGTTCGCGAAACGCGCGATGGTGAAACACGCGAAGAGTTCGACGTGTACGGATTGATCACGCTTTACAACGGCTATCGATAACGCGGTGTCGAA
>JBOFBL010000299.1:0-1045 GCA_051645545.1 Casimicrobium sp. | reverse complement strand
TTCGTGCGATCACGTCATCGGTGAACCAGGAAAGGCTTTCCTCATCCATCTGATTGTGTGTCACGGCGTAAGTGAGCGTGGGGCCACCCGGGCCAAGCGTGACTTTGCTGATTTGCGGCTCTTGCATATCAACCGGTAAGTCGCCGCGTACGCTGTCGATGGCGTCTTTGACGTCGAGCAGCGCTTCCGAAAGCGGCGTTCCGATCGCAAACTGCACCGTCATCGACACATCGCCGTCGGTGATCGTTGTGTTGAGATGCTTAAGGCCGCGCAGCGCTGCGAGTTTGTCTTCGACCTTGCGTGCAATTTCGGTTTCGAGCTGCGCTGGCGCAGCGCCGCTTTGTTTGAGCGATACGTTGACTGCCGGCATGTCAAGATCGGGAAAGTCTTGCACACCGAGCGCCTTGAACCCCCAAATACCTGCGAGCGAGATCAACAAGAAGAACAGAATGACCGGGATCGGATTTCGAATCGACCACGTGGAAAGATTCATTGTTTCGTACTCCCGGGGGGCGAGACGCTCGCAGCGGTGGCTACAACAACGCGATCGCCATCGCTTAAAAATCCTGCGCCACGAAGTACGACTCGCTGACCGGCAGCGACACCTTGGGCAATCTCGACGAGGCCACTTTGCTGGCGCCCTGTCGTCACCGCGACCCGTTTTACGCGATCGCCATCGAGCACAAAAACGAACGATTTGCCGTCGCGAATCACCACGCTGTCCGCTGGCACCGCAACCGCCGCAGCGTTGCCAGTTTGAATCGTTCCTTCGGCAAACATCGCCGGTTTGGCGCTGCCATTGTTCTTCACGTCGACATGAACCAGACCCAAACGCGTCGTTGCGTTGATCGAAGGCGCGATTTGTCGCACGCGTCCAGCGAGCTTCGCGCCGTCCGGTAAGTTGATTTCTGCCGTTTGCCCTGCTGCGACTCGCGTCAGCTCGTTGGCCGAGACTTCGGCTCGCCATTCGAGTCGATTTTGGCGGATGAGTCGAAACAACTCGGTGCTCGCCCCGAACGCCTGCCCAAGCGTTGCGTTCCTCGCG
>JBOFBL010000298.1:0-10519 GCA_051645545.1 Casimicrobium sp. | reverse complement strand
CGGTAATCCGCGACACGCAAAAGTCGAGGTAAGGCTGAATAACGCCCGGGCTCACCTTGTCGTCGCAGTCGGCTGCGATCAGAATGCGACCGTAAGCGTCGATGTCGTAAGTCACCCTTCGCCACGCCACGCTCCAGTTATTGACAAATCTGCCGCCATTGCCATAGCGAAGCGAATCGAGCACACCGTCGCGCGTCACCCGTATCGCGCAGACCTGCGCACCTCCTGGCAGCTCGCAGGTGCCGACCACGAGGCTGCTCATATCTTCCAGTGTGAACACGCGTTGCGCAAGTTGCGCGCTGCTCGTGCCGCCGCTCGCGTCGATTTGCCAAGTGCCTTGCGTGCCATAGCTTTGATCGAGATCGCCCGGGGCTGCGCGCGCGGTCGATGCGAGGCCGATCAATGCGAGTGTTGCGGCAACGATTGCTCGTGCACACGCTCGCGAGATGGTTTTGCTGCGCGGATAGAGGCCGCTCATACTTAGATTCCCCCAAAAAACACATTGCAAAAAAGGCGCTGTTCTTAGAGAGACGTATCGCGGTCAAAGAGTGCGACAAATGCGCGGTGTCGGATACTGTGAGAAGCCGAATTCGTAAATAAAAAAATACTTAACGCCATTATTTAATTGGGTAAATATTGTATTTTTTACATATAGCAAAATTAACAAAATATCGCTTGACAACCCAATATAATAGGGCTTGTGCAGCAGGTGTAGATCGACGTTTTTCAGTGAATCAGAGGCGAAGCGCAGAGTGGTCAACACACCGCGCGGCTATGCGTTAATCAGTTTATGAAGAACACCACGCTCAGTCTTGCCCTGTTTGCGATCGCGTTGCCCGCGCAAGCGATCGATTCGATTCCGCTCGACCAATTGAAACCGGGCTTGTGGAAAGTGGTGCGCACGATTGATCGTCACGACGGCAACGCCGAAGAGATTCGTCAATCTGAATACTGCGCGAGTCCTAAAAAAGAAATCACCAAGACGCTGCGTGCGGCGAGCATGCTTTGCAAAACGAATGTGACCAAATTAGCAGACAACAAATACGAAATTGCTGCGTCGTGTAAGTTACCGGGCATTTCCGGCAGTAACAAAACGATCATCACCATCATCAGTGACACGAATTACAGTGCAGAGGTTGACACGATCGGCACCAAGTTCGGCGAGAAACAACATCGCAGCGAAAAGATTCTTGCGGTGCGCGAGAGCGATTGCAAAGCGCCTTCGTAGCCACCCTTGCGTAGGCGCACACCGTGTGCGGCGAGGGTTTCCCTGAATCTCCCGTCAATTGGCGCACTGACTACGCTCGCCTACCGCGACTACACTCTCCTACATAGCTGAGAGAGAAAAAGTCGCATGAAAGCCACAAAAATTGTTGCCACGCTCGGCCCTGCGAGCGACACCGTTGACATCATCGCCGCGCTGATCGAAGCGGGTGCGGATGTCTTCCGTTTAAATTTTTCGCACGGCAGCGTGGAAGATCATGCAGCACGCGCAGCGCGCGTGCGCGAAGCCTCCAAGCGCGTGGGACGCGAAGTCGCGATCATGGGCGACTTGCAGGGGCCGAAGATTCGCGTTGGAAAATTCGAAGGCGGCAAAGCGATGCTTGAGCCCGGTGCGGCGTTCGTTTTAGATGCCGCGATGGACAACAAAGCGCCGATTTCGAACGCGCAAATCGCGAGCCTCGATTACAAAGAATTGCCGCGCGATGTGAAAGCGGGCGACACGCTGCTGTTGAACGACGGCATGATTCAACTGAAAGTCACGCGCGTTGACGGCTCGAAAATTCATACGATCGTCGAACTAGGCGGCGATCTTTCCAACAACAAAGGCATCAACAAATTGGGCGGTGGCCTCACCGCGCCCGCACTCACCGCGAAAGATTTGGCCGACGTGAAAACCGCTGTTGAAATCGATTGCGATTACCTCGCGGTGTCGTTTCCGAAAAGCGCCGCCGACATGCAAACCGCGCGCACCGTGCTCGCAGCTGCGGGTGGCAAAGCGAAACTCATCGCAAAGGTCGAACGCGCCGAGGCGATCATTCCCGAGACGCTCGACGAAATCATCGAAGCAAGCGACGGCATCATGGTCGCGCGTGGCGATCTTGCCGTCGAAGTGGGCAACGCTGCCGTACCCGCGTTACAAAAGCGAATGATCAAACGTGCGCGCGATAAGAACAAACTCGTGATCACCGCGACGCAAATGATGGAAAGCATGATCACCGCCCCCGTGCCCACGCGCGCGGAGGTGAGCGATGTGGCGAACGCCGTGCTCGACGGCACGGATGCCGTGATGCTCTCCGCCGAATCAGCGACCGGAAAATATCCCGTTGAAACCGTGCGTACGATGACCTCGATCGTGCTCGCCGCCGAGCGCTCGCAGCGCTACGAACTCGATCGCGATTTCATCAATCAACAATTTGCGCGCGTCGATCAAGCCATTGCCATGGCCGCGCTCTTCACCGCATTTCACTTGAACGCAAAAGCAATCGCCGCGCTTTCGCAATCGGGCTCAACCGCGCTCTGGATGAGCCGCCACGACAGCGGCGTGCCGATTTACGCGTTAACGCCGGAAGTCTCCGCCGCGCGCCGCGCCGCGCTCTATCGCGGCGTACGTCCGGTGCTCGTGCCGTTCGATTCCGATCGCGATTCCGCGATGCTCGCTGCAGAGAACGCGCTCAAACAAACGAAACACGTGAACGATGGTGATGCGATCGTGATTACCTGCGGCGAACCGATGGGTAAAAGCGGCGGCACGAATGCGTTGAAAGTGGTGCGCGTGGGTGAGCACAGAACATAGCAATTCAATGGCGGTTTGCTAACCAGTCTTTCAGTGCCGCGTTAACGCGCGTTTGCCAACCACGGCCTTCTGAGCGAAACGCAAGCAGCACGTCACTGTCGAGCCGAATCGCGACCTGCTCTTTGGTCGGTCGCTTATTGGGGCCGCGTGCTTTTCGAATGGCTGAAATGGTGGCTGCAACGCCGCCACCAGGCGTGACTACCGCGTTGCTCCAATCGGGCGCCTTCGTTCGCGGCCTCGTCGACGATTTCACGTCAGGTGAGATAAGAGAAATAACGTTTCGTTTCTTGGCGATTGGCATAGCGGCATGAAATCAAGTGAGCGGTATCGTCGCCACGCGGCGTCCATACGAGAAAAACGACCTGCGCCCGCCACAAGCCGAGGCTCTGTAAGCGAGCCTCGCCGTAGCGTTCGCGGCTGTCTTCAACCGTGACCATCGGACTATCGAAAACAGCTTCCAGTTCGGCTAAATCGATACCGTGATTGACGAGATTTAGCTTTCGTTTCGACTCATTCCAATCGATCATACTCAAATTGTATATGCAATTTGAGTATTTGGGCGAGTCGAAGCGCAACAAACTACACTTTTCGCATGAGCGACAACATGCAACCCAAAGCCCGCCCAACGCAGCGCATTCTTCTCGGCGTCACAGGCGGCATCGCCGCTTACAAAACCGCTGAACTCACGCGCCTGCTCGTGAAATCCGGTCGCGAGGTGACGGTCGCGATGACCGAATCAGCCACGCAATTCGTCGGCACCGCCACCTTCCAGGCGCTCTCCGGCAAACCTGTCTACACCGATCTGTGGGACAAGCGACCCGACAACGGCATGGCGCACATCGATCTCACGCGCAACAACGACGTGATGTTGATCGCGCCCGCGTCCGCCGATTTCATCGCGCGGCTCGTGCACGGCCGCAGCGACGATTTGCTCACGACCACTGTGCTCGCGCGAACGATTCCGCTGATCGTGGCGCCCGCGATGAATTTGCAAATGTGGGAGAACCCCGCGACGCAGCGAAACCTCGCGCAACTGCGCGCTGATGGCATCGAGATCTTCGGCCCCGGTAACGGCGAACAAGCCTGTGGCGAAGTCGGCGACGGGCGCATGCTCGAACCCGAGCAAATCATGGCCGCGATTGAGGCCTGGGCGCAATCGAAATTGCTACTCGGCAAACGCGTACTCATCACCGCCGGCCCCACGCAAGAAGCGATCGACCCCGTGCGCGTGATCACCAATCATTCGAGCGGCAAGATGGGCTACGCGCTAGCGCAAGCCTGCATGGAAGCGGGCGCACACGTGACGCTAGTGAGCGGCCCCACGCATCTCGCAACACCCTTCTGGATGACGCCCGGCAGCATCAACCGAATTAACGTCACGAGCGCCGCACAAATGTTGAACGCAGTCGAAGCGAACATCGACCAAAGCGACATCTTCATCGCCGTCGCTGCTGTCGCCGACTATCGTCCTACGACGAGCGCCGAACAAAAAATCAAAAAGAGCGACGCGGGCCTACAAATCAATCTCGAACCAACGGTCGACATCCTCGCCAAAATCGCGAAACACAATCGACCGAACGGAAAACCAGCGTTCTGCGTAGGCTTCGCCGCCGAGAGCGAAAAAGTCGAACAATATGGCGCCGAAAAGCGTACGCGCAAAGGCATTCCAATGTTGATCGCCAATCACGCGCAAAGCACGTTCGGCGCGGACGACAATCAAGTCACGATCATCGACGAGCGCGGTGCTGATGGCGCAAAGCGCTTACCGAAGATGCCGAAAACCGAGCTCGCACGCGTACTCGTCAGCGAAATTGCCTCGCGTTTCGTTTCGCGCTGAACTTTCCTTGCATCACTGCATCTGATGCAGTAACATCACCGCATCAGAAGGAGTTCGATGTGCGTACCACCCTCGACATTGACGACGACGTTTTGCAAGTTGCCAAAGATCTCGCCAAAGCCGCCGACAAAACGGCGGGAAAAATCATCTCAGAGCTTGCACGCAAAGCCCTCACCGAGCCAAGCCACGGTTTTCGCGTGGAAGAGCCGCGTGCGATTTATGGCATCAAGCCGTTTCCAAAGCGTCCTGGCGGAAAACCCGTGACTTCGGAGTTTGTGCGTCAGCTCATGGATGAAGAGGGCATCTAAGTGGCCGAAAAGGCGCTACGTGCGCTTTACGACGTCAACATACTCCTCGCGCTGTTCGACCCTTATCACCTCAAACACGAAGCCGCGCTTCAATGGCACGAGATGCACGGCGGGAGGGGTTGGGCGAGTTGTCCACTCACGCAAAACGGCTTGATTCGCATCATGTCGCAACCGAAATACATGAATCCTCAATCGACACGCGATCTGATCGCTGTAGTCGCCGAGTTCGCGCGCGATGCAACGCATGAATTTTGGCCCGACTCAATTTCGCTCGCCGATGAAAACATCATCGATCCAAATGTTGCGTTGAGCCCTGCAATGCTGACCGATGTTTACTTGTTGGCGCTGGCTGTAAAAAACGGTGGCCGTTTGATTACGCTCGATTCGAGAATTCCGCTACGATCGGTCGTACGTGCGAGCGAAGAGCATTTACTGTTTTTGTGAAACAACGTGTACGCGTGACGATGCGCAGAGTGTGCGATCAAACGTTGCTCTTTGTCGCTCGTTAGTCATCCGCATCTCGCTATTCGTGTCAAATGAGAGACTATGACTAAAAAAGCGCTCTACTTTTTGCGAATTCTCGCTATCCTTTTTTTGCCAACAATAGTGTTTTTGGCAATCACACATTTCTCGTTTCGCACCGAAACTAGCCGCGCGACGGATCATTTCCAAGTAATCGTCGTAGTGAATTTACTATTGGCATTCGCTGCACTTGCAAGCTATGCCGACCGACGGGACGAGGCTAGGCGAATGCCAAAGCTTTTCACGATCTGGCTTTGGACTTGGATCACCGCGCTCATAGTTTTCTACGGCGTGATCGTCATCGCCATGGCCTCGTGGGACAGAATTCCGACGCTCGACCTGCTCTCTGTTTATGCAACGCAGGCTGGTGCCATGCTGGCAACCTTCGGTGCAAGAGATATTGCGTTTTTTGTCGTAGGCGTCGTGTTATTGATCGCTGCCTCGTCGTTGCTCACTCGCTGGATCGTCGTGAGTGCGAAAAAAGCGACGCACGTTGATTCGGATTCGACAAAACGCCGCAATCCGCGCAGTCAGCGCGAAGCCGTCATCGCATTCGGCTGCGTTGCGATCGCCATGTTGTTTCTTTTCGTGAACTCGCTCGATCCGCGCACGCGATGGAGCAAAGACTACTTTCATAGTTTTGTTCAAGCCTCCGATCGAGTGCCCGTGTCAGAAGCCTTGTTGCCCGTGCTCTCGCGCATTGGCGATCCGAATCGGCGAAAAACAGAGGACCAAATTCGCGAGGCCTATAAACCCGTCACCCTTGCCAAACGCCCCAATGTTGTAATCATTGCCGTCGACGCGTTGCGCCCCGATCATCTGAGTGCGAACGGCTATTCGCGCGACACCACCCCGAAGCTCGCGGCACTGGTCAGGAGCGGGCAAGCGGTTATTCAACGCGAAGCGCGTTCGGCGTGCGCTGAATCCAGTTGCGGCATTTTGAGCATGCTTTCCGGTCGCCACGCGCACGAGTTGTTGACGCAATCGTTCGATTTGCCGTCAGTACTCGCATTACACGGCTACCGTCGTATCTTTGCGTTAAGCGGCGACCACACGAATTTCTACAGCCTGCGCCGCGCCTATGGCGAGATAGAGCATTACTGGGACGGCTCGATGTCAGGCGGCTACGCCAATGACGATCGTTTGCTGTTGAAACATATCGCGGCGCTGCCAAATGTAAGCGCCGACAAACCGCATTTCATGTATCTGCACCTCATGTCCACGCATGGTTTGGGCAAACGTGAAGCGGAATTCAATCGCTGGACACCGAATTCTTCGCCCTATGGTGGAACGGCAGCGCTGTTCCTGAATCTCGCCGATAACGAAATGCGCACGAGCTACGTCAATAACTACGATAACGGCGTGCTGCAAACCGATAGCATCTTTGCGCAGCTCATCGCCGAATTGACGCGCAAAGGTTACTTAGCGTCGGACAGCGTACTCATTCTCACTGCCGATCACGGCGAATCATTGGGCGATCATGGCGTTCTCACACATGCCGAAGGCGTTCACGAATCGGTGCTCAAAATTCCGCTGGTGTGGTTAGGCGCGTTGGGTTCGAGCATTAACGTCGATCGTGCGGCGACTCATGCCGATATTGCGCCGACCGCGCTCGCTCACATCGGTATTCCGATTCCTAAACACTGGTCCGGAAATGCGCTTCAGCGTGATCAACAGCTGCCACAACAATCGATGACCATTCATCTTCAAGCGCCACAAGCCGCCGTGATTGGCTATGAAAACGGCGTCGCGCGATACAAATATCAGCGCAATTTGTTAACGAATACGCAACATTATTTCGACCTGCAATCCGATCCCCAGGAAAAGAAACCACTGGCAAAGCTCGACGTCGCGCATCCGATTGCAAACAGCATCGACGCGCTATTCGCTAACCTGCGTCTGGATCAGCTCATCGCGCGCAAGTGATGCCTGCCTGCGCCGACTCGCTTCCTACTCCCACGGATAAAATGGTGCAATACCCAATACCTTGGCCGTTTTTGCATCAATGATCACAGCCATGTCTTTGGCCTCGGAGCGCAACGGCTGAAATTTGACATCTGCCGCGTTCAGGCTTTTCGACGCCAGCCACGCATCGATTTCCGCGTTGCGCTCTTTATTTATTTTCTTGAGTATGTCAATCGACTTAGACTCTTTAAGCATCTTGTCTTTCATCGATTCGATTGGCACATAATATTCGGGCATTGCGCTTATATCGCTACCGCCCGACATAGCCTGTTCAATCATACGATCGGCGGCGGCGGGATCGGTGGGCGGTTTCGCTCCAATCCATTCGGGTCCCCATAACGATAGAGAACGTCCCGATTTATCGAGCGACGCGCGATTTATATCGATTGCGCGCACAATATCGTTGCGAAATCCGACGTTCACAATATGAACTGGGCGGCTCATGTAAAAGGTATAAACCCCGTAGAGCAAGGCCGCGACTTGCAATAATGCGATAACTGCGAGGTCGAATTTCAAGGTTTTCTTGCCCGTTTTGAACACAACAAACGTAAGTAGTGGTCCAAGGCACACGTCGATACCAAGCAACATCAAGAAAAGCTTCGTACCACCCACCGCTTCAAGGAGCGGATTTGGATACCAAATAAACCAAAGAAGTATGAAAACGCTAGCGGCGATCAGCGCCGAGATACCGAGGTGGATAGCGGCAGCACGAAAACGAGTCATTATTTAAAAATCTTGCGAGGGGTAATGATGAGATTTTGCGCGAAAGTGCATGTCGACGCCACTGGCCCCCGTAAGTTTTAAGCTACGCGCGGAAACGGCGAAATTTATCCTTGACAAGAACCCGGGCGAAAACGCGCATCTAAATCCGTACCCTCGCTCGCGCTTCCGCATAGCCACGATGCGATTGGCGCAGGAGATACGATGAGCCCTCCGCTTAGAGCCCTAGGCGAAAGAGTGATGATCTTTCCGTTAGCGCCAGCGTCACCGAGATCGTTTGTGGTCGTAGCGACGATAATCGGCCCATTGTTTACCGTCATTGTGGCCAAAAATTTGGTCGAATTGGCTTTCGAACTCGATTGATCACAGACGCCTAGATTGTGTACCTCAATCGTTGAAGCGTTTCTCCAAGTATTACTATTACCCTGGTAAAAATCTTCTAACTTAGTTTTACACAAGCTAAGTTGCGCCAACACCTCGCTTACGCGTGCGCGTATCGTAAAGTCCTTGTATGCGGGTATCGCGATTGCGGCAAGAATGCCAACGATCGCAACCACAATCATTAGCTCAATCAGCGTAAATCCCCTCGATTGTTTTTTCATTGGATGGCCTTAACTTGCTGTTAGTCAGTGAGTTTTTTGTAACTTAACTACTAAAAAAAAACCCGCTTACGCGGGCTTTTTCTGTTCGAAAGACGATTAAATCGACTAACGAATTAACCTTGGCATGAACCAGGAAGGAAGCGGTTTTCAACGCCAGTAGCACCAGCTGCAGGACCACAAACCCAGCTTCCAATATTTGCCGGCGCAGTCAGCGCAGCACCTGCTTGACCACGTGGCGACATCAGAATGACTCTGCTGTTCGCGCCAACGTCACCCATAGCGGCGGACGTTGTAGCTGTAATGATCGGACCAGCAGCGACTGTCATTGTGGCCAAGTACTTTGTCTGGTTGGCTTTAGACGTATTCGTATCGCAGAGGCCTAAAGTCTCCACAGACGCCGGCACCGAGTTACTCCACGAATTCGAGTTCGCTTGATAGAAGTCCTCAAGTTTCGTCTTGCAAGCACCCATCGACGCGAGCACTTCGGAAACGCGTGCGCGAACCGTGAAGTCTTTGTATGCAGGGATTGCGATAGCGGCCAAAATACCAACGATTGCCACCACGATCATCAATTCGATGAGGGTGAAGCCCTTTTGAATAGAACGTTTCATTGTCAATTTCCTTCCCCCGATGATCGGGACTTTGTTAAATCAGCGATGACCGCTGCATGGGCACACTAATGCAGTCGGCGTGCCAGGGGGCACTGGGTTGGGTGTCAAAATTGTTAATTATTTGATTTTTAAGGCTTATTTCTGCTTTTTGTCGGATGATTCCGGGCTGGCAAGCGGTTTTTGGGCGCGGACGGGCCCGTCGCAAGCCGTCAAACGTGACAATTTTTGTTAGTTGGCGGGCGCAAAGGGGCAGTTGTAGTCGCCGAATTTCGTGATGTTCTTAGTATGGCGTAGGAGCGACCCTGGTCGCGATCTGGTTTTCAAGCTTTTGGGGTTATCAGTTCTCGATTGAAGTGCGTTCATGGTTTCCTTCGACAAGCTCAGGATGAACTGAGCTCACCACGAACGGGAGCACGATCTCAGTATGAAAGAAGCTCACCACGAATGGGAAAACGTGATCCCGGGGCGTCCCGCTCAATCGCAATGCAATGGCGCGACGCGTTTGCGTGTTTGAAATGATCGCTATCAGGGGTGCTCCTGTGTGTTTCGATTAAAAGCACCATTAAAAACGCTATTATTCGTCCTAATATGAGCATCTTTATCGGCGATAGGAGCTAAACATGACGCACACAATTTTGAGCGAAGTTTCTGCGAGTGTTTCCGAGCTAAAGCGGAATCCAATGGGCACTGTCGCGGCGGGAGAAGGCTTCGCTGTTGCAATTCTCAATCGCAATGAGCCCGCCTTTTATTGCGTGCCGGCGAAAGCCTACGAGGCGCTATTGGATCGTCTCGAAGACATCGAGCTCAATCGCATTGCGGACGCGCGCGCTGGGCAGCGCGCGGTGAAAATTAAACTCGATGAGCTATGAGCTGGCGTTCCTTGAGGAGGCGCTCAAGGAATGGAAGAAGCTCGATGGCAATACGCGCGAAATCTTCAAAGCGAAACTCGAAGAACGGTTGAGCCATCCGCGGGTGTCGTCGGCGAAATTGCACGGACATCCGGATCGCTACAAGATCAAGCTTCGAAGCGTTGGCTATCGCTTGGTTTACGAGGTGCGCGAGAAGGTGTTGCTCGTTGTTGTCGTGGCGGTGGGCAAGCGCGAGCGCAATGCAGTGTATGAACAGGCGGCGAAGCGCTAGAAGAAATGATCGCAACC
>JBOFBL010000297.1:0-1508 GCA_051645545.1 Casimicrobium sp. | reverse complement strand
CACTTGATCGCTGGGGAAAGATGCTGCGCGAAGTCGAGCCCGGTGAAATTGTTTCGATCGGTGTCTTCACGAGCCCGTCACCCGCGCTTACGGCATGGCACATCATTTTGCTCGGAACGATATTCGCGGCGCAGGAACGGTTCACGGATTTCAAAGCGTTTCGCGGCTTTCTCTACATCATGGCCGGTCACTGCGATGAATTCAAAGTTCGCGGCAAGAAGATTCGACTTCCGCAATCCTGGTCGTGGGATGACTTACCCAACGATTTCGAGCGCGCAGAAATGCACGAGTCCGTTGTGGCCGCGCTCTACAACGAAGATGTTCAGCTCGCGATCTGGCCGCATCTCAAAAAGCACGACCGCATGGAGATGATGCTGACGTTGATTTCCAAAGCCGAGCACGAGCGTGAAATGCATAAGCGGCAAAAAGCGTTCAAAGCGCAGCAAGCGCGCCGTGAACAAGCCAAAGAAGAAACGGTAGCTGCATGAGTGCCCGCAAAGCCTATCAACCGAAGCCGATTGATCGCATGGCTTGGGCGAAACGTCTTGGCCGCGTCCGCGAGCATTCGATCCCGATGCGAGACGACGAAAAGGTCGAGGTCGCTTTGATCTTTCGGCGCGCCTTCGATGCGCTAACCAAGGGCGAGTGCGACGGCGATCTGTTCGCCGGTCTTGTGATGCCCGTGAACATGGCAATCGTACTTTGCGAGATGAACATCGGAGCCGAGTACATGCCCGACGCGATCACGGCGCGTGATGCGCTGTTTGCGATCGACGAAACCAAAACAAAGACTGGGCGCTACATCTCCCGCGGGCCCGAGATCGAAGCGTTGCGCAAGATCATCGAGATTCACGAAGCGCAGATGGATGTTGTTTCAATGGCAGAGCTTCGCGCCGCAGTTGAGGAATGCAAGCAGCGGACTGGATATGTTGGAAAGAAGGCGGCATGACTATTGAAGAACGCATCGAGGCAATGAGTGGCAAGACCTATATGGGCTATGTCGCAAGGTTGCAATGTGTCTGCTGCGAGATCATGGGTGTGTCGCGCGCCGACGATCACGCGCCTGTGCAAGTTCACCATCCTCGCAAGCACGGCGGGCGGCGCGAGCTGACGGACAAGCAAACCATTCCGCTTTGCCCGTTCCATCACGACCAAGACGAACAAAGTATTCACCGCGCCCGCCGTCGCGTCGAGGAAATCTACGGTGTTACTGAAGAACAGATGTCCGCGATGACTCGCGAAAAAGTGAAAGCGCTGATGGTACGAGACGTTAGTTACGCAACGGCGATTGCATGACATGGCCCGCAGGAATCGACTACGTGCGCAAGTTGCTGGAAGAAAACCCCAGGATGAAGCGCGCAGTTCGGGGGGCATTCAACCGGCGCGGCGGCTACACCGTGGCGATAGCCGTACGGATCGACGACATCATTGTCGACCGGACGTTTGAGTTAGATGCAACGCCAGGCATTGAGTATAGAGTTATCGGGATCATGGATGCGGCAGAAGAA
>JBOFBL010000296.1:0-3887 GCA_051645545.1 Casimicrobium sp. | reverse complement strand
TTTACGCGAGGTGCTTTTTGAAATGCTCGATCGTGCGATCCCATGACAATTTTGCCGCCGCCTCCTGATAACGCGGCGTGGAATTGTTGTGAAAACCGTGTTGCGTGCCTGGGTAGAAATGCGCTTCGTATTTCACACTTGCTGCCTTAAGCGCAGTTTCGTACGCAGGCCACATATCGTTAATGCGTTGATCGGTTTCCGCGTAGTGAATAAGTAACGCGCATTTGATGTTTTTCACACTTTCGGTATCGGCTGCCGCGCCGTAGTAAGGCGCTGCTGCTTGCAAATCGGCGCCCATCGTTGCCGCAAGGAAATTACTTGTGCCGCCACCCCAGCAGAAGCCGGTGACGCCGAGTTTGCCGCTGGAAAGCTTGTGCGCCTTTAACCACTTTGCGCTATTCAACATATCGGTGCGCAGCTTCGCCTGATCGAGCTTCGCCTGCATCGTACGGCCATCGTCATCGTTACCCGGATAGCCACCCAGCGACGCAAGGCCATCGGGCGCGAGCGCGAGATAGCCTGCCGTCGCCGCACGGCGTGCAACATCTTCGATATACGGATTCAATCCGCGATTTTCATGAATCACGAGCACTGCGGGAAAGGGCCCGTTGCCCGTCGGCTGCACGAGATAGCCGCGCATCGTCTCGCCGTTACCACCCGGCGAGGGATAGCTCACGTAATTCGCCTTGATGCGCGAATCGGTAAACGAAATCGTTTGTGCTTTTGCATATTGCGGCAACAGCGCATTGGCCATCGCAAGCGCCGGGATACCGAGCGCCGCGAGCGCCGATGCACGCTTCAAATACTCGCGACGGTCGATGCGACCATGACAATACTCATCGTAGAGATCGTAAACACGTTGATCGATTTCGATTTGCGTGATGCCGTCGTTGCCTGCGCGGTCGTTCATGGTCGTATCCTCGGTAGAGAGTTGGGCGCTTACTGTAGCGCGAATTGCGCACTCGTGCACGCGGGTTTGTGCACCCGCCTCGCTGGCAGCGATGCACTCGCCCGCGCCGGTTCGAGCGACGCCGGCGCTTCCGGTGCGATTCAATCCTCGTCGTCGACCTTCGGAATGCCGGCTGCGAACCAGGGCCCGGCAGCGCCGTTTGCGAAGTTGCGAATCAAAAGAATCGGTGCCGCGCACGGAATCGGTGGCATCGCACTGAGCGCGCTGTCGATTTTGAAGTCGCCCGCTGCATCAAGATCGGTCGCCGTGGAATTCATCGTGAGGTCACCGCAGAACAGTGTGGCAACCACCTGTCGCGGAATCGCCGGACGCCCGACGTTCGCGCCGCCGCCCAAGATCATGCCTTTGCCTTTCACTGAAATCGTGCCGTCGGTACGCACCGTCGCTTTAAGTGCGCTGATAGGCCATGGACGACCGCCCGGTGGCACGCCTTTTACGTCGTTGGGCACCGGTACACCGCCAGTGCCAGAGGCAAACGGCTGCGAGCCGATGCCGCCGTCGAATCTCACCAAAGTGTCGCGATCGTCGGACGCAACAGTTGTGCTCGCGGCGAACAAGGTTGACGCGACGGCCAATACGCTGATTGATTTATTCATGTTGACTCCCAGGTAAATGCGTTTCGAAAACGATCAATCGAGCGCCGTGCGAGGCGATGTCGATCGTTGGGCAAGCGCGGCGAGCTACGTTACTGAGAGAGAGAGAGAGAGAGAGACTAAACAACGCGTAGCTCGCTGCGCCCCCGCGGCGAAGCTGTCGCATCGGGGGACTAACAGAGCTGCTCGAATCGCGAAAAATACTTGGATGTTGCCAAATAGCACTAAATCGCGCTACCTGTGTGCCACCCACTTAGGTAGTCGCAAACGATCGCGCGAAGCGCTACGATCATAAGCATCAATGGAAGATGCAGAGAGGCCACAGATGCCAACGTTCGTATTGGGCACCCGATCACGCCGAGAACTTCAAGGCGTGCACGCGGATTTGGTCGCTGTGGTCGAGCGTGCCATTGAAATCACACCGATTGACTTCGCAGTCAGCGATGGCATTCGCACCATCGACGAGCAAAGAAAACTCGTTGAAACCGGCGCGAGCCAAACCATGGATTCGCGACATCTCACCGGGCATGCGGTCGATCTCGTGCCCTTCGTCGGTAACAAGGTTCGCTGGGAAACGGCGCTTATTTTTCAGATCGCGCTCGCAATGCGCGCAGCGGCGCAAGAGACATCGGTGCCCATTCGCTGGGGTGGATGCTGGGCGCCGTGGCTTACGGCGACCGATCGGCTGCCCGAAGACATGGTCAACGAATATGTTGCGACGAAGCGTGCGGCGGGTGAGCGACCGTTTGTCGACGCATGGCATTTCGAGCTGCCGCGCGAGAGGTATCCCGCGTCATTTTTCTCCGATCCGACAGAGTAATGCAGCGTGCGATGGTTCGTTTATCGGTTGCGATTTTGTGAGAAAATCGTCAAATGGCAATGTTTAAAAATTGTCGAATTTATTGGGGCGAAAGATAATTTTCGCTAGATATTGATTACTGCAAATAAGTAACGATTCGCCCAATTTATTTTGGCGATTAAGGATGGTGCCGATAAGCTTTTTTACCGATTCGAAGTAGTGAATAAGCATGCACCACACGAGGCGCTGTTGCGTCGTTGACCTTCAATTTAGTGACAATAATCGCTGCGTGGATTAATCGCTCGCTTTAGGTTTGGCAAACGATTGTGCGATCCAGTCGGCAGCGCTTGATCGAGTCAATTTGTAATTCGGCGACACACTGACTCGAGCAAGCGCCTCGCCCAATTCATTCGTCGCGCTGAGTGTCGCGGTCGGGTTGTCGTCGTCGGGGTCGATGTCATGCGCGACGGTGATGCGACCAGCGGCACTATCGATCACGAAACTCTTGTGAAGCGCGGCGCGTTGCTGCTGTTGCTGGCGTCCTACAAATTCGGTGACGGTTTTCACCAACGTGTTAAACGCAAAACTATCGAGCGGCTTCGGATCTTTTTTGTTGCGCCCCATGGTCCATGGGCCGACGAGCGCCGGCTCGCGCGCACCGTCCGCAGTCATCGCGACGGCCCAGCCTTCATCGTCTTCGTTTTTGACAACGGAGGCCGTCCAACCATCATCGCGCCAGAGCAGTGCCGAGTGAATTTTTTGTGGCTCGTCGAATGCGGTGTCGGTGGCTGAAGTCATAACGTTGGAGCGAATCTGCAGAAAGCGAAGTGTAGTGCGCATTATCGCGACTACGTTTATGTTGTTTGCAGAGCAAAGATTCGACGAATGTCGCGAGATGCGCGACTCAGAATGAGCGCGTTAACATTGTTCCGAATACATCTTTGATCATTCTCCATGCAACAGCAAAAAGATCGCGCCAACGCGCCGCGAAACATTGTTCTCGTTTTTCTCGCATTGATTTTGATTTGGCGGCTTGTCGCTACGCTAAGTAAATTGCAGTGGATTGGACGTGCGGACGCGCCGCTTGGCGACCCGATTTATCAAGTCTTTGCGATGCGGGCGCTTATCGATCAAACTGCGCTCATCGTTGTGTTCGTATTAGCACTCGTCTTTCGCTCCGCACAAGCGGCGATCATCGCTTTTGTAGCCGTTCTTGTTCCCGACCTGCTATCGATCGGTCAGGCGCTCGTGAGTGGCGCGCTTGCCGACGCGTCGCCGATTCATAGTGCGAGTCTCGCCATTCACATCCTGATCGCGGTCGTTGGGCTGTTCTTCGCGTTGCAATGGCATACGCGAAATGCGGGCGAAGCGAATATGACCGGACGCAGTTCCTAATTTAGACCGCTATTCAAAAAAGTCAGTACGATTTGAATGGTGCTTGCGATCAAATCACAATGCAATCGCAACGCTTCAAATGAGTCATCATGCATCGCTACACAGTCATCGGTCTTCTCGCGCTACTAGC
>JBOFBL010000295.1:0-1299 GCA_051645545.1 Casimicrobium sp. | reverse complement strand
CGATCGCAACGATGTCTTTGCGCTCGTCGTAGTAGAACGTGGTCGTGCGCCCAAGCCCATCGACGGCGCGTGTGATGCGCGCGCGCTCGTTGTACGTGAAGGTGTGCCCCTCGGCTTCATTCGGCGAATCCACGCACCAGGAGCGCGTGACTTTGCCCATCGGTGAGTAGTCGTCATACGTCGCGGCGAAGCGCTCGCCCGTGGCCAGCGTATAGCCCACGAGGACGTTGTTCTTCCACGCATACGTGCGCCCCTGATCGTTCGCGTCGCGCGCAGACGTAAGACATCCGTCTCGATCGTACGTGTAGCTTGCAAGGCGGATCGTTTTGGCTTGCGATTTATCGACCGCATCCACCGCGAGCAAGAGCCCGCGAACGTCCCACGTCAAACGAAGCTCGCGCTTCGCACTATCGATGATGCTCGTCGGGCAGTGCGCAAGCGCATTGTTCGCGTCTGTGCCTACTTCCCACGCTGGGTAGTTCAAGCGCACATGATTGCCGTCGCGATCGCTGATTCCGAGCAGGGGAATCTCCCACTGCGCGCTATCAGCCTGACGGAAGTGACGCGTTTCACCCGCTTTGTCGGTCAGTGTCCAGCGATTGGCTTCAGGCCGACGCAGTGTGAGCTTTTCATAGGCTTCGAAATGCTCTGCACCGACCTCAATCGGCGGCAGCTTGACGACGCGACCATTGGCGTCGTGTAGGAGCAATCCACTCGCACCCAGCACGAGCGACACCGAGAGTGCTGTCGCCCAGCCTTGCCCATGCCAGCTTCTACGCGTGTCGCCCGATCGATAGCTGCGCCGCCAGCTGATGGGGATCGATCCCGGCAAGCTGAAATCCGTTTCGATGAGCGCTTTTTCACCGGTGGCAATAATCACCGGTCGCGGAAACTTACACGCGCAGGGCGTCTGCGACTTTCCATTGCCCGTATTCGTCTGCGCCTTGGTGACCGAATTCTTTCGCGCCCGAATCTTCGCAGCGATCTTGGCCCCCGCTCGCCCGAGCGCAGCAAGCAAGAGTGCAATACCAGTACCAATCAAGAACTTCGCCAACTGCTTTCTGGCCGCCTCCATCTGCTCCGGCGTCATCGGCTTGCTCCAGGTGTCGACCATGCCCTTGAGCTCGTCGATCGCGGGGCCTGCGGCGTCAACGATACCTTTGATGCGCTCTGCCGCCGCTGCCCCGGCCACCACTTGCCCGACCACCGGAATGCCTTGCGCGGCCACCAGGGCCAAGTTTTCTGCTAAGGCAATGGCGGCATCGGGCGAGGAGAGAAACTCCTTCATCGCTTCGAGCT
>JBOFBL010000294.1:0-2278 GCA_051645545.1 Casimicrobium sp. | reverse complement strand
GATTTGAATTCGGCGAGCGCTTTGGTACGCGCGCCTTGGCTCTTGTTGCCGTGAATCGCGAGCGATGAAATGCCGGATTTTGTGAGCTGTTCAGCCAAACGATTTGCGCCGTGCTTGGTGCGCGTAAAGACGAGCACTTGAAACCATTGCCGCTCTTTGACGAGATGAATCAGGAGTTTCGCTTTTGCGGATTTATCGACGAGCACGACCGATTGATCAACGACTTCGATCGTGGTGTTTCGACGCGCGACTTCGATCATGCGCGGGTTGTTGAGCAATCGATCGGTAAGCGCTTTAATGTCGTCGGAGAACGTTGCGCTAAAGAGCAAGTTCTGGCGCTTCGGCGGAAGCACCGCGAGCACTTTTTTGATGTCGTGAATGAAGCCCATGTCGAGCATGCGATCGGCTTCATCGAGCACGAGAATTTCTACCGCCGAGAGATCAATCGCGCGTTGTTGATGCAGGTCAAGCAAGCGACCTGGCGTAGCAACCACGATATCGACGCCGCGCTTCATTGCGGTGATTTGCGGATTGATGTTGACGCCGCCGAAGATGCAGGTCGAAGTAAGCGGCAGAAATTTGCCATACACGCGTACGCTCTCTTCCACCTGCGCCGCGAGCTCGCGCGTGGGTGCGAGGATCAGCGTGCGCGCGAGTTTGGTGTTGCCGCGCATCGTCGACGGTTTCGCCATCAAGCGTTGCAACATCGGCAGCACGAAGCCTGCCGTTTTTCCGGTGCCGGTTTGCGCACCGCCCAAGAGATCGCCGCCGTCGAGCACGGCAGGAATCGCTTGCTTTTGAATGGGTGTCGGCGTGCTGTAGCCGTGCGCGAGCACAGCGCGCACGAGCTCGTCGCGCAGGCCGAGTGCCGCGAAACCTTGGTCGACGGTTGCAGGTTCGCGCGACGATTCGCTCTGTGTCGCGACCGCTTTCGCAGGCGCTGGCGAGGGTCTGCGCATCGCGTTGGTGAGCTCCACCTGGCGTGCGTAGCGGGCGTCAATCGGCTGCGATTTTTCTCCGCCAACAATACTACCAGAAGCCTCATTTAATTGGGCGATTGTATTATTTTCTATATTTTTCGAAATATTACTATTTCTATCCGATTGCCCAATATTATTGGTCGATTGGCGCGGTTGTTGGATAGGTTTATTGTTGCCTAATTTTTGAGCATCTGGCGTGGTCGGAACATCATCCAACCAATTGCGCGCTTGCTTTGGCGGCGCAGTGAACAATGCGGCGGGCGAACTGCTCGCGCGGCGTTGTTGACCGGACGATGCGTTATTTTTTTGATGAGGTGTCGCGTGTTTTGCGAGCGGCGAGCGCGGGTGACGGGCTCCACCGTTTCGGTTTGAGTTCTGATTCATTGTTGAGTTGTTGAGCGGCGTTAAGCCGCATGACTGCTGTTCGCGAGCGCATCGCTGAAGAATTGCGAGAGGCGTCGGACGCACATCGGAAGGTCGTGCGTTGACCTGAACTCCCGTCGATATCGCAGCAAATGTGCGGCATTGAGAGAGGAAAAAGATGGTGCCGATTGTCGGGATTGAACTGACGACCTACCGCTTACAAGGCGGTTGCTCTACCACTGAGCTAAATCGGCGAAGACTTAGATTTTACAAGAAGTTGATTTCACGGGAGCGGCGCTTAGCGCGATCAGGATGGGTTTTGTAATTTGATCGCGCGCCGGGGTCGCTCCTGCTTATTTGACGACCGTGAGCGTAGGTTTTGGCTTCGCAGCTGCCGCAGCACTGTCGTTGGTTGCAGCATTGTTTGATGGTGCAGGTGTTGCCTCATTCGTGATCGCTGCGAGCGCGGGTGTTTGCGCAGGCGCGAGCGCAACATCCGACGGACCCGCCTCGGCTTCGGGTTGAAACCCCATGCCGTAGCCCGTTTCTTTTGCGAAGATACCCACGACCGCAGAAAACGGCACGGCGATTTCTTGCGTCACACCATTGAAGCGCGCATTAAAGAGCGTCCACTCGTTGTCCATCGTGAGCTTATGCGTTGCGATGGGCGAGACATTCAACACAATCTCGCCGTTCTTCACGTAGTCCATCGGGACTTTCGTTTTCGAATTCACGCGCACCGCGAGAAACGGCGTGTAGCCCTGCTCGACGCACCACTCGTATAGGGCGCGGACGAGATAGGGTTTGGCCGACTGTTCGCTCACGCTATGCGAAATGAGAAGTTACCTTCTCATTCCTCTTTCTGCTGGCGTCAATGCATCGATAAAGCCTTGACGCGAAAACAAACGCTCTGCGTACTTAAGCACGGGCGCGGC
>JBOFBL010000293.1:0-2843 GCA_051645545.1 Casimicrobium sp. | reverse complement strand
CAAGAAGAATTCCGGGCGCTTTGAAAAATGCGTAGAGCGTTCCGACCGCGAGAAGGCTTCCTAGGACTACTCGACCGTAGTATGCGTAACCCAGTCCTGGGAGAAAGATATTGAGCCCAATGGCAAGAGGAAGGCTTTTCGCAATTATATACATGAGAAACCCAATAACACACTAAAAAGGCCGATCATTCGGCCTTCTTTTTTTCGCGCAAAACCTTGGTTTTTGGCTTTGTTAGTGCGGGGTTAGGTGGCGCAGCAAGCATCCGCCTTAGAACATCATCCATAGACGGAGTTTTGGCTTCGTCTTTAGGTGAGTTTGTCTGTTTTGAGTGCATTTTGTCTAGTCCATTCCCGGCAATGTCGGAGTAATGCCAGCGAGCGGAGGAAGCATTACACGGGTTCGATACTTCGAAGAAATGTACGCGTTCATCGCAACCATTGCCATCTCCTCTTTCGGAGGCTTGTTTCTGTGATCTAGCGTGATTAGATCAACGGAGGTATTCGCTGTTCTGTTTACAGATATTGCAGAAGCAACATGAATTGCATCCGCTGTAGACGGGTAAATCGGCTTGCCGTTACCAGCGGTAAGCGGGTTCTGCCTGAAGTATTCTCTGATATCTGCCGCCAGTCTGCACACCGCCGGTGTGGCGTCAACGCTATGCATATTGGAGCGGTTCAACATCGCAGAAAACCGTTTCCTCAATTCGTCAGTCAAGCTTGCGCCGACAACCTCGGGTATGCAAATAGTTGAAGTCGCTAAGGTAAGAATTCCTGAATCGAATTTACGTACACGATCTTTCAGATAGTCAAACGTGCCTGTGGCGTGAGATGTCTCGCCCTTTATGTAGGCGAGAAACATGCAGCTGTCCCAATACTCGATGCTAGTGCCAGCCATCGCGCTGCTTTCTTACAAACTCAACAGAATCGATATCCCCGGTTGCGTTCGGAGCAATCCCCTCGAACGAAGATAAAGACGGAAGCTCAGAGTCCGCAGGAATCTCCTCGATATCTCCAACGGCAATTTCGAATGGCACGAAGCTGCCGCGCCGATATTTCACAAGACCGGTAACTGTCACCGATTTGTCAACGCTTCCGCTCGCTTTGGTGCGACGCGATTCGTCGAACACGCATTTGATGCGCTGACCGATGATCGGGTAAAGATAGAAGAACTTCTCTTTAGAGTGACTGTTGTATGCCTCTACCCGTCCTTTTGCAGAACCATAAGACTGATAAGGCGTGCCAAGCAAGTCTTCGAGCGCTTTAACCGTCTCTGGCGTGAACGCGGCGATGTCGGCACCTTGCCGACTAAGCCACATTCGCGCCATTTCTTTCCCAAGCCCTGCGGCAAGAGCTAACAACTTGTCGAGCAGCGGATACGCCGCCTCGTCAACTTCGCGAACGGTTCCATTGGTCAAACCATCAACCAACCGCCCGAAGTAAGGAAAAATCTTTTCTTGATGCGCCGCAGTGATCCCCGCGCCTTCCCAGCCGATTGTCACCGCGCTCGGGCTGCTATGCGAAAGGTCTTTCACTAAAAACTGAACCGTAGCGTCGCCGCCGGAAAGAAACTTGTCCGTCTCCGAAAGAGCGGAGCGAAACTCGTCAAGTTTGTTTATAAACGCGGGCAAAAGCATGTCTCCACCGTTCGGCGGTATGCCCTCCATGTGGAGGGTCAATACATCATCGGAAGATGCTTGTGGTTCGTTCATTCCTCGTCGTCGGATTGCGTGATGAGTGTTTGTACATCAAGCGCTTGCCACCGATACCCTTCAATGCTAAAGCGGTGCGCTCACTATCGCCAGTCTTGCGCGCGTTATAGCGGAAATCGAATTCCTTCATGTAGCGTTTTAGGTGCTGACGCCCTACATGATGGAAGGTACCAATTAGCCCGCGCTTTAGGATGCTGAAATACCCTTCAATCGTGTTTGTATGGGCGTTCCCGCGCGCGTATTCCTTGGCAGAGTGTTTGACCGCTTCGTGGCTCGCAAATTCCTTACCAATCGCTTTATAGGCCGGAAGCTCATCCGTCATGATGTTCGCTTCCGCAGCGATTTGCTCTTTCATAATCGTCCGAAGCGTCGCGCCGTTGACAACTTTAACGTGAAAGCTACGCACATCGCCGTTACGCTCGACGAGCGAGACGATTTTCTCTTTGTGATCGCCGCCGCGCCCCTTGTACTTGCGACCGATCTTGCTGCGTTTGCTGTTACCCCAATACGTTTCGTCGACTTCAACCGTGCCGCCACCAGCGCCGAGCAATCCTTCAGGCTTGTTCGTCATAGCTTCGCGAATGCGATGCGACATGAACCATGCGGTTTTGTAGGTCACGCCCATCATGCGCTCTAGCTGCTTACTGCTAATACCCTTCTTACTGGCGCACATAAGATGCACGGCTTGAAGCCATACGTTCAACTTGATTTTGCTGCGCTCGAATACCGTGCCAACGGTCACGGTAAATTGCTTGCGGCAATCACCGCATTTGTAAAGTCCGGCGCGATGCTTTTCGCCTTTGAGTGCGTACGCGCGATCAACCAAACCACAATGCGGGCACACGATGCCATTCGTCCAGCGCAACGCTTCTAGGTATTCACGCGCTTTGTCTTCGTCGTGAAAGTGAGGTTGATTGAATATTGCTTCGCCCATGATTTGCTCCAGTCGGTAATGACATTATAGCAAAACTGGGTTTGTTATGTATATATTTCCGAGGCTTTTGGTTGGTGGTTTGCTCATGATGCAATGGTTTTTGGTTTGACTTGGTAAACGGCTATTTCTTGGGCGGCAATCCGTAGCGAAGAGTAAAGTCTTTTTTCGGCTTCGGTGATCCCAAGCACGGGAGGGTTTTT
>JBOFBL010000292.1:0-1095 GCA_051645545.1 Casimicrobium sp. | reverse complement strand
TTGATTACACGCAAGCGCAAAGTGTCGGCAAAAAATTTGCATGGACCGACGAAGGCAACGGCCGCTTAAGCTACGGCATGTTTGCGCTTGGCGTTCGCTACGCTTTCTAGACGCTCTCGACGATCGCGCTCGCGGCCATCTCGAGCGAGCGCGAATCGACTGCCGACAGTCCAACACGTCGCGCTCTTGAGAGCCTCGGATAATTTTTCGCAATCGCGCTCGTGTAAAGCGGGTCGTAATGATCGACCATGAGGGAGGCGAACAACCCGTCGATGTCTCTCACTTCGGCCTGCGCCCACCACTGATCGAGCAGCTTCGCACCGCGCAGCGCTTTGAGCGGTTGCAGTTTTTCGACAAGTGCGAGTGGATCGTTCACGAAGTGTGCGTAGTCGTTGCGAATGTGTGCGACGCGCGCGGCGATCGGGACGTCGAGCCACACGCATTCGCCCTCGGCCATCGTTTCACGCATTGCATCGGGCATTTGGACAAGACCGATTTTTTTGCTCTCCGACTCGACGAATACTGGTTTCGATGGATCAAGCTTGGCGAGTTGTGCCCAGAGTAAGGTGTCGAATCGTTTCTGTGACGGCTGTGGCTCGTTCGGCAAATCGCCGAGCAAGGAACCGCGATGTTTGGCGATGCCTTCGAGATCGATCGTTTGCGAGCCCGCTCGCGCGAGCGCATGCAAAAGCGCGGTCTTGCCTGTGCCCGTGCAACCGCAGATCGTGACATAGCGAAACTTTTTAGAGAGTAGCGGCAAGTCTTCATTGACGCGACCGCGAAACGCTTTGTAGCCGCCATCGAGTTGCACTGCATTGAAACCGATTTCGCGCAAGATGTGTGTCGTTACGCCCGAGCGTTTGCCGCCGCGCCAGCAGTAGATCAGCGGCGACCAGTCCTTCGGCTTGTTGGCAAAATGCGTCGCGATCATGTCGCCAATGTTCTTGGTGACGAGCGCCGCGCCGAAACGCTTCGCTTCGAACGGCGATTGTTGTTTGTTGATTGTGCCGACTTGCGCGCGCTCGTCGTTGTCGAGCACGGGATGGTTTTTCGCACCCGGAATGAAATCTTCCGCGTATTCGCCCGGCGAGCGCA
>JBOFBL010000291.1:0-12761 GCA_051645545.1 Casimicrobium sp. | reverse complement strand
CGCGCAACTTGCAAAATACCGTCGCACTTTCGACGGCTTTGTATAGGGTAGGGTTTAACTTGCCAAATAAGGAGACCCGACTAATCTCAGACATTGCAACTCCGTGAACTCAAAAGAAATATCAACTGAACCTGGGTGTACTTACGCGGCGAAGGCACTTGCTTGTTGCCCACTACCCGGACCGCGTACTATTTTTTCCGGCGACAGCACCAAATCATCGGCATCATTTTCCCGCTTCGTTTGCGTGAGCCAACTCGTCCAGCCGAGCTGCGTATGTCGACCGAGTTGAGCGGAAGGCACCTCGTCGCGTCGCAATACGAGTTGTAGATCCCACTCGAACTCGTAGCCTATATAGTTTCTCACCCAATCGATGATGTGTTGAAACTGCTGACCGATTGGCAGCATTTGTTGGTATTTACCAAGCGGCATCGCGCCCAAGCGCAAACGAAAACGATGCTGTCGATCCGGCACGCGTCTGCCTGCGACTGCGCCCACACCTAAACCTTTGTCTGCGCCCAGTCGTCCAAGCTGCGTTTGTTCCGGCGCGTCAAGCTCAAGCCACCCAAATCGCCACATCTCGACCGCAGCGGGCGTTTGCAACACGATCCGCAAACTCTGCTCGAGTCCTTCCGCATTGCGCGTTTGGCGAACGAAGTGTCCTGAGACGTGACGCAAGGCATGCGGCGTAACGCGATCGCGCCCTTCAAGCGCAGGGACGCCATAGCCAATTAATGAGCCAACGTAGCGCGTAAACGAATCGTCGTCTTCGCGATCAAGACTGTTTGTCGACTGCGCATTTGCCCACGCGCGAAAAAATAAAACCGTTGCGCGGTGGTGAAAAATATCTGCGAATGAAACAAGCGTTTTGTCCTTCGCGTGAGTGGTTCGCTCATGCGCCAGTTCGCTTAGGTGCGTCGGCAACGGTCCGTTAGGGCCGAACAAACCGAAGGCGTATTGCCAAATTTTGCCAACACCGTCTGCGTTGCCAATGCGTTCTGCGTGTGCAAGCGTTGCCGGTGCGAACACGAGCGTTGGCTGCTGACCAATGCGAACGCTTTCCTCGTAAGGATGCATTGCCTTTCCGAGTCGCGGCAAATCGCGCTGTCGACCCTCGATCATCCGCAGTGTGAAAAAAAGATCGAAGCTATACGGCGCGTGCTCAAGCGCAGCCCACAGATCCTCGATCTGTCCGGTGTGTGCCAAGCTTGCGTGCTCGGCGTTCGTGGTTAGGCGATCGGGCGATTGCCGTAGCGAACCGGCCATGTATGCACCTTACCGCGCGAAGCGCTGTTGAGCGTGGTTTCGACGAAGCTGTTGATCGAGACGTGCCGCGCAAGGAAACGATCGAGTACCGCACCGAAAAGAAAAGGACTGCTACCCGCAAAACTCGCTTCGTCGATCATCACGTCAGCGGCGATACCGCGGCCGAACACAAGCGGGCCACTGCCCGGTAGGCGTCGGGTGGTGGCGCGAACCGCAACACGATGAACCCCTTCGATTTGTTTTCTCATGATCGGCTCAGCGAGCGCGCCGTAGAGCTCCAGGAGCCGTCGCAGTGTCTCGGCGCCAGCAACCGGATCGGTGTCGGTGAGCGCGAGATAGTTGAGGCTCAAATGGCTGATAAGTCGCCAGGTCGTTTCGCGCTCCGCAATGGCGGCCGTCGGGCGCGAAGGGCCGCGCAATACGCGAACAGCGGTTACAGGCGCTGAAGCAACCAAAGTGAAATCGGTGGCGCCACCCATCGGCATCAAGAGCGACAAGTCGCGATTGGTGACCCATGCCGTGACACCCAACTGTCGCAGCGAGCTGCGATAAGGCGCTTCACTTTGATCGACGAGCGATACAAAGACCTCAGAGCCGATGTATGACGTACGCGGACCGTATCTGCGTGCGGTGTCAGAGATCAAGCGCGGTTCGCGGCGCACCGAGTAATACGCCCCCGGCGCACGATGGCCGCTTTCGGTAACGTTCGAATAGAACGGCAAGAAACGCGTTTCAACCGCATTGTCGGCGTTGAAGCCTTCGACCGTACCAATCGAATACACCTCGTAATCCAGCGGTTTGGCGCGATCGACGACGACGTGATATTCGCTTCGCTCGCCGCTGACCGCGATACGATCGGCGCGCCGCTGCGTGAGGTTGATCGCCGGTGTGCAGTGGAGTTTGAAGTAATCCTTGTCGATCGTCGATTCGAGATCGGCGCAATTGGTATCGAGTAACAGTACGATCTCGAAGCTATTGCTTTTCAACGCGCGCAATTTTTCACGTAACGACTTCACGCGAATAAACGCAAATCGTTGGGGGAACGCGAAGTATTCGTGCAGTAATCGGTAACCTTGAAAACCACGGCTTTCGTACGGAATAAGCGCCTGATCCTCGCTAAACCCTTCGGCTGAAAGCGCTTGTTTCCCAAGCGATTCCCAGCGTTTGTCTTTACTGTCAGTTGCACCAACGAGTACGTCTGAACAATGCGCAAACAATTTCTCGTACAGCCGCGAAATCACCTCATCGTTGCCATTGAGGAAAAAATCGATTTCGTCAGGCAATCGTGCGGCCGCCTGCGCCGGTATCGTGAAGCGCATTTGAATGCGGACAGCCGCGCGAACCTGCGTACCTGGCGTGACGCGATCAAGCGCGATGTCTGGTGGAATACCTTGCACTTTCGCGCTTACCACCTCGAGCGGCCAGAGTTGTAACTCATGCGCGGTGCGGAATTCGCACGCTGTGCGCTCGTCTTTTGGCAACATGCTTCGCATCACGCTGCCGCGTGCAAGCGTATACCCATCGGCGATGGCAGCCTTGTCGGTGGGTAGCTCCATTTGCACCACGCACATGGCCGGCGTTGGCGCGACGTAATTTGGATAAACGACTTCAAGCAGTCGCTGCGAAAATCGCGGAAACTCGGCATCGTATTTCAGGTGAATACGCGCAGCAAGAAATGCAAAACCTTCCAACAAGCGCTCGACATACGGGTCGGCAATGTCGATACCTTGCATGCCCAGACGCGACGCGACTTTCGGAAATTGCTGCGAAAACTCCGCACCGAGCTCTCGTAAATAAACGAGCTCGCGGTTGTAATACTCAAGAAGCCTTGGATCCATTACGCGGAGGCCTCGGAATTGTCAGTCACGCTCACGACACCGCTTTCAAGATCGATTTGCGAACGAAGCAACAAATCCAAAGGGTAGGGCTCGGACCAGAGCTGACCGCGGATCTCGAATGCGAGCAAGTTGTGATGCCCCGTCGTGTCTGCGGACGTGATCGCTTTGACCTCGACACTATCGGGGAGTACGCGCGGTTCGAAGCGCACGACTGCGTCACGCATCATGTTTTCGATCTTAATCCAATCGAGTTCGGAAAAACGCTGCCCAGCAACACCCGGAAGCCCGAAATTGATCGTCGAATTCTGCGCTTGCGGAAAGCCTTCAAAATCGATTTCTGCTTCGGCATTGACCGCGTTGAACAACCAACGCATGTCGCGCAACACGCTTTGTCGATAAGCGCCTCGATTCATCGACCGAGAATACTCCGCCTCCGTACGTTTGGCCGGTTCATCATCGATCAACCGATCGAGAAGCGCAGGCAAAAGCCGGTCGCCGATCGGGGAGCGTTTATTGGCAGACATGGGCCGAATGAGCTGGCGCTTTTGAAATAAATCGGTTACTGCGAGTCGAAAGTGATCTCGCGTGTGTCGAGCTGCGCGAATTCACCCGAATCTGTTGCAAACATCCGCTGCCCGAGTCCGATCCAGGTGTCATTCGCATGCTCGATCCACGATGTTTTCTTGGATAGCGCAAAGTCGTCGGCTTCTTTCTCCGAACTAGGGTAGCGCGTCGGAATCAGCGCAGGGTGTTGGCCACCGTTTCGTAGTGTGATGACGCCTGGCGTCCAAACCAGATCACGCAGATCGGCCGGGGCTTCTAATTGAACCGACGCAATATGACTAAACGGAATCCAATAATACTGACCGTTGACGAAGGCTTCGCACACCGGACCGAGGCGACTGTCTGCGTCTGCCAACCATTCAAATGTTGTGTCGCCAATGCGGCCGGACGACGCAGGAGCGAGATCGAACGCTTTATCTCGCAGCGTCGTTGCTTCTGCGAACTTCTCTTGTGCTACGAAGGAGAGAGCTTCGGACAGATAGCCCACCCAAGGCTCGGGACTACCCAACACCCCCGGTGTTTTTTTTCCGGCAAAGACGTCAGCACGGATCATTTCGCAGCGAATTGCCTCGCGATAAAGCTGAGCCATTGGGATTGCCGTCGCGTCAAACTGTGCAGCCGCTTGCAATTGAGCTACGGCTTTTTCCCAAGCACCGGAAACGGCGTAGAGCTGAAACAAAAACGTTCGTAGCGGGCCATCGGTGGGCGCATTGCGAACCGATTGTTGTGCCTCGGCGAGTTGCTGCGCGATCGATTGATCGAAACTGTAGAGTTTTTTGATGGACAAAGTGAAGCCTGAGGAGAGTTAAGGACGCAATATCAAACCGAAACTAGTTGTAGCCACAAAATGTATACACAAAATACAAACGCCCGGCATTTGCAAGAACACCCCAATCAGGAGTATTTGCGAGGCCGGGCGCACACGAGGGCAAGCGAGCGCAACACGCTAGCCCTCGCCAAACAAGTAAGCTTGATTTAAGCGTTTGTGAGCATGTTGTGCTGACAGGTACTGCCTGCTGCCATGTCGCCTGTTTTCGATTGCGCTTTCGACTCGATCTTGATTTCGGTACCAGAGAAGCCAGCACGATAAAGCATGCGCGCGCCGTTGACAGAGCCCTCGATATCGATCGAAGTGCAGAGAGCATTTTTCAATTCGTACTTGCAATACGATTGTGTCTTGCCGCCCGCGATGCGGCAGAAATCGACTTCTATCGAAGAAATGACCTTGGCTTGCAGCATCGCCTGGGTCAACGAGCCGAACTCTTTGTTGACATAAGCGGTGATGTAGAGCGCACCGACGTTTGCACGACCGACGTTAAGCTGACCGCCAGCGCCTGGCGTTGCTTGTTGGTCGGCACGCCATTCGACGTTCAATATCTCAACCTGACCGGAATGGCCCGAGTCTTCGGACGCACCGTTGTGACCGGCAATCTTGCCGAAAATTGCTTGTAATGCTGGCTTCGAGGTGTCGCCAACCTTGTTGCTAATGGATGAATCAGTGGTTGCCACGATAACTCCTAAATACTTTAAATTTGCTAATCATCTACCGTCGCGGAAATTTCCCGCTCCGACATCGATACACCTTCGGTTATGCCTAATCTGGGCTTTAATTAATTTCTACCAACCGTTCTATTGAATCGCGCATAGCGTGATGCGCGTTCAAAGAAATCTTTACTGAGCTTTCTTTGCCGAAGGTAACTTCGACACCAAGCGCAACGATACCGTCAAACCTTCAAGTTGATAATGCGGACGCAGGAAAAACTTTGAAGTGTAATAGCCCGGATTATCGGCGACTTCCTCAACTGTAATTTCCGCTGCCGACAAAGGCTTACGTGCTTTTGTCTCTTGCGTGGAGTTCGCTGGATCGCCGTCAACGTAGTTCTGAATCCAATTGTTAAGCCAGCGCTCGACATCGTCGCGCTCTTTAAACGAACCAATCTTGTCACGCACGATGCATTTCAAATAGTGCGCGAAGCGGCAGCACGCGAACATGTACGGCAGACGCGCTGAAAGGTTCGCGTTTGCGGTCGCGTCCGGGTCGTAGTATTCAGCAGGCTTTTGTAACGACTGCGCACCGATGAAAGCAGCAAAATCCGAATGCTTGCGATGAATGAGTGGCATAAAGCCGTTCTTGGCAAGCTCCGCTTCGCGACGATCTGAGATTGCGATTTCGGTAGGACATTTCAAATCAACACCGCCATCGTCCGTTGGGAACGTATGCGCTGGCAAATTCTCGACCGCACCGCCCGATTCGACGCCACGAATTGAAGTGCACCAGCCGTAGTACTTAAACGAGCGATTGATATTGACCGCCATCGCATAGGCCGAATTTGCCCACGCGTACTTTGAATGATCGCCATTGGCGGTTTCTTCTTCGAAGTCAAATTCGTCGACCGGATTCGTTTTTGCGCCATACGGCAAGCGCGCGAGGAAGCGCGGCATGGCCAAACCGATGTAGCGCGAATCTTCGGAATCGCGCAAGCTCTTCCATGCGGCATATTCGGTGTTGTCGAAAATTTTGGTGAGGTCGCGAGGGTTCGCGAGCTCTTGCCAAGAATCCATCTGCATCACGTTCGGAGAGGCGCCTGCGATAAACGGCACGTGCGCCGCCGCAGAAACCTTTGCCATTTCGCCGAGGAGCTCAACGTCCGGCGCGGTGTGGTCGAAGTGGTAGTCGCCAACGATGCAGCCATAAGGTTGGCCGCCGAATTGGCCATACTCTTCTTCGTAAACCTTCTTAAAGATCGGGCTTTGATCCCAACCTACGCCCTTGTAGCGTCGAAGCGTACGGTGAAGATCTTTCTTCGACACATCCATCACGCGAATCTTCAACATCTCGTCAACTTCGGTATTGTTGACGAGGTAATGCAGGCCGCGCCACGCACCTTCAATCTGCTGAAATTCGGGATGGTGCAGAATCAAATTGATTTGCTCAGATAGCTTCTGATCGATTGAGGCGATCATCGCTTCAATCGTCTGAAACGCGTCGTTCGAAATGAGCTTGGTATTGACCAGCGCCTGCTGAGCAAGCGTCTGAACGGCCGCGTTAACCGCCGCCGCCGCCTCGTCGGTTTTTGGCTTGAATTGTTTTTGCAGGAGCGAAGAAAAGTCGCTTGTCTCCAGCGCTTTTTCTTCGGTCGCTAATTGACGTTGTGCCATGTTTTCTTTTCCTTATCGATGTACTACTGCGGCGTCGCGGTGGGCTTCGGTGCTGCGGCAAGTGTTTTGAGCAGTGTCGGATCTTGCAGTACTTTGGCGAGCAGATCTTCGGCTCCAGTTTTGCCGTCCATGTAGCTCAGAAGATTATTGAGCTCCGTGCGCGCTTCAAGCAGTTTGCTCAGGGCATCGACCTTTTTCGCCACAGCAGCAGGAGAAAAATCTTCCATGTTGTCGAAGGTAAGCTCAACAGCCAGTTGGCCTTCGCCTGTCAACGTGTTTGGCACGTGGAACGCCACGCGAGGCTTGATCGCGCGCATCCGTTCGTCGAAATTGTCGATATCGATTTCAAGAAACTTGCGATCGGCCACTGCCGGTAACGGATCGAGCTGTTTGCCCGAGAGATCCGCCATCACGCCCATGATGAACGGGATCTGGATTTTTTTCTCAGAGCCATACACCTCGACGTCGTATTCGATCTGAACACGCGGAGCGCGATTGCGCGCAATGAATTTTTGTCCGGTATTTTTTTTGGTTGCCACGTTTGCTCCTGTCGATAATCTTTTACTGCGAAGGGATAAATACTAGTAATGCCTAAGAATTGTTCGAGGGGCCCACGATCAGATCGATCGTATTCATGCTCTCGGGCGACATATCTCGAATGATGTCTACAAAGCGCATACCCGTCAACTTTTTCGCACGATTTAAAAACATAGGTACCGGACTCGACGGCTCATGCTGCTCAAAATAAGCGCACACCGCGTCGAGCGCGCGAATCGCGTCTGCGCGCGAGGCGAGGCGACCTGGCACGCCGCCACCCACAGCCATGGCAGTTGAGTTTTCCGTTAAGCCGTCGGTTGCCTCGGCAGAATAATCGGCAGTCACACCGCGCGCAGCGGTAATACTGTTCGCCAAAAGTTTGAGAAGTTTCGATACACCGCTTAAGTTCGGTGTTTCTTGGGCGTCGAGATTCGTATTGCACAACCACGCAATCGTTTCCAACTGCGCTGACGCATATTCAACCGCTTGCAGCGTAGTCGCATCTTGATTGAGCCGGTCGATCAGCATGTTCTGAAGCTGGTCGCGCGTCGCCGGTGGCGTCGCGCTGTCATTCGGCGCCAACACGAGCTCAGCATCACGAACCGAGAGACTCACACCACTACCGGATACAAAAGCGCTGTCGCGAATTTCGGCGACAAGAGTCGGCGTGTCGCTCAACATCGCAAGCGCGTTCGAGCGCATAAAGGGATCTCGCTCGCCGTCTTGTTCGATACGCGGATGTACGTCTTGCCAGTGATTGTTGAGCAAGGTCGAAATCAGTCCGACCCCCTTGGCAAGGCCCGGTAGTCCTTCGAGCACAGTGAGTGAACGAGTTAGCGCACCCGCGACGCGCAAATCCTTTGAGCGTTTGAGCAGTTCGGTAGCGGAGGCGCGGATTGCGCGCCAATCAGGTTTTTCCGCAGCAATAACTGTTTCGCCGTACTGCTGCTCGGGCTTGCCTTGCAGTGCCGTTTCGAAGGCCAGGAACTCCGGATCGTAATCGAGTGCAACACCGCATGGAGCGTCCGCCTCGCAGGGAGTAAGCCAATCGGCGAAAAGCGACGAATCCATGAAATTACGAAACACGCAAGGGGTTATGACAAGAGCATTCTAACTATACACTCACAAGTTCGATTAGCATTTTTCCCTGACATTTTCCTAACCAATAGCCGAGAAGCGGTAGGTGCTTGGGGTGCAAATGAAACAATCGGAGCGATGTTCAGAACATTTTGGTGTGTATCGCAGCCATAGTCCTGATAGTTCAATTTAAATGGGGCTAGGCGGCAAATTATTAGTGTATTGATACGTCAAAAAACAGTTGCATGACCCATTTAATGGGGTTTTTGCAAAAAATTGCGAAAAGTTTGATCGATTGTCGCCAACTAGGCGATTAACACGAGAGAAGCGTTCTACGCCGCGTTTATGCCTATGTCATCATTCAACTTCCATGGTTGATTCATTTCGAGATGGGAGGCGGTGGCGGTATCGACCTCAGCGCACATGATGAAAGAAATTGAGTAGAAGGATGAATTCGATTCGTTATTTTTTGAGCCTAGCGATCGTCATCGCGATGATGGGTTGCGCTTCGGGGCCTGCACCGTCGCTGCCGACCGAGCTCTCGGTGTCGGTGGTCGCGACCGCGCGCGCGAATCCCGACACCCGCGGTCGTCCGTCGCCGGTGGTAGTTCGTATTTACGAATTGAAAACACCCGCGCAATTCAACGCAGCAGACTTTTTTTCCTTAAACGATAAAGAGCAAGCCACACTGGGTGCAGAGCTCTTGCATCGCGAAGAATTGGTAGTGAGCCCCGGCGAGATTAAACAGCTCAAACGAAAGATCGCTGCGGACGCGCGCGCGCTTGGTGTGGTTGTCGCATATCGTGATCTCGAACGCAGCGTCTGGCGCGCGACACATTCGCTAGAAGCGCCGAAAGAAGCCGGTCGCATTTTCACTGGACGTGGCAAGAGCGAGCGCCTGTTGATCGACGTTGGCGAGCGCGCTGTCGCTATTCGGGCAGAGTAAGTCGTTGGCGCTATCTCAAAAAAGAATCAATCACTATGTTTTGGCAAAAGAAGGTTGTGTGGTCGGAGGGCATGTTTTTGCGCCCTCAGCATTTCCAGCAATTCGAGCGCTATTCGGAGTCGTTCACCCACGGGCGTAGCCTCGCCGCCGAGGGTCATTTCTGGGGCTTCAGGAAGCTGCGCATCGATCAGGATGCGCTCTCGCTCGGCAAAATCGTATTGCTCGAAGCGCAAGGCATCTTGCCTGACGGCACGCCGTTTAATTTCCCCGCTCAAGGCTCGCTACCGCCCGCACTCGATTTCCCGGCAGATCGTCGTGAACAACGTGTGATTCTCGCGCTACCGCTGCGTCGCTTCGGCACTGACGAAGTCGATTTCGCCGCGAGTGCGCAATCGCTCGCGCGCTATGGCGTTGACGACAGCGAAGTGCCCGACACCAATTCGGTGGGCGGTGAGCCAGCGTTGTTGCAGCTTGGCGATATGCGCCTTCGCTTGGTGCTCGAATCGGATTTGAGTGGCGATTGGTCGGGCGTCGGTGTCGTGCGCGTGATCGAGCGACGTACCGACAATCAGCTCGTTCTCGATAACGTCTACATCCCTCCGACGCTCGCTTCGGGGCATCAGGCCTCCTTATCTGCCTTCGTTGAAGAAATTCACGGGTTGTTGCATCAACGCGGCGACGCGCTCGCGGCGCGCTTGAGTCAACCGGGTCGCGGCGGCATTGGCGAAGTGGGCGACTTCTTGATGTTGGGCCTCGTTAATCGGTACGAACCCGTGCTTAAGCATTTTGCGGACATTCCAACGATTCATCCCGAACGGCTGTTCTGCGCATTGCTCGCTCTCGCGGGCGATTTGTCGACCTTTAGCCGCGAAGGTCGCCGCCCGACAAGCTACCCGACCTACGATCACGACGATCTCGCGAACTGCTTCGGTGCGCTGATGCTCGATCTTCGCCGATCGCTTTCACTCGTGCTCGAGCAAAACGCCATTCAAATCGAATTACAAGAGCGCAGTTATGGCGTTCGTGTCGCGCTCGTACGCGATGCGGAGTTGTTGCGCTCGGCGAGTTTCGTGCTTGCGGTACATGCGGATGCGCCGAGCGAATTGGTGCGCATTCGTTTCCCAACGCAAGTCAAAATCGGCCCCGTCGAGAAAATTCGCGATCTTGTGAATTTGCACCTGCCGGGCGTGACTTTGCGGGCGTTACCGATTGCACCAAGACAGATTCCGTACAACGCGGGCTATAACTATTTCGAACTCGACACCGAGGCCGACCTCTGGAAACAGCTCGATCGTTCCGGCGGGCTTGCGATGCATGTCGCCGGCGAATTTCCGGGGCTCGCGCTCGAATTTTGGGCCATTCGAAGATAGGCGACGCTCGTCGCGGTTAAAGAAGTATTGAGGACAGTGTCAACGTGACCACCAACGATCCCTTTGCGGCAGACGAATCGGCGAGAACCTTTGTCTTGCCCGACGACATCACGCAGACCGGCACGCCCGGTGCTGCGGTTGCAGCACCGCACCCACTCTCCGGACTCGGAGCCGGACCACGTCAGCTCGCGGTCGATTTGCCAGAAATTCGTAGTGGCAGTAACGAACTTGTTGCCGCTGCGAATCATCTATTGAATCTGATCCCACAGATCCGCACGACACCGCAAAACGCGAATCCGGCGGCGTTACGCGACTACCTCGTGCAAGAAGTGCGAAAGTTCGAAACGCTCGCACGCACCTCGGGTGCAACACCAGAAACAGTTGTGGGCGCGCGCTATTGTCTGTGTACTGCGCTTGATGAGACTGCCGGGCAAACGCCTTGGGGCGGCTCGGGTGTCTGGGGGCGACACAGTTTGCTCGTTACGTTTCACAACGAAACCTGGGGCGGAGAAAAATTCTTTCAGTTACTCGCGAAGCTCGCACAAAACCCGCAGCAGCATCGCGATTTGCTGGAGCTCATGTATTACTGCATCGCGCTGGGTTTCGAAGGGCGCTATCGCATCATCGACAACGGCCGCACGCAACTCGAAGTGCTCAAGCAGCGCTTGTTCGACATTTTGAAAACCACGCGAGGCGAGCACGCACGCGCTTTGTCGCCAAACTGGAAAGGGCTTACCGCCGAATATCAGGGCGGCTGGAATTTAGTGCCGTTGTGGGTGATCGCAACGGCCACTGCATTAATTGGACTGATGATCTTTTTGACGTTTTTGTTTCGCCTTGAAGGCTTCTCTGACGGACTCTACACATCGATTGCGAATTTGCGCATGCCACGTGTGACGGTCGTTGCCAAACCCGCGCCGCCGCGTTTGGCGAAATTTTTGGAGCCGGAAATTCGTGAAGGTTTGGTTGCGGTTCGCGATGAGGCCGATCGTAGCGTCGTAACACTCAAGGGCGATGGCCTGTTCGAATCCGGCAGTGACACGGTACGCGAGCGCTACGTTCGTGTGCTTGAACGCATTGGTCTTGCCCTGGTCGAAGTCGATGGCAAAGTGGTCGTGAGTGGCTACACCGACAACGTGCCTATTCGTACCGCGCGATTCCCATCGAACTTCCGACTGTCAGAGGCGCGCGCGAATTCTGTGCAGGAATTGCTTGCCGCGAAAGTAGCACCGACTCGCATGCGTGCAGAAGGTCGAGGCGAAGCCGATCCCGTTGCGCAAAACAATAGCGCTGAAAATCGCGCACTCAATCGTCGCGTGGAAATCACCTTGTTGCTTTCAGCGGAAGAAATTTCGCGTCAGTTGGGAGTCAAGCGATGAACTTCCTGCGTAGCGTTTGGCGTTTCTTCTTCAACCGATTCACCTTGGTTCTACTCGGACTCGTATTGCTGTCGCTCGCGATCTGGTTTATCGGGCCGCTTATTTCGATTGCGCAATGGGCACCGCTCGAGCGCGAGCGTACGCGCTGGATCATCATCATTGCGATCTTCGCGCTGTTTGCGATCAAACTCCTGATCGGTTGGTGGCGGCGCAAAAACTTAAACGCACGACTACTCAATCAACTCGCGAAAGTGCAAGAGCGCAAATCCGATGTTGAAGAGCCGCTCGGCGCGCGCGAAGTCGGTGAATTGCGCAAGCGTTTTGCCGATGCGATGGAGACACTCAAGAAAACGCGACTCGCAGGCAAAGGCAAAGCGAGTTGGTTATCGGTGCTCGGCAAGCAATACATCTATCAATTGCCTTGGTACATGTTCATCGGCGCGCCGGGTAGTGGCAAGACCACCGCATTGGTCAATTCGGGACTTAACTTCCCACTGGCCGACAAGTTCGGCAAGGCTGCCCTTCGCGGCGTCGGCGGCACACGCAATTGCGACTGGTGGTTTACCAACGAAGCGGTGCTACTTGACACGGCGGGTCGCTACACCACGCATGAAAGCAATGAAGCGCT
>JBOFBL010000290.1:0-1927 GCA_051645545.1 Casimicrobium sp. | reverse complement strand
GTTCGGGTGTCGCCATCGTCGCCGCGGCGGTGGGCGTTGCCGCGCGTAGATCGGCCGCGAAATCGCACAGAGTGAAATCGGTTTCGTGGCCCACCGCGCTCACAATCGGAAGCTCGCTCGCGGCAACGGCGCGCACCAGTGCTTCGTCGTTGAACGCCCAGAGGTCTTCAATGCTGCCGCCGCCGCGACCGATGATGAGTACATCGCATTCGGCGCGCGCGTTTGCCGTGTTGAGCGCACTCAACAACTCGCTCGGTGCATTGGCACCTTGCACACTCGCGGGATAAACGATGACGCGCGCGCGCGGCCAGCGATCGCGCAACACGCGCAGCATGTCCGCGAGTGCGGCGGCTTTGGTGGAGGTGATGAGACCAATTGATGAAGGTACTAAGGGCAACGGACGTTTCAACTCATCATCGAAGAGTCCTTCAGCCTCAAGTTTGGCTTTGAGTCGCAAAAACGCCTCGTAGAGACGACCAACGCCCGCGAGCCGCGCTTGCTCCACGGTGAACTGCAAACTGCCACGCGGCTCGTAAATCGAAGGATGTACGCGCAATTCCACCTGCGCGCCGTCTTTCAATTCAAAGCCAACGAGCGCCGCACGATTGCGATAGAGCACACAGGCAATTTGGCTTTGACTGTCCTTCAAATCGAAGTAGCAATGCCCCGACGCGGCGCGCTTGAAACCCGAAATTTCACCCGACACCCATTGCAGCGGAATGGCGCGTTCCAGCGCTGTGCGCGCCTGTTGCACGAGCTGGGTGACCGAGCACACGCTGGCAGCGTTCGCGCCCGAGATCGACGGCGTACTATCAAAAATGGGGGTGGACGAATCGGAGTACATTGTCTAAGACGCGAGCTTTTTGTGAGAACACAGCATGAGCTCAGTTTAATCCCACAAAGCAACCGCGCAGAACCACGAGCCCATCGTATAACTCGTTGATTGAATGAGTTTTTTTCGATGCAAGGGAGTAGGCAGCGCTGACTTTCACGAAAGAATGCGGGTTTGGGGCGAATCGTGGCTTTTATCCCGCGTCTTATCCACAGGCTCTGTGGGCAACTTCGCCCCATTGTGCATTGCTTCCGAAAACGCCGCTTTTTGTCGATTTCTCATAAAGATCAAATAGTTATCCGCGAAGTTTCGTGCGTCTTCTGAGCGATACAATGCTGCGATAGCAAAAAAGTCGATGTCCAATCCACAAATGAGTGCCCCCCCTCCCGCCGAAACCGCAAAAAAGAGCAAATCTGTAGAACTCTCCGGCGCATCGCAACAAACGGGCGCGAAAAAGGGGCTCGACAACGCAATTCCCGCCGCGCCGTCGAACTTCATTCGTCAAATTATTGAAGCCGACAACGCTAGCGGCAAACACGGCGGCAAAGTTGTCACGCGTTTCCCGCCTGAACCCAACGGTTTTTTGCACATTGGGCATGCGAAATCGATTTGCGTGAATTTTGGCCTTGCAGCCGATTACGATGGCGTGTGCCATCTTCGTTTTGATGACACCAACCCGATCAAGGAAGACGTTGTCTACGAAAACTCAATCAAAGAGATGGTGCGCTGGCTGGGCTATTCGTACGACGAACACCTTCATCACGCGAGCGACTATTTCGATCGACTCTACGAATTCGCTGAACATTTCATTGAGCGCGGTTTGGCCTACGTCGATTCGCAAAGTGCAGAAGAGATGCGCGCCAATCGCGGCAGTTTCGAAGCGCCGGGTATCGATTCACCATTTCGCAGCCGGAGCGTTGAAGAGAATCTGACCCTGGTCCGCGAAATGCGCGACGGCAAGCACCCGGACGGCGCGCATGTCTTGCGTCTGAAGATCGACATGAAATCGCCCAACATGAATTTGCGCGATCCGGCGATTTATCGCATTCGGCATGTCGAACACCATCGCACGGGCAACAAGTGGTGCGTCTACCC
>JBOFBL010000289.1:0-3520 GCA_051645545.1 Casimicrobium sp. | reverse complement strand
TACCCCTTTTCCAGCGCCCAGAGATAGGGCGCGGCGGGGCCTTCGAATCGCCAATCGAGTGTGAATTTGACCGGGGTTTGCGCAGCCACCAAACCAGTGCCGACGATTGCAATGAGAACAGCGCCCAAACCGAGCGCGCGCTTGAAATTCATAGTGCCTCCGAAAAATACTCTTATCACCGCAAAGCGTATGCCAAATCGCGGTCGACCCCGACCGGTTTTACCCGCACAATAAGCTGCGCTTCGGTTATAGCCCTCATAGCGACAATGCAGGCATCTTTCGAGCTACGACAGCCACGGGCACGAAACGCGCTCATAGAATGGACAACGTACAAAAAGGGTCGGATACAGCGCATGAATATCGGGGAACCACTGGTCGAGTTGAAACATGTGAGCATGGTCTACGGCAGCGGCGCAAATGCCGTGAAAGCCGTAGACGATTTAACGCTCACCGTGCACAAAGGCGAATTCATTGCCGTCGTCGGTCCGTCGGGTTGCGGCAAATCGTCGATGATGAAACTCATCAGCGGTTTGATGCCCGTCGCGAGCGGAACGCTCACGCTTGAGGGCAAAGCGATCAATGGGCCGATCAACAAGGTCGGCATGGCGTTTCAAGCGTCGAACTTGCTGCCGTGGCGTACCGCAACCGACAACGTATTGCTGCCGCTTGAAATCGTGCAGCCGCACCGCTCGAACATGCGCCACGACAAGCAGCTTTACCGAGCGAAGGCGAAGTTGTTGCTCGAATCGGTCGGACTGAAAGGCTTCACCGAAAAATTTCCGTGGCAACTCTCGGGCGGCATGCAACAGCGCACAAGCATTTGCCGAGCGCTGATTCATGAGCCGGAAATTCTCATGCTCGATGAACCGTTCGGTGCGCTCGATGCGTTCACGCGTGAAGAACTTTGGTGCATCATGCGCGACCTTCATGCACAAAAACAAATCACGGCGCTGCTCGTGACGCACGATTTAAGGGAGGCGGTGTTTTTGTGCGATACGGTTTACGTCATGAGCGATCGGCCGGGGAGGATCGTGAAAGTACAAAAAGTGGATCTGCCGCGACCGCGCGACATAGAAGTCACGTACTCGCAGCATTTTCAAGAGCTAGTGCAAGAGCTTCGTTCTTACATCGGACGTCACTAGGAGCGAAGCCATGCAGAAATTCAAAGAAACCATCCTCGCCCCAACGCTCTTCGTCATCGCGTTGATTGTGCTTTGGGAAATTGTTTGTCGCGCGTTTTCCATTGCACCGACGATTCTTCCACCACCCTCAGCGATTTGGGCGGCGTTGATTCAGTACTGGAGCCCGCTGCTTGACAACTCGTGGCAAACGCTTTTCACGACACTCGCGGGCTTTGGCCTTGCGATCGTGTTTGGACTATTGCTCGGCGTGTTCATCGGCTGGTCGAAGACGATTTATGGCGCCTTGTATCCAGTAATGATTGGCTTCAACGCAGTGCCGAAAGTGGCCATCGTGCCGGTGCTTATTATCTGGTTCGGCATCGGCACCGTGCCCGCCATCCTCACTGCGTTTTTGATTTCGTTTTTTCCGATTGTTGTGAATGTCGCCACCGGCATCGCGACCACTGAGCCTGAGTTACGCGACGTGCTTCGCGCACTCGGTGCAAGTAAGTTGGACATCATGCGCAAGGTCGGCATTCCACGTTCGATGCCGTATTTTTTTGGTTCGCTCAAGGTTGCAATCACGCTTGCCTTTGTCGGAAGCGTCGTGAGCGAAACGCAGGGCTCGAACGCAGGGCTTGGCAAATTGATGCTTGATGCGCAAGCGGCCTTTAAGGTCGAGCTCGTGTTTGCTGCGCTCGTCGTGCTTGCGGTGCTCGGAATCGTGCTCTACGCGATGACGGCGTGGGTCGAGAAGCGAATGACCGGCTGGGCGTTTCGCGGTGAGAACCAGGGTTTCTGAACAAAATGTGGGAGCGCGCTCGCGCGCGAATGCCTTGCGCCAGAAGATTGCGGTTTGCGGAATCTTGGTCGTATGCAACGATTGAATCAGTATTCGTCATCGCAATGTGGCGAAGAGTTTTTCGCGCGCGAGCGCGCTCCCACAAGTCGATCATGCAATGCTTTGAAACATGAAAGTCCTCGTCATCCGCGCCCATCCTCTCGACGATAGTTTCAACTTCGCCGTGCTGCAAGCGACGTTGAATGGACTCAATAAAGCGGGTCACGAAACAACGCTGATCGATTTGAACAAAGACGATTTCGATCCGCGCCTTAAAGCGGAAGAACGTCGCAGCTATCACGATCACGCATTCGTTCCGATCGACTTGCAACGCTATGTTGATTTGATCCGCGTAAGTGAAGCGATGGTGTACGTGTTCCCGACGTGGTGCTTCGGCGTTCCTGCGATCTTGAAAGGCTTCTTCGATCGTGTGTTCCGGCCGGGCGTTGCGTTTCACATCGATGGCGCAGTCGTCACGCCGCTCTTCACGAACATCAAGAAAGTTGCGGGCGTTTCAACCTATGGTCGCGCAAGATGGATGGCGATCGGCATGGGTGATCCACCGCGCACGCAGATCGTGAAATATGTGAAATGGTTTTGTGCGAAAGGTTGCAAGACCGATTACATCGCGCACTATCACATGAACGCGAGCACGGATGCGTCGCGTGCGAAGTTCCTCGCGAAAGTAGAAGCGCGAATGGCGCGGTTCTAGCGCTTCGCGCTAGAAGGACGTCGCTTCGCTAAGACGCGCTTCGCGCTATGACGACGCTCCCGTTGGTCGCTAGGACGCAAAGCATCAACGCGGCGCTACTCGACGCGAGGTATCTTCTCAACTATTTGCAAACGTAACGTCCTAGCGCTGAAAGCGCGTCGTCCTTGCACGCGCAGCGTGCATCAAAACTTCGGCAACGTGCTGACATTAACTTTACCTGCTTTCACATCGGCAACGATCTGATCGCGCACTTCCCATCCGCGAAGCTTTCCAGGATTCACGAGCCCCATTGGATCGAAGCGCATCTTCGTCATCACGATGTCGGGATTGATCTGGCCTTGTTTGCCGTCTTCAACGTGATAGACGTGCGGATTCGCGATGTAAACGCCGTTGTCGCGATGCAATTGCATGATCTCGTTCAAGCGCTCAGCGTTCGTGTACTTAATGAGTTGCAAGCCGCTGAAGGTCATCTGGCCTTCTTTCAGACGAATGAATTCGAGATGCAATAAACACTCGTCGCCGAGCAATCGCTTCATCTTGAGCGCATGTTCGATGTGCTGCCCGGCGGGGAAACCGCTTTGAATGTAGGTGATCGTTTTATCGACCTTGAGCGCGTGCAACGTGGTGTGATTCCACGTGTACTCAAGAATTGTTTTTCCTTTCTTGACTTGCTCGTTGTGTGGCTCATCATAGGTGATTTCAGCGCCGTGCTTTATCGCCCATTCTTTTAGGGCCGATGACGCATTTTCTGCATAAACCACAAATAGAGCGGATTTTCCCGTTGGCCAGCGATCATGGAGCGTTGGCAGGTAGGGCTGAACACCCTCTTCGAAAAAGGTCACGGAC
>JBOFBL010000288.1:0-2662 GCA_051645545.1 Casimicrobium sp. | reverse complement strand
ACAGCGGCTATTGAATACTTACCAAAGAATTCTCGTAAGGTGTCGTAACGAAAGCGCTCGCTGCTTTGCGTCGACGCTTTCTTGGTCGTCGTGACCTCCTTCAGGTATCGATCGAGGGCGTCGGCCACAAGCATGCGTTCCGCGTTGCTTCGACTGATGTAGAGTCCTCGCATCATTTGATTCTCGATATCGCGCGCCCAATCTTCGGCCTGCGATTTCCTCGGGAATGTTTTGATTTCAGTGGGGTATCCACGACGGCGGATGAGCACTTTCCAAGTGCCGGATGCTGTCTTCGTAATCGTCGCCATGGGTACTCCCAACGCATAGGTGTACCGAAAATGTACCGGAAACGACTCGAAAAAGAAAAAAGCCCTAACGCTTTTGACGTAAGAGCTTGATTTTCAACGAGAATTTTGGGGCGGCCGACGGGGTTCGAACCCGCGACAACTGGAATCACAATCCAGGACTCTACCGCTGAGCTACGGCCGCCACTGATCGTTACTACGTTAACTCACGTATCGCGAAAAAAGGCGTCTGGCGCGCCCGACAGGACTCGAACCTGTTACCCCCGGCTTAGAAGGCCGGTGCTCTATCCAGATGAGCTACGGGCACATTGTCGTAGTCCAAATGAGAAGCCCGCCAAAGCGGGACTCACATTTTTCTACAACTGTCCAAGCACTACTCGATTTTCGTCGAAAGGTGAATGGTCGGGGCGGTGGGATTCGAACTCACGACCCTCTGCTCCCAAAGCAGATGCGCTAACCGGGCTGCGCTACGCCCCGAGCCATAAATTATAGCGTGTTTCGAAAACGTGTGCAGCGCATATCGAATTATTTGCGTCCGAACGCGCTTCCGCTGCCGTATGTGATGCCACCTTCGCGACGGAATTCGAAGTCAACACGCGCTTCGGAAGCCATCGGTTGCCCGTTGCAGAGCGCAGGAGAAAACGTCCATTCCTTCACTGCTTCTTCCGCCGCTTTTGCGTAGGCTTCGTCGCTTGCGAGAAAGTCGGCAACACCTTGATATTCGCCGTTAGCGCCGATGCGCAATAAAAGCGCAGCATCGCCCTTGATGCCTTGCGCATCCTGCGGGAAGATCACATTCGTGCGGCGATCGGGCTTCGGTGCGACCCAGTCTTTGCACTGCGGCGGCACGACGGCGCGCAGGATGCGATTTGCTTTCGGGAATACGGTTTCGGTGTTGGCGACGGCAACCGTCGAGCTCGCACTTACAAAAGCAACGCTAAGCGCGGCGAGAACCGATGCACGAGTGCGGTGAAACATTTTGTTATTCATGGAAGACTCCCTTGTGTAAGTTCCAGAGATCTGGATTATGACATTCGCATAGGGAATAACAATCGACCATCAGCTCCATCCCGTAACGCCCAACTTAACTGGGTCTTAGTCGCATTTAATTACAAAATCAATAATAAACATAAATTTAATTATGACCCAATTAAATTGGTCAATATGACTGATAGCTGGATGCTATCCAGCAGCAGCCTCGCCTCTCGCGACATCGACACGACGCAGCACAAATAAGCCGATCACGAACATGCTTCCGGTTACCAGCAACGCAAGTCGATGGTTGTTTTGCGTCACCCACGTGACGAGACCATAGAACATCGGGCCCACGATTCCGGCGAGTCGCACAACGACACCCCAGAGACCATAGAACTCCGCGAGCTGCGCTTTCGGGCTCATCACGCCGACCAGCGCGCGGCCACCCGATTGACACGCGCCAAGACACAGCCCCGCAAGATTCGCCGCCACCCAGAAACCACTTTGCGTGTGCCACACGTAAGCAACGACCACCGTGACTATCCACATCACAAGCGTGATCATCAGTGTCGGTTTATGGCCGATCCGATCCTGCACATAACCAAACACGAACGCGCCGATTGCCGCGGAGACATTGACCACGAGCAATAGCTTGATCGTATCGGCCATCTTAAATCCAAGCGCCTGTTCCGCGTACACAGAAGCCAGCGAGATCACAACCGCGAGCCCCGACTGATAGGCAACACCAGCGATAAAGAAGCGACGCAAGTCCGGAAAATGTTTCAGTTGCGCGACCGACGTGCGAAACGTACGCCACGTCGATTCGTTTTTTGTGTTCGGATTCGGCACCGCACGTTCGCGCAAAAACAAAAACGTGGGGATCGTTGCCAACGCGTAGATCACCGCCGTAATCACAAGCGTCATCGGAATGAATTCCTGCGCCTTCGCGCCCGCGGCTTGTTGGCTCGTGACCCACCACAAACACACGCCAAGCGACACCAGGCCGCCAACGTAGCCCAAACTCCAACCCCAGGCCGAAACCTTCGCGATATCTTTACTTGTTGCAAGTTCAGGCAAAAAAGACGCAGTGAAATTTTCGCCGAGCGCGTAGAACACGTTACTTGCAATGAACACCGCGCACGCGATCCACATCCATTCGTTGCCACGCGCAGCCACAGGCGCGAGCGCGAGCGTCGTCACCACGCAACCAATAGTCGAAAACAACAAGAACTTTTTCTTAGACGCCATGCGATCGGCAGTACGACCGAGCACTGGCCCCAAGAACATCACAATCAAATAGGAAATCGCGAATACTGTTGTCCATAAAAGCGTTGCCCAACTCGCCCCGCCCGCGATCACACCGACAAAATACGCATTAAAAA
>JBOFBL010000287.1:0-20930 GCA_051645545.1 Casimicrobium sp. | reverse complement strand
ACCACCGGATCGTCCACGCGACTTCACCAAAATGTTCGCACACGTATTTGGTTTGAGCGAGCGCACGCGCGCACGCATGCAATCGCGCATCGAAGCGCAGGAGGCGGCGCACATGGATGCATTCACGTCGCAGCGCCTCGGCCCGCAGATTAACGCGCCGATGCTCATCGTTCACGACGAGGCGGACAATATCAATGTGTTCCTTGGTGCGAAGCGATGGCTGTCGGCAAACTCAGGCGCGCGCCTGCATGCGACGAATGGCCTCGGGCATCGGAAAATTTTGCGCGATCGCGCTGTTGTTGACGTGATCGCCGATTTCGTCAATGCGCCTTAGTGTCGTGCGCCGTGTCGTGCGCGGTTTCGTGCGCTGTGCGCAGTACCGTATGCGCGAGTAACGCCAATAATGGGCCGCCGATGGAAATCGAAACGACCAGCGGCCATGCGCCCGATGTGAGGAATTGCGACATCGTCTGTCCGATCACGAAGGCGACCACCATCATCGCGAATCCGGAGAGAGCGGTCGCGCGACCCGCGTAGCGCGGGGAGTCGGCGACTGCGCCCGCTTGCGCGCAGGGTTGCACCACACCATGCCCGATAGAAAACAAACATTGGCCGATAAGCATCGCGGGCAGCCAAGGCTCGTAGCCGATCGCCGGGACTAACGTCACGATAGCACTCGTCAGATGAAACCACGACGCGATACGCGTCGCTTGGTACGGCGCGTTTTTCGCGAGCAAACGCCTGCACCACATCGTGCCCACAATGTAGAACACGCAGTTAAGCGCGAGCACCAGCCCCGAGCCGACGACCCCGAGTGTGAACGCGTTGCCGTAGACGAACGATGATGCGAGCAGAAAACAAAAGAGCGTGCCGTAACTCGTCGACACGATGTAGGTCCACGCGCGGAAACGTCGATTACCGAGGATCGCGGTGGTTGCACCAGGCACGGTGAAGTTTTTGCTGCGACGGTCGGGCGGCAGCGATTCGCCGAATGTCCAAATCAGCCAGATGAGCACGAGCGCGCCGAATGCCCCCATCGCCGCGAGCGAGCCGCGCCACGGCGTGACGGTGGCGAGTGCGGCGCCGACGAGCGGCGAGACGAGTGCGATCAAACCTAAACCCGAGAGCCCCTTGCTCAAGATGCGCGTGCCCTCTTGCGGAGAGAACAAATCGCGCGAACTCGCTCGCGCAACCACGATCAGCGCGGCCATTGCAACGCCTTGCAGCACGCGGCAAAGCACAAGCGCGGTCATCGAGTTTGCGAACGCCGCAGCGAAGCAAGCGATTGCGAAGACCGTCGCGCCGATCATCGCAACCGGGCGGCGACCATAGTGATCCGAAATCGGCCCCCAAAACAATTGCGAGATGCCGAAGGCGAGCAACAGCGCGGTGAGCGTGAGGCTCGGATTGCCCAGTTCCGCTTTCAGCGCCGGTAGCGCCGGCAAGTAAAGATCGGTGGCAATCGGTTGCGCGCCCAGCAGGAGCGCAAGCAAAACAATGTAGCGCCAGGTGGGTGCGGCGTGATTTGGTTCGGGCACGTAGACCTTAAGGTTTTGCGCGTGGCGTCGCTACTCGAACGAGTCGTTATCAAGGGGCGCGCGAGATTTCACCTTGCGAAGCACTGCGCGAGCTGCTTCAAGATTGGCGCCTTTTGCGCGGGACTCGAAAAACTGCGCGGTTTCCATTGCAGAAATTTTCTCAGCGACCGCTGTGACGATAAATTGATTCAACGACACGTCGTCGTTCGCAGCGGTGCGCTTGGCCTGATCGTGCAGAGAGTTTGGGAGTCGAAGTGCGAACTGGCTCATATCTAAACTTCTTTCAACGATTTGATTTTCACAAATTGACCTGGCGTTAAGGCGACGATGCCGAAACGCGAACATCCAGCGACAAAGTCTCGTACGTTGTGCGTAACGATGGCGTCTGCCGATGCGTCGGCTGCGGCTTCGAGCAGCATTTCATCCTTAGGGTCGCGCAATTGTGGTCGCCATAAATAATTGAGCTGCACTGGGGTCACAAGTGACGAGAGCGATTTCAACAACACATCGACGTCGCGCATTCCAAGTCGGTGCATCGCAACGATTTCCGGACGCTTAAGCACATCTTCGTACTCGAGCCAAATTGCGGTGGTTGCGTAAACATCAAGCTTGCCTTCTAGCCAATTGCCGATGATCCGAAACGATGCGCCGGTGGAACTGTAGAGTCCAGCAACAAGCACATTCGTATCGATTACGATTTTCACAATGATATTGTATACGATATCATCGATTCAGGAGATTCGCCTGCTTAACGGCGCAACGCTCGTTACAAGCGAACGAGCGTCGTTGCCGCAGAACCGAGCCTCAGGTGTCTTAGCGCCCACTCATATACGAGAGATTCACAGCTTCGCCGAGCCGCACCATGTCTTCCAGGAAGTCGGCGATGTAGCGTTTCAAACCGTATTGCAGCACTTCATCGACGGTGCCGTAGCGCAAACGCGCGTTGATTTCGGAGGCGATACGGCGCGGGATGCGTCCCGATTCGCGTGGCAGATTGTCGAGCACATTGGTTGCCTCATCCATACAAAAACGCAACGAGCGCGGCAACTTTTCGTCGAAGATCATGATCTCGGCAACGCGTCGTGCGTCGATCATGTCGCGATAGGTGTCGCGATACACCTCAAGTGCGGATACGGATCGCAGCACGGCTGAGAGACGGTAATAGTCGTTCTCCGAATCGCCTTTCTCGCGGAAATCGTCAGGCGCTTCTTGCGCGTACTTCACGTTCAGGATACGCGCCGTATTGTCAGCACGTTCGAGAAAGGTGCCGAGTCGCGTGAAGTGATACGGTTGATCGCGACGCGCGGTTGCGAAGGTCACGCCGCGAAACAAATGCGAGCGTTCTTTCACCCATTCGAAGAATTCATTGCCCGTCATTAAAGGGTCAATGTTTTTCGATTTCTCCTGAAATTCGATCCACGTGTCGTTGATGTTTTCCCACATCTCGCTCGTGATCGAACCGCGCACGGCGCGCGCATTCTCGCGCGTCGCTTCGATGCAATTGCGGATCGATGAGGGATGGAATCGATCCCAGGCAAGAAAGGCAACAACGTTCGCATAGGTCGCAGGAAGTCCTGTCGCGGCGAATTCCTCATCGGTTTCGGTGATAACGATGGGCGTCATCGCGCCGCCTGAGTCGGCGGAAGGATCGAGCATCGCGAGCGATTGTGTCACGTCCAAAATGCGCGCCATGTTCTCTGCGCGCTCGAGGTAGCGCGACATCCAGTAGAGGTGGGAGGCAACACGAGATAGCATCGCTTAAGCTCCCAATACCCAAGTGTCTTTTGTTCCGCCGCCTTGCGACGAATTCACCACTAGCGATCCTTCTTTAAGCGCCACGCGCGTGAGTCCACCAGGCACCATGCGCACGTCCTTTCCAGTCAACACAAACGGCCGCAAATCGATGTGTCGCGGCGCGATCCCTGCGCCCACGAAACACGGGCAACTCGACAGCGCGAGCGTCGGCTGCGCGATGTAATTCGAGGGATTGGCTTTCACAACCTCTGCGAACGTCGCGCGCTCTGCTTCAGTCGAGGCCGGGCCTACGAGCATGCCGTAACCGCCCGCGCCGTGCACTTCTTTCACTACGAGATCTTTTAGATTCGCAAGTACGTAGGACAGCTCATCGGCTTTGCGGCATTGATACGTCGGCACGTTGTTCAGAATCGGCTCTTCGCTCAAATAAAACTTGATCATCTCTGGCACATACGGATAAATCGACTTGTCATCGGCAACACCCGTGCCGATTGCGTTCGAAATCACCACGTTGCCTTTGCGATACGCCTCAAACAAACCCGGCACGCCGAGCGCAGAGTCTTTGCGGAACGCGAGCGGATCGAGAAACACGTCGTCGATGCGCCGGTACATGACGTCTACGCGTCGCGGCCCACCGGTCATGCGCATGTAAACGAAATCGTCTTTTACGAAGAGATCTTGTCCTTCGACGAGCTCAATCCCCATTTGTTGCGCGAGGAAGGTGTGTTCGAAATACGCGCTGTTGTATCGACCCGGCGTGAGCAACACGACCGTTGGGTTTTCAATCTTGCTCGCTTCGCGAAGCGTTTGTAACAACAGCGCTGGATAGTGCTCGACCGGCCGCACCGTTTGTTTTAGAAACAGCTCTGGAAACAGGCGCATCATCATCTTGCGATTCATGAGCATGTAGCTCACACCCGAGGGCACGCGAAGATTGTCTTCGAGCACGTAATACTTGCCATCGTTGTTGCGAACGATGTCTACGCCTGTGATCGACACATAAGTGTTGTGCGGCACATCGACACCGATCATCTTTTGCTGAAACTGCGCATTGCCGAGAATTTGCTCGGCCGGAATTTTTCCTGCTTTTAGAATTTTTTGATCGTGATAAATGTCGGCGAGAAACAAATTGATCGCACGCACGCGCTGCGACAAACCGCGCTCCAAATAATCCCATTCGTCGGCCGTGATGATGCGCGGGATAACGTCCGAGGGAATCAAACGCTCGGTGCCGCTTTCGTCGCCATAAACGGTGAACGTAATACCGATGCGGCGAAAGAGCAGATCGGCCTGCGCACGACGCTGCGTGAGCGTTTGTTCAGGCGAGCTATTGAGCCACTGAAAATAGTGTTTGTAGTGATCGCGGGTTGCGGTTGACGCAACTGCGGGTGAAACGCCGGACGGAACGTCGGGGGTAACGAGCATCTCGTCGTAGTGATGCTTGGGCGGCATCTTGATCGCGTGCATGGCAATTGGCATGGTGTTGGAATCTTTGTTGTTCCACGAAAAAGCAATAATCATGCTACGGAGTTTGCGTGATCCGAAGCGATGTGGAAACCCGAATCCGCCGTTACAAATGAACTTTGTAAATGATCATACAACTTATAAGGCGATAGCCCAATTAATATGGGTCGTAACGGAAAAATATATATTTTTCGAAAATTACTTAAAAATCGGTGATCGCTCGTAATTATTGGGCGAATTCTAGTAGAGTTTGAGCTAGAAAAACATAAAAAAAGCCAGCTTCCGCTGGCTTTTCGTAGTTGTTTGCGAACGCAATCGACAGTTAGTTAATCGTTAAGCGTTTTTGTGCAGTCGCCGCTTTTTTGGGCAAGGTGAGGCTGAGCACACCTAGCTCATGCGTTGCGCTTGCTGCGTCGGAATCGAGCGCAACCGGAAAGCGGAAGCTGCGCGATGCCTCGCCAACAAGTCGTTCGCTGCGCAAAGATTTTTCGCCCTCAACGGCAGTGCTCGCGAATTTCACTTCGACTTTCACGAGCTTGTCTTCGACGGTTACGTTGATGCTGTCTTTCGCAACGCCAGGCACATCGAAACGAATCACGTACGCAGCATCGGTCTCCGCAACATCAGCGCGCAAACTCAAATCGTTATCGCCAACATCGTTAAAAAGTTGCGACGCGATCGAGCCAAGTGCGCGATCGAAATCGGCGAAAGGTACGTTGCCCAACGAACGCGCGACGAGTGGGCTAAAGCGAATCAAACCAGTCATTGTTCAGTCTCCTCAGTGAGTGAAAGCGCGAAAAACGACGCGCCGATGAGAATGAACATGCGAGCAATGCTTTCGCTTTCAAGCGCAAAGAACTCTATTTTTGAGGAGCACTACAAATTCGTATTCGATGCTCTTGAACTTGCGAAAAGCGAACTTACTTACTGAAGCTTTTGTCTCTATGCCTGGGTCGGTCGACCATCTTGGTCGGATGAAGCTTGATCAATCACGAATCGGCGGGTTATCCGGATGATCGATACGCGTCCAGGTTTTGCCGTCGAATTTAGCGATGTCTTTGGAACCGATCGACCAGAGAACACCTTGCGCGCAATCGACGATGTTTGCATCTTGTAAATCCGGCCTTAATTTTGTGCGAACTTCAGTGATTCCTTCATCTGGATCGGCGGGATCATAAACAAACAAGCCTACATTGGAACCAAGATAGATTTTTTCTTGGTACTTACATACCGAATAAAAAAGTTGGTTATCTTCGATCTCGCTTAGGCTATTAAAACCATCGTTTGCATTGCCGACCAATAGCGTGCCGTTACGACCGCACATCCAAATGCGCTCTTCGTTTTCAACAAACATATTGGTAATACGCTCTGCAACGGGAGGCAACTCAAGTTGACGCCACAGCGCACCATTCCAAAAGTAGGCGACAGGTGTTAGACCTGCCTCATGGCGAAAACCGGCAGCATAGATTGCGTTCTCGTTTGCGCCGTTGATCACCGATATGTCGACGCTTTGCTCGAGTGGCGTATCGGGCGCTTGTAGCAGCCCAGCGTCCATATGAATCCATTGGTTTGCACCGGTACGTTTATATACCTGACCTCGATAACCCGATGCGTACAAGCTGGTTCCAATTTGCTGTAGATCCGACAAATATCCCCAACCTACTGAATCCTCACTGTGCACACCTGCGCCAGTAATTTTTTCGTTGAACGAGTTGGGGTCATTCATAAAGCCAACGTTACCCTCTTCGGATAGTACGCAGCGCCACCATTTGTTCTCTTGTTTTGATATGTACGTGCTCACACTGACTACACGCCAATCGACGTCGTGATACATCCACTCTTTCGGTTTTTTGGGCTCGTACATCTGAAACGTACGAGTGAACCGAACAAAAGCGTCCTGCGCATCCGGCACTCCGGTAATAAATAGATAGTCTTTTTGCAAGACACATCCTGTGGAAAAAGTAACGCTTGTACTATTCATATTGGGCTCGTTAGTAAAATACCGTAGCTTGTTTGAGCTACAAAATCGAAGTCGGAGCGCTGTTGTCTTTCGTGCAGAAAGTTTTTAGATGATCTTTCGCTGGGCCCTTAATCCAAGTATCGGTGCGCACCGGAGTGTTTTTATCAATATCCTTGAGCATTTCCTGTACTTTGACCCTGATTTGCTCAGCGCATCCCGGGCGGTCAGGTAGCACTGCATTCATTGCAGCCTGCATATAAAGCTCAGCAACTTCGCCAACCGGAGCCGTTCCTGGTGGCTTTGAGTTTTTGCCAAGATTTGCAACTTCAGCATCCGCTAAATGAGCCTTGGCGTGCTCGCTGTTAGGATTAGACTTCGGCCCCCCGAGGCAAACGCAAATGCCGCTTTTCATGGTGGGCATTCCGTCTAATCGCGATGCGGAGCCATCTTTCATTAAACCCGTTCTGCGTTCCTCTCGGTTACCAATACCAAATGTTTTGTCCGCAACGATATGATGCGCGTCATAGCCAGAGGGGCATTTTTTCTCGCCACCCTCACGAGTTGTTTCGCCGTACGTTCCGATAATGCATAGGCCACTACCGTCGCCACCCTGTCCTTCGCCATTTGCTTTATCAGCCGTTTGCGTTGATTTGCTTCCTGCCACTTTTTTCACCCGCTACTTACTTAGCGCGCTAATCGCGCACTTCGCAACCAATTGCGCCTTACGATCGCCTGCAGCGATTGCCTTCTTCAAATCATCTTTACGTTTGATCAGTTCGAATGCTTTCTGCTGCTTAGTTCGCGACTGCGCAAGCCACTTCGCGAATGCACCCTCAAGATCGGTTTGAGGTTCCGGCGCGGGATTACTGCTCATCCGCAGATTGATGTTGATGCTCGGCTTAGGCAGGATCATGCCCATGGTGTTGCCGAGTTGACCAGGCGATTTGGTTCTTGTTGGTTTTTTCCGGCTCTTTCTCGCGCCGCCTGCGCGAAGCCGCTTGGGCGGTTTGGCAACGATGACGCGTGGTGTGATGGATCCAAGCATGCGTAGCTCGTTTACTGAGGACGAGTAGTTTTTTTGATTGAACTAAACATTGAAATTCGAAGCGACCGAGTTAAGCAAACGGTTTCTTCCAATTCATCCACACGTTGTCCATTGTGCGAACAGTAGGGCGATTGTTCGCATAAACATTGCTGCTTTTCATCACGCTATGACTGATCTTTCCGGTTACCTGGCTGATGACGCCGCCGCCCTTGCCGGGCTGATCGCCCATCGCGCCATCGACGTAGCTCGCGTTGTGTAGAAACGCCGCTTTTTTATTGAGAAAAACGTTTCTCGAAGGGCGTTTCGTTTTGCCTAAATCGTGGGTGATCGGATAAGGAATCGGATATCCCGTTTTCGCTGGGGTCATGCACACGTCAGGCGCCACGCAGATGATGCGGAACTTGCTGTTTTTGGTAACGATGGATTGACCCATGATCGATATCCTTGATTGACTGAATGGCGTTGCCGCAGCGGTATGGCGATTACTTCGGCTGCACTGGCATTTCGCTTTCGACTTCTGGAATCTCGCTAAGCGAACCCCAAGTGCCGAGCTCGAGTTGGCGAATATCGTTTTCCGATGAGATCAGCGCGCGCCGAACAATTGTTAAGGTGCCGCTTGCGAAATCGATGATGACGGTATCGATGTTCATCGGCATAAACAGCATGGGCCCGGCATTCAGGCGAACCAGTAAGCGCAGGTCTTGTTTCGGTAGTGCAAAACGCACCGTGCCGTCGCTCTTCGCAGTCGATGCAGTCAAGTTCACCATCGTGATTTCTTCGCCACCCTTGGGGTAGTCCACTTGCTGATCTTCGGGCGCACAGTTCCAGTAGCGGTAGTCGTGATCGTGCGGCGATTTAGGCCACTGGGTAGCTTTCCATCTTGCGTCATAAGTGCCGGCTAGATATCGGCGCGGTAACCACCAGCGACCGATGGGGCCAAGTCCAACTACAGGATAGTCATGCTCGCCCTCGAAGGGCTCGTCGAACGCTTCGATCTGCGGGGCTTTGTAGTAGCCCTCCTCGGTGAAGCAACTCGCGCGACCCGTTGCAGTTCGTTTTGAACCCTCGCGGTGTTGCGCGGCAATCCGCTCGCATTCAGACGTTATCCAATTGCGATCTTTTTGATGACCGAGCCTGCCTGTGCCGATCGGATTGTGCTCGTAGTAGTCGGGCGGAGGTACCTTGTCATCGGGTTTTACGGTTTCATGCGCCGCAACTCCATTTGGTCCCCCGAACGCGAGCTCGTAGTTAAGTGGCACTTTCGTCGTTGGCTCGGGGTTGGTGAGTTGCAATGTGCCGAGGCTTGCCACCGAACGTTCATAGTGGCGCGGGCCCGTGACTTGAAGACGCTTCTTGATCGTATCGCCGAATTTGAAGCCTACTGGCCAGCGGACCATAGGTTTACCGCCTGGTGCATGGGCAACCGCGTTCACCAACAAGACATCGCACTTGGGTTTATACGGCGCGTAATCGCTTTCTTGCAGCAGAGTTGAAGCATTGATCGGCCCCGCAAATTCGTCTGTTTCGATCAGATCGACTTGCTCATCGGGCGGCAACAACTTCGGCATGGGTAATGCCGATTTTTCGTAATTCATGCCGCGCAAGCTGTAAGTTAAGCGCGACACAATTACGTGAAACACTTCACCGGAAGGATCGATGTGCTGAAAGTTTTGGCAAGGCCATTTGCTGTGGTTGATAAATTCAACCGGCTTGGCTACCTGAATCGGTGGTTCCAGTACGCTGTCGAGTTTGCTGGTCATGGTTCGCTCCTTAGTTCAAGTCGATGCGTTTGCCTTCAACGCCCACATGTTTCTTGCCGACGAGATCAATCGTTTTGCCATTGATCATCACCGAGCCATCCTTCTTCATCACGAGAATGCTCTTGCCTACGCGTAGCGTGATCGAGCGACCCGCTTCAAGCACGATATCTTTCGATGCATCGATTCCGTGGCTGCCGGCTTTGACATCGATGCCGTAGTCGCCGCCTTTCACAACGCACGCCTTGGCGCCACCGATTTCCTCAGCCTGATGAGACTTCACAGTCGTCTTCATCATGTTGCCGACATCGAGGGAATAGCCGCCACCGACTTGCGTCATCTTGTCGGCACCTACTGACTGCACACACAAAAGACCGATCTGTTCTTGCTGATTAAGGGTGATCGTCTCGTTTCGATTGAGCGCCACATTGAGTGTTTCGTTACCGCCCACATCTTCCGTGCGATCGGTGCCGATACTGATGGTTTCGCTTAGATCCACTCGCTCTGTACGATTCTGGTGAATGGTGATCGTCTCATCGAGATCAACCTCTTCAGTACGCCAGCCGTGCACATTGATCTTCTCGTTGCGATCGACGATCTCGGTGCGATCGCGATGAATCGTGTTGAATTCATCGCGATCAATAACTTTCCTGCGATCATTGCCCACCCATTTATCTTCGTCGTGTTCGACTTCAGTGAGTTGATCTTTTTCGGCGTGAATCCAGAGCTGCTCTTCGCCCTTCTTGTCTTCGAAGCGAAGGGCGTTCGCCGTTCCTGCGCCGTCTTTCATCCCCGCGCCTGGATCGCCGCCTTTTGTAGAGCGCGTGAGAATGCCCGACTGAGTTTTGTTCGCGGGTAAGTCCCACGGCGGCATATTGTCTTCGTTGTAAAGACGGTGGGTGACGATGGGTCGATCGGGGTCGCCGTTGATGAAGTCAACGAGAACTTCTTGTCCGATACGGGGTATGTGAATCGCGCCGAAGTTGCTCCCCGCCCATGGGTGAGACACCCGAACCCAGCAAGAGCTGTTTTCGTCATTGACACCAATACGATCCCAAAGAAATTGCAGTTTGACTCGACCGTATTTGTCGGTATGAATCTCTTCGCCTTTGGGGCCTACGACCACGGCGCTCTCTGGGCCGGTCGTGTGCGGCTTTGGTGTTACGCGCTTCGGTCTAAAGGTTTCACTGGTTGGCATTGCTTGCATGTTCACGTTGAAGTGATACTCGCCGCTGCCATCGCTTTCGTAATTGTTGTCCTGTGCGCTGTAGTCAAGCGCGGTGATTAAGTATTGCCGGTTCTGGTCGCTGCGCTTGTGGCGTTCGAGGGTAAATGTGCAGCCGACGGTAATGTTTCTAACCTGTCCCCCGCCACTGACTAACTCATGCCCTGATTGCAAGGCGTCCATCCTCATCTGCGCGTAGTGTTCACCATCGCCTAAATCGGTGTATCCGCCGGGAAAGTCGTAGATTTCGTAGCTCGCGTTGCTGTGGTCTCTGGTTTTATTTTTGTTGAGGCTTAAGTCGGCGCGTGGCTTCTTGAAATCGTACTCGTCGGTGACAAAGACACCGGAGTCAACGGCATTGGTAACGAGCCAGTGGCTGAAGTGGTCCTTGGCGTCATCGGAATAGACGGCATCGGGCGGGTAGAACGGGATCGTACTCGCAACCGGGCAGGCGGGGTGGCTGCCCATGTTGTCGATCAACGTCATCGTGTGGCTGCCGTTGTCATGCTTGAAGTAGTAATAGATGCCTTCGTGCTCCATGAGTCGCGAGACGAAGTTGAAGTCCGATTCTCGGTACTGCACGCAGTAGTCCCAGGCGCGGTAGCTTGCGCTCAAGCCCGAGAGATCGATATCGATCGGGTACTTACCCAGGACTTCTTTGACGATGTCGGGCACGCTCTTCTTTTGGAAGACTTTGATATCGCTGCCGCGTGTGGCATACCAAAGCGCCGGTCGTACCACCGCTTCGTAGCTGTAATTGCGTCCGGTCGTGTGTTTGCCGGTGAATGCAAAGCGTGTGCAGTGACCATTTAAGTAACGCTTGGCGCCGCCGAAGCATTGGATCTCAATGGTGAAGGGCTTGCCGAGCAATTGATTGGCCGTGATCGATTGCGAGGTACTCAGCAAGCTCACTCGGAACTCAAAGAGTCGCCCAAGCTCTTCCCGCCCGCTCATCGATTGGAATTTCAGTTGATCGCCCAAAGGCGTGAGGGCATTTAACGTGCGATTCATGGTCGAAAGGCTCTGTATTGGCGCGAAAGTGGGGTGAACCGAGTATTTGCCGCCATGAAGCGGCAGATCGGTTCAGCATTTCTCTAGCCATGAATCGCCCGTACGCACGTTTCGGTTCATTAATTCTTAATTGACCCCTAATTCATGTGACTGAGCCTCCTTACAGCAGGGACTTTTGCGCTAAGAAATTTCCCGGGCGTTGCCAAAACAACGAATCCGCTCGTGAAATAGCGGGTTGCTTGTGCGATGAGACGTCTGTATGCCCGAAGAAGCCGGGGACGCATCACTTGAGCTCGCGAGCGGGTGCGCGCGTCGCCTACCGCTGCCTAGCTCGCAAACAACTCGTGCTGCGCGTAATGTGGCGATCGAAGCGTCGCAAGATCGAGCGCTTGCCTTCGTGTCTGCACGATACGATCGCGACCGAGCTCCGCAGTGAGTCCGGTGCGCATGAATAGCGATTCAGCTTGTCGCGACAGGCCGAATACGATGACCTCGCGCTGGTGCTCCAATTGTTCAACGGCAAAAGCTTTGAGTACGTCGGCTGCGTTCGTATCCATATAGATCACCTCGAGCATGTCGAGTATGATCACGCGCGCATACCCGGGCACACGAAGTTGCGCTTCCAGTTTGTCCGATACACCGAAGAACAGCGCGCCGCGCAATCGAATCGCGGCAACACTCGGTGGCAGCGGTAGTGAAGGCGCGTCGGCATCTTTCGCCAGATCGTCGATCGGATGAATCGATGCCGCTTCAGTAAGCCGTTTGATGAGCAAGAACGCAGCGAGCAACATGCCGACTTCGACCGCAACAGTGATATTGAACAGCACGGTGAGCGCGAAGGTGGTGACAAACGTGATGTTGCGAAGCGGTGTGAATCGCTTCATGTCGTTGAACGCATGCCATTCGCCCATGTGGAACGCGACCCACAACAAGATCGCGGCGAGTGCGGGAAACGGCACGTATTTGGCAAGCGGCGCGGCGACTAGCAAGAAGAGCAACACGACCAGGGCGTGAATGATCGCTGCTACGGGCGTTTGTGCGCCGTTCTTCACATTCGCACTCGTGCGTGCCATCGCGCTCGTAGCCGCGAGACCGCCGAAGAGCGGCGTGACGATGTTGGCAAGTCCCTGTCCGATCAATTCTTGATTGGGATCGGAGCGATCTTTGGTTTGCTTGTCGGCCACGACAGCGCAGAGCAGCGATTCGATTGCGGCGAGCAACGCAATCGTGATGGCGGGTGCAATGAGCGGCCCCAATTGCGTGAGTTCGATATCCGGCCACTGCGGTGCTGGAAAGCTTGCCGCAATGTTGCCGAAGCGCGAACCGATGGTCGCGATACCGAAGGTGTTGAACGACAAGGCAAGCGTTGCAATGATCACCACAACAAACGGCGCAGGCACCAAACGTGCCCATCGCTTCGGCCACACAAACAATATCGCAAGACAGATCGCAGCCATTGCAAGCGATGGCCAATGCGTCATGTGCAAGTGCTGCCACAGCGTTTTTACGATACCGAAAAATTCGCCTGGCATGTGCGAAATCGAAAGGCCGAGCAAGTCTTTGATTTGCGAAAGGGCGATGAGCACCGCGATGCCGTTGGTGAACCCGAGGATCACCGAATTGGGAACGAAACGAATGAGCGCGCCGAGTTTGAGCAAGCCAAGTGCCACCAGAATGACACCCGCCATCATCGTGCAAATCACCAGGTTCGCCCAACCATATTTCGCGAGAATGGCGTAGAGCACGACGATGAACGCACCAGTTGGGCCGCCCACGCACAAGCGTGTGCCGCCGAATGCGGCAATGACGAACCCGGCGACGATCGCTGTGATGAGGCCTTGCTCGGGCGAGACGCCGCTTGCGATTGCGAAGGCCATCGCTAACGGCACCGCAATGATGCCGACGGTGACGCCGGAGAAGAAGTCCGCGCGAAACTTGTCGCGCGTGTAGTGTGCGAGTTCGGTGACGAGGCGAGGTTGAAACTTGAACATCGCCGACGAAGCGCTACGACTTAGCCGAGATGTTTTCGCATGCGAATGGGCTGCAGCGCACCGGCGAAGACGGTGGCGAAGGTGCGCTCCGCCTCGACGCTAAAGCCGAGTTTTTCGAAATACGCTTTGAATTGTGGCGAATAGGTATCCACCGGAATGCGGATCGAATTCACTTCGTTTTTCTTGGCAAGCTTTTCAAGCGAATCGAGCAAGAGCGATGTGAAGCCGCGACCGGAAAACGATTTGGTCACGCCCAAACGACGCAGCTCCCAGCTGCCGTCTTTCGCAGGCACGTACGAGAGCGCGGCGACCGGCAGATTGCTGCGATAAAGAACAAGTCCGCCGCCCAGGCGCAGGTCGTCGGCGATTTGATTGGGATTGTCTTTCACGCGGCGCTGCGAAATCGCGACACGCTCCGACCATTCGCCTTTGGTGAGTGCGGACAGAATCGGCGCGTCGCGAACGCTTGCTTTCAAAATTTTGTACTTGTCCTGCTCGAACACGGTGCGCTTGGTACCAAACATCTAAGTAACTTTCATTCCTGGCGTTGCGCCGCTATGCGGATTGAGAATGTACAACCCAGACGCATTCTCTCCATCTTTGGCAGAAGCGGCAAGCACCATGCCTTCCGAGACACCGAATTTCATTTTTCGCGGTGCGAGGTTTGCGACAAGTACGGTCAACTGACCGACCAATTGCTCGGGCGCGTACGCCGATTTGATCCCCGAAAACACATTGCGCAAACGAGTCGTGCCATCCGCATTTTTCTCATTCACATCGAGTGTGAGCCGCAGCAATTTGTCGCTGCCTTCGACGTGTTCCGCATTCACAATTTTTGCGATGCGCAGATCGATCTTCAGGAAGTCATCGATGCCGATAAACGCTTCATCAGATCCGTTTTGTGACTTCAAACTCTTCGCGTCATCGCCCGATTTAATTGGGGCATTGTTTGTTTTTTCTTTATTTTCGATCATGTTAGTTTTTGCCTTACCCGCCGAATTTAATTGGACGATGGGCTCTGGTGTTATACCGAGTAAAGCATCAAGTTGTTTCTCTTCGACGCGAGACATGAGATGCGTGTACGCGTTGATCGAATGTGATGGCGGCAGGGATTCGAACGCGTGCGCCCAATCTCGCCTAGGAATATTCAAAAACTTCCACGCGTTCGCGGCGAGCGTCGGCATGATCGGCTGCAGCCAGAGGGTGAGCACTCGGAAACATTCAAGCACTTGCGTGCACACCAAATGCAATTGCGCTTTCGCAGCCGCATCCTCGCTTGCGCGTTTCGCAAGTTCCCAGGGTTTCGACGTGTCGTAATAGCCATTCACCATGTCGGCGATTTCCATAATCTTGCGCACGACTTTTCCGAATTCGCGAGCATCGTAAAGCGCCGCGATCTCGTCGCTGAATTTTGTGCAGTTGGCTTCCGTGTAAGTGCGCACCGCATCACGATCGGCTGCGAGCGCACCTGCGAAGTGCTTATGAATAAATCCCGCGCATCGACTCGCAATGTTCACGTATTTACCGACGAGATCGGCATTCACACGCGCCATGAAATCTTCGGCGGTGAAATCGAAATCTTCGACGTTCGCGTTGAGCTTGGCGGCGATGTAATAGCGCAGCCATTCGGGGTTCATGCCGAGGCTTAAATATTTGAGCGGATCGAGGCCGGTGCCGCGGCTCTTGCTCATCTTCTCGCCGCCCATCTGGATGAAGCCGTGCACGTTCACGCTGTCGGGCGTTTTGTAGCCTGCAAACTTGAGCATTGCGGGCCAGAAAAGCACATGGAAATACGCGATGTCTTTGCCGATGAAATGAATCTGTTCCGTATCGGCGGATTTCATGAATTCATCGAACGAACGCGACTCGCCATTGGCCTTCGCCTTACCCGAATCGAAATAGTTTTTGAGCGAAGCGAGATAGCCGACCGGCGCATCGAGCCACACGTAGAAAAACTTGCCAGGCGCATCAGGAATCGGAATACCGAAATAGGGCGCATCGCGAGAAATGTCCCAATCGCCCATCTTGCCGTCTTCGCCGAGCCACTCTTTCGTTTTCGCGATGATTTCGCTCTGCAAACGCGGCACGCCATGACGATCGTTTGAACGCGTCCATTCGCGCAAAAACTCAACGCATTTCGGATCGGAGAGTTTGAAAAAGAAATGCTCGGACGAGCGCATTTCGGGCGTCGCCCCCGAGAGCGTCGAATACGGATTCTTCAAATCGGTTGGCGCATACACTGCACCGCAAACTTCGCAGGAATCGCCGTACTGATCCTTCGCGCCGCACTTCGGGCATTCGCCTTTGATGTAGCGATCCGGCAAGAACATACCTTTGACTGGATCGTAGAACTGCTCGATCGTTTTCGTCGCAATGAAACCGTTCGCTTTGAGTTTTTTGTAGATGTCCTGCGCGAGTTCAACGTTTTCCGGCGAATCGGTCGTGTGCCAATGATCGAACGAAAGGTGAAACCCGTCGTGATATTCCTTGCGCGTTGCTGCGATTTCGGCCACGAAATTTTGCGGCGTTTTTCCCGCTTTTTCGGCAGCGATCATGATTGGCGCACCGTGCGTGTCGTCGGCACAGACCCAATGCACCTTGTTGCCCTGCATCCGTTGAAACCGCACCCAAATATCAGCCTGGATGTACTCCATCATGTGGCCGATGTGAAAGCGGCCATTGGCGTACGGTAGCGCCGTGGTGACGAAGATATTGCGAGGTTTCGTTTTCGGATCGGACATGGTTCGAATGCCGCGAAAAACAACGGCGGCAAGGCACAAGCTGGGAAACCTTCGATAGTAACAAAGGCGCACACTCTAGAATTTGCGGCTATGAACGAATCCGACGTACTCTCCGCACTTGCCGCCTGCATCGATCCGAACACCGGACGCGATTTCATTAAAGACAAATCGATCAAGAAAGTGACCGTCACCGGCGACGATGTCGCGATCGACGTGGTGCTCGGTTATCCCGCAAAAAGCCAATTCGATGCCACGCGTCAGCTCATCGCGCAGCATGTTCGCAGCTTGTCAGGCGTCGGAAAAGTCACCGTTAACGTCTCGCAGAAAATCATCTCGCACGCCGTGCAACGCGGTGTGAAACTGAAGGCGGGCATCAAAAACATCATCGCAGTCGCCTCTGGCAAAGGCGGCGTCGGCAAGAGCACAACGGCGGCGAACCTCGCGCTCGCGCTTGCGGCCGAAGGCGCAAACGTTGGTATTCTGGATGCTGACATTTACGGCCCGTCGCAACCCGTCATGCTTGGCATCACGGGACGCCCCGAAAGCGCCGACGGCAAAACGCTGGAGCCGATGGAAGCGCATGGCATTCAGGCGATGTCGATCGGTTTTCTGATCGATACCGACACGCCGATGGTCTGGCGCGGTCCGATGGTCACGCAAGCACTCGAACAGTTGCTCTCCGACACCAATTGGCGCGATCTCGATTACCTCGTGATCGACATGCCGCCGGGTACCGGCGATATTCAATTGACGCTCTCGCAGAAAGTGCCAGTGACCGGTGCAGTGATCGTCACGACGCCACAAGAGATCGCCGTGATCGATGCGCGCAAGGGTTTGAAGATGTTCGAAAAAGTCGGCATACCGATTGTCGGCATCGTCGAGAACATGAGCACGCACGTTTGCTCGAATTGCGGGCACGTCGAATCGATCTTTGGCGAAGGCGGAGCGAAAGCGATGTGCAACGATTACAACGTGCCGTTCTTGGGCGGCCTGCCGCTCGATATGAAAATTCGCGTGCAAGCCGATGGCGGTCGCCCGACAGTCGTTGCCGATCCCGACGGCGTCGTCGCGAATACTTATCGCGAAATCGCCCGCAAAGTTGCCGTGTTCATCGCGCAGAAGAGCGAAGATCACACTGCGAAATTCCCAACGATCAAGGTTGTTAGCTAAAAGCGCGTGAACGAACGGCTTCACACCGTCGCTATCGTTCCGGCAGGCGGCAGCGGCGCGCGCTTCGGTGCGAATGTGCCAAAGCAATATCTTGAAATCGCCGGGAAAACGGTGCTTGAGTATTCGTTGAACGCATTACTTGCGGTTGATGAAATTCAACGCGTTTATTTAACGATTCAATACGACGATGCGCATGGAGAGGCGATCGTCGCGCGCATGGCATCGAACCGGGTCGAGACACTGCGCTGTGCGGGTGTCACTCGCGCAGAAACCGTTACGAATGCGCTCGATGCGATTCGCGCACGAGTCACACGCGATGCACGCGTGCTTGTGCACGACGCTGCGCGCCCGTGCGTATCGCGCGAGGCAATCGAGCGGTTGCTTTCGGAAACGAGGGGCCACGACGCTGGCGGCTTACTTGCGTTGCCGATGGCTGATACGATCAAGCGCGCCGACTCACGTGGCGAGTACCTTGAAACGGTGTCGCGAGACGGTTTGTGGCGCGCGCAAACGCCGCAGCTTTTCCCCTACGACACGCTCGTGTATGCGCTGCGCGCTTCGCCAGATGTGACTGATGAGGCGCAAGCGATCGAGGCGCTCGGACTCAAACCGAAGCTCGTTCTCGGTGAGGCAAGGAATATCAAAATCACCTATCCCGAAGATCTTGCTTTGGCAAAATTTTTTCTCGAGAACTTGTAGGAGCGGCTTGCTGCGACCCACTGCAAACAACAGCGATCTAGGGAACGGGCACGCTGGTCGCAGCAAGCCGCGGGCGCTCTCAACGCAAGCGATATGCTGACCTCTACCGCGTTGCCCGCTGCTTCGTCGTCTCGCTGCTCGCGCCTTCGGCCTCGCAGTTCGCCTTGCGACGAACTGTACGCTCGCTCCTCGCTCCTACAATATCAGTATGAACTTCCGCATTGGCACTGGCTTCGACGTCCATCAACTCGTTGAAGGCCGCAAACTCATTATCGGTGGCGTCACGATACCTTACGAAAAAGGTTTGCTCGGTCACTCCGACGCCGATGTGCTTTTGCACGCAATCTGCGACGCGCTCTTCGGGGCTGCCGCGCTCGGCGATATTGGCAAACATTTTCCCGATACCGACGCCGCGTACAAAGGCGCGGATTCGCGCGTGCTGTTGCGCAGCGTCGTCGCCAAGCTTCGCGACCACGGTTACGTCATCGGCAACATCGACGGTACGATCATTGCGCAAGCGCCAAAAATGGCGCCGCACATCGCAGCGATGCGCGCGAATATCGCAAGCGATTGTGCAATGGCAATTGGTCAAATCAATGTAAAAGCAACAACAACGGAAAAGCTAGGTTTTATTGGGCGAGGAGAGGGGATTGCCTCCGAAGCGGTTGCAATCATTTTTAAACGAACTACCCAATAATATTGGACGAAACGCGACAAAGTTCATGATTAGAAACTCTGCTTCGCTCGTACAATCCAACGGTGATGAATAAAGTTTTCTCTTCGTCGTTTTGCCGATTGACGCTCGTGGTTGTCGCAGCGGTTGCTCTGCCTTCGTGGGCGGCTGACAAGAACGCACCGATTCCTGCGCCCGAATTGGCGCCGCAATTACCGAGTCGCGATAACGCGCGGGTGACCCAGAAAGATGCCAAAGCGCCGGCTGCGGACGAAGACGTCAAGAAAAGCGTTTCCGAGGACGTTGTGGAGGAGCGCGTCGAGAGCCGTCTTGCGGTGATTCGATCGGGAAATTATGTAGTGGCCGATCCCAACGTCGGTCGCTACGACCGCGCGGCGAGCAACGGTCAACGCCGCGTTGCGCCCTCGATGTGGCAAATCTTCAAGTTTTAGGAAATCATCGATTGCATCTTGTGTGTTCGCTTGATGCGAATCTCGAGATGCGCGCGAGTGCAATCGATATTTTCTTAAGAACACTTTAGCGCGAACCGATCGGCAACGTTCGTCTTCGCCACCTTTCGCGTTTCATACATGTCCGTTTTCACTCGCGTCTCCGACGCCGATGTCGTCGCCTGGTTGCCACGGTTCAACGTTGGCGAATTGCGTGCTCTTACGCCGATCTCCGAAGGCATCGAAAACACGAATTATTTTTTGACGACCTCCGGCGGCGAATTCGTGCTTACGTTGTACGAGCGCATTCCCGTCGAAGATTTACCGTTCTATTTGAATTTTTCCGCGCACCTGTCGAAGGCCGGTGTTGCGGTGCCGTCGCCGATCGCCGATCGCAGCGGTGCGTTGTTTTCGATATTGAATGGCAAGCCCGCTTCGCTTACCGAACGCGTTCCCGGGCGCCCGCATCTGACGCCATCCGTCGAGGACTGTGCGCAAGTCGGTGCAGAGCTCGCACGCATGCATCTGGCGAGTCAATCGTTTCGCGGTCGACTGACCAATAAACGCGGTCCCGGCTGGATGCTTGCGACCTATCGTCGTGTGCGCAACGTTGTGTCGGCAGAGCAGGCCGAGCTCATCAATAGCGAGCTCGCGTTTCAGCGCCAGCGTCGCGAAGTGCGTGTGCCCACGGGTGCGATTCACGCCGATCTTTTTTGTGACAACGTGCTCTTCGACGACGGTCGCTTGAGCGGTTTTATCGATTTCGGTTTTGCGGCGACCGATGCCTATGTGTACGACCTCGCTATTACGGTCAACGATTGGTGCGTTGAGGCCGACGGCGCACTCGATGCCGCGCGACGCAACGCAATGCTTGAATCGTATGGAGCGTTGCGCCGATTAAACGAGTCGGAACAATTGGTCTGGCCCGCCATGCTGCGCGGTGGCGCGCTACGATTTTGGTTGTCGCGATTGGATGATTTTCATTTCCCCCGCGCGGCAGAACTCAACACGCCGAAAGACCCAGCGCATTTCGAGCGCATTTTGCGCGCGCGAATCGATCGTCCCGACTATTGGCCGAGCGAGTTGAGTCAATGAGTACCGATCCAGCACATACATCGAACGAACCCAAGGCCATCGAAATCGCCGTCGTGCCCGCGCGAGACGGCTTCGATTGGTTGCGTCTTTCATTTCGTTTGTTTCGGTTGCAATGGTTGCGCTATTGCGCGATTGCCGCGTTATTCATTTTGATTTTGCAGTTTGCAGGCGCATTCAGCGGAGGCGTGCTCGGCATGTTCTTGAAACCGCTGCTCTCGGTGGGATTTCTCGCAGCCGCATGGCACCATGAACGTGGCGAAACGCCGGAAGTGAAGCATCTGTTTGCAGGTTTCCGTTCGAACGTGAAGGCGCTGCTGCCGCTCGGCTTGGTTTACATGCTCGGTGTTGCGGCTGCGG
>JBOFBL010000286.1:0-2943 GCA_051645545.1 Casimicrobium sp. | reverse complement strand
ACCTTCGCTTTGTAGAGCGGCGGCTGCGCGATGTAGATGTGGCCGCGCTCGACCAAGTCCGTCATCTGGCGATAGAAGAACGTCAACAAGAGCGTGCGAATGTGCGCGCCGTCGACGTCGGCATCGGTCATGATGATGATGCGGTGATAGCGCAGCTTGTCGGGGTTGTAATCGTCTTTGCCGAAGCCGGTGCCCATCGCGGTGATGAGCGTCACGATTTGTTCCGACGAAATCACTTTGTCGAAACGCGCTTTTTCGACGTTCAACACTTTACCGCGCAACGGCAGGATCGCCTGGAATTTGCGATCGCGCCCTTGCTTCGCGGTGCCACCGGCGGAGTCACCCTCCACGAGGTAGAGCTCGGAGAGCGCGGGATCTTTTTCCTGGCAGTCGGCCAACTTGCCCGGCAAGCCCATCGAATCGAGCACGCCTTTGCGACGCGTCATCTCGCGTGCTTTGCGGGCGGCTTCGCGGGCGCGCGCGGCGTCGACAATCTTTCCGCAAATGGTCTTCGCGTCAGTTGGGTATTCGAGCAAGAAGTCCGCGAGTTTTTCTGCCGCGATTTCTTCGACGACTGGGCGCACCTCAGATGAGACAAGTTTGTCTTTCGTCTGCGAAGAAAACTTCGGATCGGGCACTTTGACCGAGAGGATGCAGGTTAAGCCTTCGCGCGAGTCGTCGCCCGCGACTTCGACTTTGGCTTTTTTATCGAGCTCGTTGGAGGTGATGTATTTGGTGATGGTGCGCGTCATTGCAGCGCGCAAGCCGGTTAAGTGCGTGCCGCCGTCGCGCTGCGGAATATTGTTGGTGAACACTTGCAGCGTTTCGCCATACGAATCGTTCCACTGCATCGCGACTTCAACCGTGATGCCGTTCTTCTCGCCGATCGCGTAGAAGATGTTTTTATGCAGCACGGTCTTCGCTTTGTTGATGTACTCAACGAAGCCCTTGATGCCGCCCGAGTGCGCGAAGTTCTCAGACTTGCCGGTGCGCTGATCGATCAATTCGATCTTTACGCCGTGATTCAAGAACGAGAGTTCGCGAATGCGCTTGGCGAGAATTTCAAAGTGATATTCGACGTGAACGAAGGTTTCGACCGAGGCCAAGAAATGCACCTCGGTGCCGCGCTTTTTGGTGTCGCCCGTGATCTTGAGTGGCGAGACGGGAACGCCTTGACGGAATTCCATTTCGTGCACTTTGCCGTCGCGCCAGACTTTGAGCTTCAACCAATCCGAGAGAGCGTTCACGACTGACACGCCGACGCCGTGCAAACCGCCGGAGACTTTGTAGGAGTTCTGATCGAACTTGCCGCCTGCGTGCAGCTCGGTCATCACGATTTCTGCGGCGGAGCGTTTCTTTTTGTCGTCCTGCTTGATCGCGGTCGGGATGCCGCGACCGTTATCGGAAACCGAGACCGAGTTGTCGGGATGAATGGTGACTTTAATGTCGTCGCAATAGCCGCCAAGCGATTCGTCGATCGCGTTGTCGAGCACCTCGAACACCATGTGATGCAGACCGCTGCCATCGCTCGTGTCGCCGATGTACATGCCGGGGCGTTTGCGGACGGCCTCCAGACCTTCGAGGATTCGGATCGAATCTTCGTTGTACTCAGCGGGGTTCTTTTTGTCGTTCTCTGCCATGGTGTTCCAGCTCTACTAATGATCGCCCAGTTTTCTTGGGCGATATGGATTGAAATCGTTATTGTTGAAACTAAAGTTTTATGCTTTGATTGCCCTAAGCAATTGGGCGATACGGCTTAGTGTTGCGTTGTGAAATCGCTTCTTTTTTTGACGCAGATTACGCTGATTTCACGCAGATCAACGCTGATTTTTTTGATTCAGATTCGATGTGGACATCGTAAAAAAATCTGCGTAAATCATCATTTTTAATCAGCGTAATCTGCGTCAAAAAATGCAGGGCACTAAATCCGCATCGGCATCACCACATATTTGAAATCGGTGCGACCCGGCATCGTGAAGAGCGCGCTCGCCGCCGAATCCTGCATCGACATCGTGATCTCAGTCGAGCCGATTGTTGAGAGCGCATCGAGCAAGTAATTGATGTTGAAACCGATATCGACCGCGCCGCCGTCGTAGGCGACTTCGAGTTCTTCTTCGGCCTCTTCCTGTTCGTTATTCGTACAGGCGATCTTCAAGGTTTGCGGTGCAAGTCCTACGCGCACGCCACGGAAGCGTTCGTTCGAGAGAATCGCGGCGCGTTGCAAGGTGTGCAACAACAGCGTGCGATCCATCGTGACGTGCTTCGTGTGCGCGGTCGGAATCACACGGTTGTAATCGGGGAATTTGCCATCGATCACTTTGCTCGTGAGTTCGATATTGCCGAATGAAAAGCGCACTTGGTTGGCGAGGATGTCAATCTTGATCGGCTCGTCGGTATCGGCCAAGAGCTTCGAGAGCTCAACGATCGTCTTGCGCGGCACGATGATTTCTTGCTTCGAGAAATTGCCTTCAACGGGCATTGAGGCATAGCTCAAACGATGACCATCGGTCGCGACACACACGAGCAGATTTTTTTCGAGCACGAAGAGCATGCCGTTCAAATAAAAACGGATGTCTTGCTGTGCCATCGCGAATTCGACGAGACGCAAGGTCGATTTGAGCAGCTTCTGCGGCACCGAGAAGCTCTGTAGCTGCTCTTGGCTCATGGTCAGGCGGGGGTAGTCAGCCGCCGGCAGCGTTTGCAGCGAGAAGCGGCTCTTCGCGGCCTTCACGGCCATCTTGCCGTCCTTGGCATCGAGCGACACCGTGCTCGCCTCCGGCAGCGCGCGCAACAGGTCTTGCAATTTGCGCGCGGCGACCGTGATTGATTGATCGCCAGATTGCTCAACGTCGACGGACGCGGAAATCTGCAACTCAAGATCTGTCGCAACCGTCGTGAGTTTGTTGCCTTTGTGTTCGAGCAACACGTTGGCGAGGATCGGCA
>JBOFBL010000285.1:0-4608 GCA_051645545.1 Casimicrobium sp. | reverse complement strand
CCGGGTCGACAGGCTGGATCGCACGGCCCGCCGCGTATTGCGATACGTACGCTCGGTTGTCGGTGTAGATATTGGTGCCCATAGCGCTTTGCTGCTTTTTCTACATCGTGTTCGTGGTGTCGCGGGGCGCTGTTGCAGTGAACGCGTTGCGCTTGCTGCCCGGTACGGCACTAACCGGTGCCGGCGATTGCGCGGAGCGAACGATGGCCGTAGCGCCGACGTTTCCATTCGGATCCATCACCCAGCTTAAGCCCGCGTTAGTAATCATTGCCTCGTAGTGGGCTAACGTGTGCGTGAGCCCCCACATGAGCGGCCCCCATGCGGCACCCACTTGGCCAAGGCGAATGGCGAGCTCAGGCACCTCGCCATTGATTGAGGATTCCGTGCTCACCGCAACGCGGCCTAGTGCATCTTGTTCCTCGCGACTGCGCCACGCGGACCCATCGGAATCGCATAACCAGTGACTGATGTGTTCAACCTGCAATTGCGCTTTTTGCAGCGCGCTTTCAAGCACCGGCTGCAAAACATTGCCATCGTGATCGCGCTCGCGCGGCCATAGCGTTTCGCCTTCGGCAAACGCGGGCGGCATCAAGGCATAGCGTTTTGCTGGAATATCCGGACGACGATAAAGCAACACAGCGGCGGCGGCCTCCGCCGCAACGTAGCCTTCCTGATTGCCGCGCTGCAAAATCAAATTGGCTTCGGCAGCGCGTTTGAGCAGCGTTGGCTCAACGCGGCTATCAACGCCCGCGATGATCGCCAAACTCAAGGCTTCGTTTTTCGCAAGCTCGCGGTAGGCAACGTCGAGCGCGGCGAACCCTCCGGCTGCACCTTTTTGCACGGCAGCCGTCCTCGGTTTAAGCGCCGCCCACGTCGGATGCGCTCGCACAATCGGATCAGCAAAATCGAGCATGGATTGCACGGCTTGCGCATTCAATTCATTGGGCAGCGCAAGAATCAATAGCGCATGTCCTTCGACGTAGCCCGGCGGCGGCAAGTTAGCAATCGTTTCTTCGAGCGCGCTGCGCAACATGATTTGAAGTCGCGCAAGGCCACTTAAATCAGTGGTGACGCCGCGCACCTCTGACACGGTGAACGGCTTCGCCGAAATGTCAGGCAGCGATACGCGACGAAAACGCCGTAGTTTGGCAACGATCGAGGCAGCAGTTTGTGCGAGACTGGTGCCGATTGGCGTTACCGCGCCGCCGCCTGCGACGATCCAGCGATCATCGTTGCGTGCGACGGCGCTCATTGCGTGCCTCCGGAATAGTTCAGCGCGATACGTTGCAAGTTACCTTTCCGCAGCGGAACCAATCCGCGCCATGTGACGCTAAAGCGAGATTCTTCGGGCTCGAACACCAGCGTGTCAGCGCGCATCGGAATCGTTTCGACGCGGGAGGCACCGACCACGTAATAAGCCGCAACGGATACAGTGGCATCCGGGTAAATGGCGCGATCCGCGCCGCGCGTAGAGAGGTTCATTAAGCCTAGCGATGTTCCGGGTTCCGGGGCGCGATCGAGTTGTAGTTCGGGGTCGGCCACGTTGTAGAAATGAGGATCGAAGTCAAGCGGTAATTTGGGCGCGCGATATCGCTTCCATGATTCGTCGAAGGTGCCGACAAATCGACGACGATGCGGTGCGTGTTCGGGCCAATGCCCGAGGCATGTCGTCGCGTCGGTTGCATATCGCGACGTCACGTGCTGATGGGATGCTTCGATCCACGGAGGGATCGAGACGTCTTCTTCTTGCCATTCGTTGTTCGAGCGTTGCTTGCGATGCGATTCAAGCGCTTCATCGCTCATGCGAATCGAATACTCGGAGAACGCGAAACCATAGTAAATCGGTACCCGACTCACGGCAGCAAGCGGCTCTGAGGCCTGCAATCCGCTCAGTCCTCGTGTCCAGTAGCGCGGTGCCATCGCACGAATGGTGGCCTTTTTATTGCCAACCGCGAGACCGGCTTCAAATTGCATCTGCGCTTTGCCGTTCGGCGCATGTGCATAACCTTGCACTATGACATCAAAGCGGGGTTTAGGTGGAGCCTGATCGTGATCAGCGATCGTGACGTATTGTTGCCCGCGCTCACCGAGAACGACACGTTGTACGGGATCCAGCGCGAGGGTTTCGGCAGCGCATTGCTCTGGGCCTTCGCGCACGGGCGCTAGCGCATCGCCTCCTGCTGCCGCCGTGCGCTGTTTGCCAGAGACAAGGTCCCAGCTTGCTTTTGCTACAACGAGCGCGTGCGGGATCCCGGTCAGGTCTACGTGCTCGAACACGCGCGCTGTCATCGGTGCGTTGTTGGTGAGCAGATCATCCATGTGCGTATGCAGCGTCTACGTCCGCCGCCAGCGCGGCGAGCATTGCGGCATCAACTTGTCGCCTTGAGATGTCTTCGGCTGCAAGCGATAGCGGTTTGCGACTGATGATCGCCCGCTCCCGATAAATCCAATCGCGCAACGGGTGCGTTAGATCCGCGAGTGTTTTGGGGAAAGCCTGGACACCTGGTTTCAATCGACTGCCTTCACGCATGCGAATGTCGCGTTGTCCTTTCACATCGTGCACGATCGCATCGATGTTCCAAACGTCATCGCCCACTGTCTTGTTGGCTTCGTTTTGCAGTGAGATGTGAGACTCGCGCAGCGTACGAATCAATAATGATTTCAACGCTTTCGATTTTGCGTCTCGATCCTGCGGAATCACTGTAGCTTCCATAGGAACCAAACCGAGTACGAGATACATCAAATCGCATTCGTAAGCTTCGGCATTGTTTTCGCTTTGGGCGATCGAAGCCAACAACGGAATCAGGCAATCGACGTAGCCGGTAATCGCAGCAACATCGAAGCGAATTTGTGGCGAAAGCTCGGTCCGGCGCAAAATCGCATCAGCTGCGATTCTCGGCTGCACACAGGCCCACGCACACCACGCAAGCGCGTTCTCGTCGCCCAGTCGTTCGACGAGACTCTCGTAAGGTTTGAGCCATTCGGTCTTGCCGAGTGTCACAGCAATGCGTAAGCCCCATTCGCGCTGTTTTATGTCGGACGATGTCATAGCTTCTTTGACCGCTTTCGCGTGGCGAGGATGCTCCGCACCCTGACGCGCAAGCGCGAGCAATGCGTCTGCCGCATAGGCTTCGTGCTCAACGAGTTGAGTTAGTTTTTTTTGTGCGGCACGCGCATCAATGAGTCCGGCAACCTCAACACCAACGCTCAAAAGAGTTTCTGATTTTGTCTCGAGTAGCGGCAATGCATGATCTGCGCTCGCAAGCCAGAGGCTGCCGGGCATCGGATAGTGCCAATATGCATCGCGCACTAACGAGCGATGGGTTTCGGCAAGCGTTTCCGCGATTGATACAGCATCTGGCGAATGAACTTGCAAAGAATGGGCGAGGCGCAAAAAGTGCCATGCATCGCGCATCTCTGGCTCGCCGTGCTCGATTTGATGATCAAGAAATTGCTTTGCGCCTTCGCCGTAAAAACGCGTTGACATCACTGCACGATCCACTGATTCGTCCATTACGGCCAGTGATCGCAGATTAAATCTTGGATTGCTTGCCACGAGAGAACGCCGCTGCCACGCGCGCGCTGCGTGCTCGAGCGATTCTTCAAGCAGTCCGGGGAGCAGATCAAGCGGCATATGGCGTTAGTTCAAGTCGATCGAAGCGCCTTCGATGCGATGCTCGCCGATCGCCGACGATGTAATCGTTTCACCGGATACCTGCACCGCACCTTGCATAGTCAGGCGGAAACGCGCGTCGCCACAACGAAGCTCGATTGATTCGAGCGCTTTAATCTCCATGCGGGTAGCGTCGAGCGTCAGCGTGCGTGTTTCACTATCGAAACTCATCAGCGGCGCGTTACCAGAAGATGTGACGCTCGCGGTTTTACTCGACGAGTAGGTTGGGAACAGTGCAGCAATTAACCATTGATCGTTTGCCGTATCTTCTATGAGATAAGCGCGCTGTCCGATGGCAGGTGTCGCACTTCCGAGTGCAAGGATCGCATCGAAAGTTGCGTTGAAACCGTCCACAAAAACTTCGCAACGATCGGTAAACACTTTACGGATTTCGCCGACTGCGACTCGGGACGATGCGACGGCCGCCTTTGGCGGCACAGGAATTGTTTTGGGTAGGGCGCTCATAGCTAGTTCTCGTTAACGTCTGGGCCAATGGTTTCAACGCGTTCGGAGCCGACAGTTTTGATTTTCTTGCCGATGATGGTGATTTCCCCACTTGCTTTAAGTGTGATGGATGAGTCGCCCACCTTTATCGCGATACTGTCTTTGTTCATCGTGATGCTGGCATTGCCGCCTACCCCGAGCACGTAAGCGGTGCCCACCGTCGTCGTTTGGTTCTCACCCACCGAGACGGTTTGGTTTTTGCCCACCGTCGTGCTTTGGCTTACGCCTACCAAGTTTGTGTCGCTCAACACGACGTTAGTCATCATTGCAGCGCCAACATTGATGTTGTAGCCCAAGCCCACGTTGAGCATTTTTGCCAAACCGACGTTTTGTACGTCTGCCAGTGCCACTGTCTCCATCTGCATGCCGCCGACAGTTTCGGTGCGGTTCTTACCGACGTTGATCGTTTCGTTCTGTCCGACGGTTTCGCT
>JBOFBL010000284.1:0-2141 GCA_051645545.1 Casimicrobium sp. | reverse complement strand
TCGACGGTCTCAGTTTGAATTTTCATAAGGCAGAGCGATTGCCCAAAAAGGAAGAAAACAACAGTGCGGCGGGGAGGATGCAAGAGCGATCGTTTCGCTCCCGAGCACCCTTACATCCACCGCGCCGCACTGCGACGGTGCGGGCAGCGCTAGATAATGTCTGGGATCGAATAGCCCTGCATGTATCCAAACTGACCCAGCAAACCACCGTACGGTTTGCTCGCGTCTGCCAAGCACTTGAAATTGACAGAGAAAGTCGACTTCTCAATGTTGGTCAATCCGAAGTCGCCGCTAAGCGTGGGCTTAACTCGGTAGAAACCAGTTTGACCCGCCGCACCTGTTTCAACGTACTCGCCGTCTTTAATCAACACGTAGCTTTTTGTGCGACTGTTGAGCAACGCGGAGCGCGCCGGGTTCTGGTAGCTAAAGTTTGCCGTGACTGGGCCAGTGATGTTGGCTAGCCAGCGGATACGACCGTACTTCACATCGATTTCGTAGTCCGTGTTCAACACCAAAGCAACCGCATTACCTTGCAAGGTAACGCTCGTCAGGTTCATACCAAACAAGTACGAGTATTCGCCCGCCTTGTAGACCGCTGGTCCGGTGGCTGGGTTGATTACGCGCCCGGTTACTGGCACCGGCGCGGAATCCGCTGGGGTCGTTGTCGCCAGGAAGAACGCGCGAAGATTTGCATGCGACGCCGTATCAAAAGTTGCCTTCAGATCAAGCTTGCGCGATTTCACGCGCGTGAAATCTTCAACCTCTTCGCCTGAACACGCGTTGGTGCTCGTGTATTCCTCTGTCGTCATCGTGAGCATCAACTCGGAGTGACAACCTGGATCAAAAAATCGAACCGCATTCGACATTGGGTTGTTTGCCGTTGCAATCAATGCATCGTCAATCTCGCCCAACTTTACGCGACCGCTGTATGCGAATTTGTAAACTGCCATACGCTCACCTTTTCACGTGTGAAGAAAAAATTTGAAAAAAAATGGCCTCGAAAGAGGCCACTGCACACGCGCCGAGCGAAGACGCTTTGAGAGAAAACTACCGATCGGTTATTTAGACGCGCCGCACTGGCCGCAGCCTGAGGATTCGGGGCGGCGACGCGTTAAGTCTTTGGAAGAAGGCTCGTCTTCAACACATTCGTTATCAAGCAAAAACTTATGCTCTGACGCGTTAAGACACACCACATCTTCTTTTTGGCATTCGATTTCGCCAACGACGCATTTCTTTTTAATTTCGTAGGGCTGACACGGGCTTTGCGCGACTTCGGACGTGGCGACGTCCTGTCCTTCTTCAGACATGATGTTTTCCTTTGCGTGAGACGCGCGATCCGTTGATCGCGCAGTGGAGAAAATGACGCTACGGCGCTTGATCGAGCGCGTAGGCTTTACACTGAATAGCGACCGAGAGATTGATCTTTGCCATAAACGCGCCGCCGCTGACGAGCTGCGCTTCGTGCGACACGGACACGACTTTGAAACTTTCCGTCCGAATGGTGGACAGCGGATTCACATCGCTTGGCTTTAAGCGCGCGAGCACATCGCGCACAATGTCGCTGCGGCTGTCGCGCGTGTTGGCAAGCACCCGAACCACGGGCGAGCCGGACATCACCCAACAGCCGCATTGTCCGTTTGCGATCGACCACACACCTTCGTCAATCACGATTTGCGGCCGCTGTTCGGCTTCGGGCGAATACGCGGGCTCGCGCTGCACTTTTAACGCCGAGGCAATCAGCGCCATCGCGGATTCGAGATCGGCGAGCCATTGTTCGTAGCGGTTCATTGACCGATCAACCTACTAGCGAAATCACAATAAGGCTATGTGATATGACGGCATTCATTTGATCAATCATCATTTTTCTTGCACGACAAGTTCGCCGCTGAAAAAGGTTGCGGTCGTGGCCGACGACAAAATGCAGTGCAGCGCCGTGGTGCCGTTGTAGAGACGGATGCCCGGAGCCGAAAGTGTTTTTTGCGCGGCCACGTTTGGAATGGTTGTGCCCATTTGCGCGAGGTCTCGCGTAATCATCAGAGATACCGTGCCAGACACCCACGAGGTATTCAACGTGATCGATTCAATCGAGCGCACGCCTTTGTCGCCTGCCGCAAGGTTGAACCAAATGAGCGTGCCGATCA
>JBOFBL010000283.1:0-1165 GCA_051645545.1 Casimicrobium sp. | reverse complement strand
CCTCCGTCGAGCGTCGAGCGTTCAAACACGCCGCGTACACGACGCGCGACGACGAAGCTGCGCTCGACATCGTTCAGGATTCGATGATGAAGCTCTGCGACAGCTATTCGGACAAGCCCATCGAAGAGCTGCCGATGCTATTCACGCGCATTTTGCAAAACACGATCCTCGACCATTTTCGGCGTACCAAAACGCGCGGGCAGTACACCGTCAATTTCTCCGATTTAGGTAGCGCAGAGGCAGGCGACGACTTCGATCCACTCGAAATTCTCGAAGCCGAAGATGGCGCTGTGGGCAAAGATCAACCGCTCGCAGCGCTCGAACAAGTGCAATCGATGGCTGCGATCGAAGAAGCGCTACAAAAGCTTCCCGCGCGTCAACGGCAAGCGTTTTTGCTACGTTACTGGGAAGACCATGACACTGCCGAAACCGCCCAAATCATGGGCTGTTCGGAGGGAAGCGTGAAAACTCATTGCTCCCGCGCGGTGCAAGCCATGCAGGCTTTGCTTCGCCAGAAAGGAATCGCCCTATGAATAACAAAGAACACATCCTCCAAGATCACGAGATCGACGCGGCGGGCAGCAAATTGCGCCCACATCTTGATCGCGCCGCAGACGACGTTGCGCCGCATGTCGCATCGCGTTTAGCCGCTGCGCGTCAAATGGCCGTTGCCAAAGTCGCAGCGCTCGAAACCAAAACCGCGACCAGCGTTGCGAGTCAAGGCGGCACGCTCGCCATCTCCGGCGGCTGGAAAGAGCGCGCAACCGATTGGCGCTTCTGGGCCACTGGCCTCATCATCGGCGCCATCATTGCCGCCTACGGACTCAATCAATATCGCGAAGCATCTTCGCTGCGCGACGCAGCCGAGGTTGAACTGATGATTTTGGGCGACGACGTGCCCGTCGATGCGCTCCTTGATAAAGGCTTTGGCAGCTTCTTGCGCGAAGAAAACAAGTAAATAAAATCAAATACTTAAACGTGTTTTTAAAGGCAAACTATCAACTCAAAGCAGTCCACGCGGCAATCGCTTTGCTTGCTGCATTGACGCTGTCAAACATCGCATTCGCGCAAAAGTGGAATGAGTTGAAACCTGACGAGCAAAAGACGCTCGCACCGTTCCAAAAAGAATGGGACAGCATGTCGCCCGAGCGCAAGAAAAAGTGGC
>JBOFBL010000282.1:0-5494 GCA_051645545.1 Casimicrobium sp. | reverse complement strand
ACATCGCGGCCTGCGCAAGAAATGCAATCGCGAAATATTCTGCCGCCCAAAAGATCGGCGCGTAGTGTTCGCGCATGAATACGATTGCGACCCATGCGTGCGCGACGGCGAAGTAGGCGAAGACCGCAACGTGCAGGATTCGCTGCCAAACGGACGGGTTCGATAAATCGGATGAATTGCGCTTCGAAGTCCCAGGCAGCGGAAACTTCATTCGCGCCGCGATGAATAACAAAGCAAACGCGATCATCGCTGCAAGCGCGTTGATCGGCCAGATCGTTTCGTTGTAAAGCTCGACCATGCGCGTGTACGTGCGCGGCGAAAACATCAGGAAATCGTGAAGACGGTAAGTCCACCACTCGCTCATGGATGTTTTTTTACCATCGCAATCATCAAACGTACGTCATCCTGCTGTGGGAGCGCGCTTGCGCGCGAAACGGCGTTTGCATATCGCAGTGCATCGATTGGAGAAAGTGCCCTGCATTCGCGCGCAAGCACGCTCCCACAGATCCAGGCGGCTCCGCATTCGCGCGTGATCCCCGCCTACGCGGGGACGCTCCCACAGATCCAGGCGGCTCCGCATTCGCGCGTGATCCCCGCCTACGCGGGGACGCTCCCACAGATGATCGCTGCGCGCAGTACATGTGTCATAAAACCAACTTCGCCACATCCGCCACCATCCGTGCACGCATCGCGGCATCCGGCATCCGCCCGCGCATCGCAGCCATGTTCTCGCGCACGTGCGCGACTTGGCTCGTCGCTGGAATTGCGCAAGTGACACCAGCGTGCGTGATCACGAATTTGAGTGCGACTTGCGCCCAGCTCGTGCAATCGATGTCCGCCGCCCAGGCAGGCAAGCGATGTTTGCGCAGCGAATCGAGCAGCGCGCCCTCGCGAAACGGCCGGTTCACGATGATGCCAATGCCGCGCTCTTGTGCCACAGGCAAGATGCGTTGCTCGATCTCGCGATCGATGAGGCTATAACTGATCTGCACGAAATCAATTGCCTCGCTGCGCATGATCTTTTCGATGTCGTCATGACGACGCCCGTGGGACGTGGTGATGCCGACGTAGCGCAATTGGTCCGCCGCTTTCATCGCTTGCAGTTTCGGCAAATGCTCGCGCCACGAAAGCAGATTGTGGACTTGCATCAAATCGAAGCGCGGCACGCCCCAGTGCGCGCGCGAGGCTTCCATTTGCTTGGTACCTTCGGCAACGCTTCCGATCCACACTTTCTCCGCCGAGAACAACGCCTTCGGATAGTTGAGTTTTTTGAGCGCATGACCGATCGTGGGCTGCGACGAGCCATACATAGGCGAGGAATCGATCATGCGACCGCCCGCGTCGAAGAACGCGCGCACCACCTCTGCGCTCTGATCGCGTCCACGCGCATCGTTGCCAACGTTAAACGTGATCCATGAGCCAAGACCGATTGCAGGCATCGATTCGTTCGTGCGCGGGATCGTGCGCGTAAGCGGCGTTGAGTTTGCCGCCTGTGCTGCGACGAACCCTGGCATGCTGTAGGCAATTACGCCGAGTGCAGCAAGCGTAGTCGCATGTGAAAGGAGTTCGCGACGAGTTAAGTTAATGTCAATTTCGCTCGTCTTGCTAGGCATGGTCGACACTCCGATCGCTGAAACGCAAGTCCGACATTGTGAAGCATTTAGAGTTCCGGGGAAAACCCGATCGCGTGGCGCTCACACAGAATTCGCGCTTTCTCGAAAGCACGAGACAATAGGGGTTCCGTTGATATGAGTCTGGCACCGATCTATGCTTTATAACCTTCTTAAAACGCTTCACGTACTCGCGATCATTCTTTGGATCGGTGGCATGATTTATACGCTCTTCTTTTTGCGTCCCGCAGTTGCGTCGCTCGATGGGCCAGCACGCGTGAAGCTCATGCACGATGTACTCGCGCGCTTTTTCAAAGCAGTGTTATGGGCGGCAACGATTGCGGTTGGCTCCGGAATCTGGATGCTAGGACGCGTTGCAAAACAAACGGTGCAGGCGGGCGGGAGCTTTTCGATGCCCACTGAATGGATCGTGATGGCCGCGCTCGGTATTCTGATGTTTTTAATTTTCGGTCATATTCGCTTTGCGCTGTTTAAGCGCTTGCAACGCGCTGTTGCCGCGAGCGATTGGGCGGCGGGAGGTATTGCGCTCAACACGATTCGGCAATGGGTGATGATCAATCTCGGTATTGGGATCGTTATCGTGTGTGTGACCTTGATCGGTTTGCCGAAGTGAAACCGCGATGAGTCTCAAACGAAACGAACTCGAACTCTTGGCGCCGGCACGCGACGTCGCGATTGGGCGCGAAGCGATTCTGCATGGCGCGGACGCGGTCTATATCGGCGGCCCTGCGTTCGGCGCACGCACGAAGGCCGACAACACAGTGTCCGAGATCGCAGCGCTTTGCGAATTCGCGCATCGCTATAACGCGCGGATTTTCGCAACGGTCAACACGATTCTTCACGACAGCGAACTCGAAGCGGCGCGCAAACTCATTCACGAGCTCTACGATGCGGGCGTCGATGCGCTGATCGTGCAAGACATGGGCATTCTGGAATTGGATATTCCGCCGATTGCGCTGCATGCCTCGACACAATGTGACATTCGAACGCTTGAGAAAGCGGTGTTTCTGAGTCACGTCGGCTTCTCGCAGCTCGTGCTCGCACGCGAGCTGACGCTCACGCAGATTGCCAAGATTCGTGCGGCGATTCGCGAAGATGTGTCGCTTGAGTTCTTCGTTCATGGTGCGCTTTGCGTTGCGTTCTCTGGCAATTGCTACATCTCGGAAGCGCACACAGGGCGCAGCGCAAATCGCGGTTCATGTTCGCAAGAATGCCGATTGCCGTACACGCTTGTCGATCAAAACGGGGCAGTCGTTGCCTTCGACAAACACTTGCTTTCGATGAAGGACAATGATCAGAGTGCGAACCTGCGTATGTTGATCGATGCCGGTGTGCGCAGTTTCAAAATCGAGGGGCGCTACAAAGACATGTCGTACGTGAAAAACGTCACGGCGCACTATCGGCAATTGCTTGACGAGATTCTTGAAGAGCGCCCCGCGATGGCGAGCGCTTCACACGGTCGTTGCACCTACACATTTACGCCCGATCCGTCGCGCACCTTCAATCGCAGCAGTACGGATTATTTTGCGAACGGCCGCCAAGGCGATATTGGAGCGTTCGATACGCCGGTACACGCTGGGCTCGCGGTTGCACGCGTGACCCGTATTGCGCATGGAAAGATCGAAGTGCAAACGCTCGGTGAACACGATTCGCTCGACGCGAAAGAGGGCGACATCGTGTTGTCGACTTCGGCGAAGCATCCGGACGATCGGCATGAAGTGCGCAGTTCGAAATACGTCGATCCAAGTTCTACAAAAGAGATCAACGCCCAATTCGCCAACGGCGATGGGCTCACGTATTTCAATGGTCGCGAGTTGCAGGGTTTACAGGTGAATGTCGCGCGTTGTGTCGATGCGAGTAATGCGCGTAGCCATTGGCAGCTGGAGCCGAACGCGAAAACGAACGAATTGCCGGGACTCAAAGTCGGCACGCTTCTACATCGCAATCGCGACCACGCGTGGGAGCAAACGCTCGCGAAACATTCATCGGATCGGCGCATCGCAGTGACGATGAAATTCGCGGAAACAAGCGATGGTTTCTCGCTTGAGATTAACGACGGCTTCGGCAATAGCGGTCGCGCGCAGGTTGTGCATGCGAAAGAAGTGGCTAAAGACGTGCTTAAAGCCGAGACGACGCTGCGCGACAATGTGAGCAAACTCGGCAACACCTTGTATTCGGTAGCGCGTGAATCAATCGCGCTCGATTGGCGCACGCCGTCGTTCGTGCCCGCATCCGTTGCCAATGCCTTGCGGCGCGATGCGATTGCGGCGCTTGATCTTGCGCGTGCGCAGAACTTCAATCGCTGGACGCGCTTTGCAGAGACTGAGCCGCAGGTTGCCTATCCCAGTGATTCGCTCACATTTTTAGCGAACGTCTACAACCAGGCTGCGCGGGAGTTTTACGCGAAGCATGATGTGAAGATGATCGAGTCGGCGTACGAAATGCATCAAGAGGCGGGCGAGGTACCGCTCATGGTGACCAAACATTGCCTGCGTTTTGCGTTCAATCTGTGTCCGAAGCAGGCGAAGGGCGTGCAGGGCGTGCAGGGTCAAATTCGTGCGGAGCCGATGACGCTCATTTCAAGCGGTGAGAAATTGACGCTTAAATTCGATTGCAAACCCTGCGAGATGCATGTCGTTGGCGCGATGCGTCCGCACATTTTGAAGTCGCCGCCGCCGTCGATTGCGTCGCTGCCTGCGAGTGGTGCGCCGATCAAGTTTTTCTCGAAGAAAACAGTCACGCTCGATTAACGACGCACATGCGGAATTCGCTCTTGATTTTCGTCGCCAGAATTTTTGAAAAAATCACAAATTATTGGGTGATCAAGCGAAATAATAAACTTGTTGAAATAGTGTAAATATTGCTTATATCCCCATATTTGTTGGGTTTTATATGATTATGCTGATTACGTTTTTTGGGCACGTAGATTCACTAAAAACAGCAGATCTTTGTTGTCGCGTTTTCATCCGGTGAACCGTCTATTAAATTGAAACGACTCAATGTCGCCATCTGTTCGATTCAATACCGAGGAACACTCATGAAACAAATCACCTTCACCGCGATCGCGCTCGCACTCTCATTGCCGATGACGGCAAGCGCGCAACTGCCCAAACTCGAAACCCAACCCGGCAAATGGAGCTACACGACGCGTACCGAGATTCCAGGCATCGGCAGCATTCCGATGAATTTCGATCAATGCGTGACGCAGAAAGACATCGACGAAGGGCGCAATCTCTCGGCGCAAAAAGACGCTGGTATGGACTGCAAATACAGCGATCTCAAAGCGAACGGTAATCGCTATCAATTCGTAGCGACGTGCAAGATGAAAGACGTCGCTGAGCCCTCTGTAATGAGCTACGACATGACCGCCACGGCAACGTCAATAGATTCAAAAATGACGATGACTGGCGGTACCGCGAAAGCAATGGGCGGTCGGGTCAATATGACGATGACCGCGAAGCGCGTGGGCAATTGTTGATCCGACGCGCGACATTGTGGATTGTCGCTAAGATTGCGCGATTCAACCGCTAACCGATTCACCATGCGCAAACTATTGCCGCTTCTCGCTCTCGTTACATCGTCGACTATTTACGCGCAAACCGCTGGTGAGTGGAAATACACAATATCGACGGAGTTGGCCTCGATTCCTGAAGAGATGCGTGTGAATTTCCCGACGGTCTCGTTTTCTGTGTGTCGCACGGCCGATGATTTTTCTTCGGCACGAGCGTTTTCGATTCAGACCCTGCCGTCGAGTGAAGCGCGATGCGTATTAACGAATCTCGTTCGCGTCGACGCGAAGACCAATCAACCGGCAAAGCTTCGTTTCGAATACTCGTGCGATGAGGGCAAATCGCTGACAGGCG
>JBOFBL010000281.1:0-4457 GCA_051645545.1 Casimicrobium sp. | reverse complement strand
TGTCTTGCGACGGCACGATACAAGGGTCACCGTTCGAAGGCAGCAACACGTTATTCGATGCGAGCATCAAAGTGCGCGCTTCAGCTTGCGCTTCAAGGGAGAGCGGCACGTGTACCGCCATTTGGTCACCGTCGAAGTCAGCGTTGAACGCCGTACAGACGAGCGGATGCAACTGGATCGCTTTCCCTTCAATCAACACCGGTTCGAACGCTTGGATACCCAAACGATGCAACGTTGGCGCACGGTTCAAGAGAATCGGATGCTCACGAATAACTTCTTCGAGCAGATCCCAAACCAACGGATCTTCGCTTTCGACGCGACGCTTGGCTTCTTTAATCGTCTTCGCTTCGCCCATTTGCTCTAGGCGATTGAAGATGAACGGCTTAAAGAGCTCAAGCGCCATTTTCTTGGGCAGACCGCACTGATGCAGCTTAAGTTGAGGTCCGACCACAATGACCGAGCGACCCGAGTAATCCACGCGTTTACCCAAAAGGTTTTGGCGGAAACGACCCGATTTACCTTTGATCATGTCGGCGAGCGACTTGAGCGGACGCTTGTTCGCGCCCGTCATGGCCTTGCCACGACGACCGTTATCGAGCAACGAATCCACTGCCTCTTGCAACATGCGCTTTTCGTTACGCACGATGATGTCCGGCGCACGCAGCTCCAACAAACGCTTCAAACGGTTGTTACGGTTGATCACGCGACGATAGAGATCGTTCAGATCGGACGTTGCAAAACGACCGCCGTCGAGCGGCACGAGCGGACGCAATTCCGGCGGCAACACCGGTAGCACTTCGAGCACCATCCACTCAGGTTTGATACCCGATTTCTGGAACGCTTCGAGCACTTTAAGGCGCTTCGAAATTTTCTTAATCTTCGCTTCCGAAGAAGTCGCTTCGAGTTCTTTGCGAAGTTGCTCAACGTCTTCCGCGACATGAATCGAACCGAGCAGTTCTTTGACGGCTTCGGCGCCCATGAGCGCTTTGAAATCGTCGCCGTACTCTTCGGTCTTCGCCATGAAGTCATCTTCAGTCAACAACTGACCGCGTTGCAGCGGTGTGAGACCAGGATCAACGACCACGAATGCTTCGAAATACAAGACGCGTTCGATATCGCGCAACGTCATATCGAGCACCATGCCCAGACGCGACGGCAGCGATTTCAGGAACCAAATGTGCGCGACGGGCGAGGCGAGCTCAATGTGGCCCATGCGCTCGCGACGCACTTTTGCAAGCGTGACTTCGACGCCGCATTTCTCGCAGATCACGCCGCGATGCTTCAAGCGCTTGTACTTACCGCACAAGCATTCGTAGTCTTTAATCGGCCCGAAAATCTTCGCGCAGAACAAACCGTCACGCTCTGGTTTGAACGTGCGGTAGTTGATCGTTTCCGGTTTTTTTACTTCGCCGAACGACCACGAGCGGATGCGCTCGGGCGAAGCAAGACCGATCTTAATCGCGTCAAATTCTTCGTTCGGGGTGGTCTGTTTGAACAGGTCAAGTAATGCGTTCATAGTGCGTTCCCTTCACAAATTATTTGCGTTCGAGATCGATGTCGATCCCGAGCGAGCGAATTTCTTTGACGAGCACGTTGAAAGATTCCGGCATACCGGCATCGATCTTATGTTCGCCCTTCACGATGTTTTCGTACACCTTGGTACGGCCCGTCACGTCGTCGGACTTCACCGTCAACATCTCTTGCAGCGTGTACGCCGCACCGTATGCCTCGAGTGCCCACACTTCCATCTCACCGAAGCGCTGACCACCGAACTGGGCTTTACCGCCGAGTGGTTGCTGCGTCACCAGCGAGTATGGGCCGGTTGAACGCGCGTGCATCTTGTCGTCGACCAAGTGGTGCAGCTTGAGCACGTGCATGTAGCCCACCGTTACGTCGCGATCGAACGCTTCGCCAGTGCGACCATCATGCAATGTGACCTGACCCGATTCCGGCATCTCCGCGAGTCGCAACATGCTCTTGATCTCAGCCTCGGTTGCACCATCGAACACAGGTGTTGCGAACGGCACGCCATGACGCAAGTTACCTGCGAGTTCGAGCATCTCTTTGTCGTTGAGCGACTTCACTTCTTGCTTCGCGCCAACATCGCCGTAGAGCGTTTCTACGAAGCCGCGAATTTCTTTCACGTTCGCTTCGGTTTTGAGCATCTTGTCGATCTTGTTACCAATGCCTTTTGCGGCCCAGCCCAGGTGAACTTCAAGAATCTGACCGACGTTCATCCGTGAAGGCACGCCTAGCGGATTCAACACGATATCAACGGTGGTACCGTCTGCTTGGTACGGCATGTCTTCAACCGGAACGATCTTCGACACCACGCCTTTGTTACCGTGACGACCGGCCATCTTGTCACCGGGTTGCAAGCGACGTTTCACCGCCACATACACCTTGACCATCTTCAACACACCCGCTGGCAACTCGTCGCCTTGGGTGAGCTTCTTCTTCTTCGCTTCGAATGCGAGATCGAAGTTTTGACGTGTTGCCGAGAGGCTGTCTTTGACTGCTTCGAGCTGACGCGCCGCATCGTCGTCCGCCATGCGCAGATCGAACCAGTCGTAACGGTTCAGCTCCTTGAGGTATTCCTTTTCAAGCTTCGTACCTTTAGCGAGCTTCTTCGGGCCGCCGCTTGCGACTTTACCCGTCAACAAACGCTCAAGACGTTCGAAGGCATCGTTCTCGACGATACGCAACTGATCCGCGAGATCTTTCTTGTAGCTGCGAAGCTCTTCGTCGATGATGAGCTGTGCGCGCTTGTCGCGCTCGATGCCTTCGCGCGTGAACACTTTCACGTCGATCACAGTACCGGCGATACCCGACTGCACGCGCAGCGAGGTGTCTTTCACGTCACTGGCTTTTTCGCCGAAGATTGCGCGGAGCAATTTCTCTTCCGGCGTGAGTGTCGTTTCGCCTTTTGGCGTGACTTTACCGACGAGCACATCGCCTGGTTCGACTTCCGCACCGATGTAGACGATGCCCGATTCGTCGAGACGCGAGAGTTGCGCCTCACCCAAACTCGCGATATCGCGCGTGATTTCTTCGGCGCCGAGTTTCGTGTCGCGCGCAACGACGGTCAACTCTTCGATGTGAATCGAGGTGTAGCGATCTTCGGCAACGACGCGCTCGGAAATCAAAATCGAGTCTTCGTAGTTGTAGCCGTTCCACGGCATGAAGGCGACCAACATGTTCTGGCCGAGTGCGAGCTCGCCCTTGTCGGTCGATGCACCGTCGGCGACCACGTCACCCTTAGCGATCTGGTCGCCAATTTTTACGAGTGGGCGCTGGTTGATGTTCGTGTTTTGGTTCGAACGCGTGTACTTGACGAGGTTGTAAATATCAACGCCCGCTTCGCCCGATACGGTTTCCGCATCGTTCACGCGAATCACGATGCGGCTTGAGTCGACGTAGTCAACTTTGCCGCCACGTTTCGCGATCACCACCGTACCGGAGTCAACCGCAGCAGTGCGCTCAACGCCGGTGCCCACGAATGGCTTTTCAGGACGCAAGCACGGCACCGCTTGACGTTGCATGTTCGAGCCCATCAATGCGCGGTTCGCGTCGTCGTGCTCAAGGAATGGAATCAGCGAAGCCGCGACCGAAACGATCTGCGATGGCGCAACGTCCATGTAGTTCACATCCGACGGCGGCATCATCGTCGATTCGCCTTTGATACGGCAAGCAACGAACTCGCCGACCAAACGATTTTTCTCATCGAGCGGCGCGTTCGCCTGCGCGATCACGAAGGTGCCTTCCTCAATCGCGGAGAGGTACACCACTTCATTCGTGATTTGACTATCAACCACTTTGCGATACGGCGTCTCGATGAAGCCGTACTCGTTTACGCGCGCAAACAGCGCGAGCGAGTTGATCAGACCGATGTTCGGACCTTCCGGCGTTTCGATCGGGCAGACGCGACCGTAGTGCGTCACGTGCACGTCGCGCACTTCGAAGCCTGCGCGCTCGCGTGTGAGACCACCAGGGCCAAGCGCTGAGACGCGGCGCTTGTGCGTAATCTCGGAGAGCGGATTGGTTTGATCCATGAACTGCGAGAGCTGGCTCGAACCAAAGAATTCTTTGATTGCAGCGGAGATCGGCTTCGCGTTGATCAAATCGTGCGGCATCAGGTTTTCGCTCTCGGCTTGACCCAAGCGCTCTTTCACGGCGCGCTCAACGCGTGCAAGACCGGCGCGGAATTGGTTCTCCGCGAGTTCGCCCACTGAGCGAACACGACGATTACCGAGGTGATCGATGTCATCGACCTCGCCTTTACCGTTGCGCAAATCGCAGATGATTTGCACGGTGTCGAGGATGTCTTCGTGCGTGAGCACCATTGGGCCTTCGATCGTGTCGCGACCGACGCGGCGATTGAATTTCATGCGGCCGACGCGCGAGAGATCGTAAGCGTCTTCCGAGAAGAACATGCGATTGAAGAGTGCCTCAACAGC
>JBOFBL010000280.1:0-2294 GCA_051645545.1 Casimicrobium sp. | reverse complement strand
CGGCGCGTGCCGAAGCCTTGGCTGAAGAGAATTTGTTGCAGCTTCACAGAGCGCGCGAACGACGCGTCACTTCGGTGCCATTCGAATCGCGCCGTCGAGACGAATCACCTCGCCGTTCAACATCACATTTTCAAATATTTGCATCACGAGTGACGCATATTCGGCGGGTCGCCCAAGACGCGGTGGAAATGGCACAGCGGCGCCCAAGCTCGCTTGCACTTCGGGGGACATGCCCGCCATCATCGGTGTTTCGAAAATACCGGGCGCAACCGTCATCACGCGAATGCCGAACTTCGCGAGCTCGCGCGCGATCGGCAGCGTCATGCCAACGACACCCGCTTTCGACGCGGCGTACGCGGCTTGGCCAATTTGTCCGTCGAATGCGGCGACGGATGCCGTGTTCACGATCACGCCACGCTCGCCTTCCGCATTCGGCGCGAGCGCGGACATTACGGTGGCCGCTTGGTTGAGCAAGTTGTACGTGCCGATCAAATTGATTTGCACGGTCTTTGAGAATTTTGTGATGCCGCTTGCACCTTCGCGCCCCACCACGCGCTCACCCGTTGCAACGCCTGCGCAATTCACGAGACCGCGCAGTTCGCCGAGCGCCACCGCTGCGGCGACTGCGTTTTTTGCGTCGGACTCTTGCGTGACATCGCATTTCACGAATTCGCCTTTGAGCTCTGTTGCTAGCGCGCGGCCCTCCTCTTCGCGAATGTCGGCGAGTACGACTTTTGCGCCATGCGCTGCGGCTGCGCGCGCAGTGGCGGCGCCGAGCCCCGACGCACCGCCTGTGATGAGAATGACTTTACCGTTGAGTTCCATGATGCACGTACGAAGAAATTGCGATGGAGCAATCGTACGCGATCAGGTTGCGCAACGCGTGAATTTCGATAATGATTGGAGCGCGACTACACGCTCATGCGCTGCGAGTTTTGCGTAAGATCCGCCAGCGCACGATCAAGATCTCTCATCTCAAGCAAGTACGGATTGAAGGTATCGTCGCGGTAGCCGCCGCCTTTGAGGGCGACGCGATGCGAAGCGAGGAGCTCCGTGAAGCCCATCGACCAGTCGGTGAACCATCGTTGATGGGTTGGTGTGACGCTCACGAGCTCCACCTCGCGATGACGTGGGTCATGAAACACGCGATCGAAGCACCCTGTCACCATGCCACGCGAACCTTCAAGCGTTTGCATGAAAAACTCGCCTGACCAGTAAAGCATTCCCGTGATGTCTCGCGCTTGATTGGCGCGCTGCGCAATCTTTAAGATCGCGCGAACGTCAGCGAGTTTGAGCCCCGGCGAGCACGTGCTGATGTAGGTCAGACGAATCATTGTTTCTTGGCGACTGAACAATTTGGTGCAGTGTACGCCCCAAAACAGACAATTCAATTGGACAAAAACAATAGTTGTTCCGAAAAAACGTTTTTGTTTCAATTAGTTATGGTCATTTATCTGTATCACGAACGGGTTATCAGTTCAAGACTAATCTTATGAAATGCGTGGTAATTGTCGATTCTAGATTTTCTAGCATTATCGTGAATAGCCCAATAAATTTGGGCATTAATAGCATTTAAATAAGTTACCGAAAATGTACTTATTATCGATTTATGCCCAATTAAATCGTCTGAAAGCTTGTTTAGCTGTTAGAGTATGTTGATCGTCACATCTCTCGCCCGTGCGCAAGCGCGCGCCTGCTATCGTTCGCATTCTTCGCGTTAGCGCGACTTCGGATTTTGGAAACCCGCTGATCATGACCACCGCCTTCACTGTCGCAAAAACCATCGACACGAATTCCGATGTGGCATTGCTTGCAAAGCTCGCCAACCGTCACGGCCTCATCACGGGAGCAACTGGCACTGGCAAAACAGTGAGCTTGCAAGTGCTCGCCGAAGGCTTCTCGCGACTTGGTGTACCGACCTTCATGGCCGACGTGAAAGGCGATCTCACCGGCTTGTCGCAAACGGGCGGCGGCAACAAGCGCGTCGATGATCGCGTGGCGCAACTCAAACTCACGGGCTTCACCAGCGAATTGTTTCCCGTCACCTGTTGGGACGTGTTTGGCGAACAAGGTCATCCGCTGCGCGCAACGGTGTCCGAAATGGGGCCACTGCTTTTGTCTCGCATTTTGAATTTGAATGAAACGCAAAGTGGTGTGTTGACCGCTGTTTTCAAAATCGCCGACGACAAAGGTTTACTCCTGCTCGATTTGAAAGACCTTCGTGCAATCCTGGTGCACGCGGGCGAGAACGCGAAGGAATACCAACTAGCGTACGGCAATATTTCCGGCGCGAG
>JBOFBL010000279.1:0-9477 GCA_051645545.1 Casimicrobium sp. | reverse complement strand
ATGAATTGAAACGCATCATGCGCACTGGCACGGTTGCAAGCACGGACAATCGCAACTGGGAGCTCTTGCCACAGCGCACACCGGAGCGTCGTTTCTCGCAAAGCCGCGCGATCGCGCTAGATATGGAAAGCGCAACCATTGCCGCCAACGGCTTTCGCTTTCGCGTCCCCTACGGAACGCTACTCTGCGTCAGCGACAAACCTTTACACGGCGAAATCAAACTCCCCGGCATGGCGAATCATTTCTACCGCGAACGCGTGAGTCAGCATCTACTGATTGGCATTCGCGCAGTGGAACTCATGCGAAAGGCCGGTGCCGATCATTTACACAGTCGCAAACTTAGGAGCTTTGCGGAGGTGGCGTTTCAGTAACGCACGTCTAGTCCCGCGTCTTGTCCCGCGTCTTGTCACTGACCGTAAATTTCAGGCGGAATTTTGTTGCCGAGGTATTGCCAGATATAGCGCGTCAGCGTGAGTGGCTTACCGAACGCATCATTGCCCGCCGCAGCGAAACCACGCGCGGGGACGTTGCTCGAAGGCGTCGCAGTTGCCGGCGCGGGATTGGCCTCAGCGAACACTGACTTGATGACGTCTTCATAGGGCCACGGCCATAGCGAGATGCCGGTCTTTTGGTCATAGCCCGCTTCGCCATAGCGTGAGCCAGAGACGCCATACTGTTTCGTCACATCGGCGCCAATATCCGAGCCACCCGTTCCCGCACCAATCAATACCGATCCGGGTTCGGGTCGCACGATGTATTTGAGTGTGCTCGCGGTCGCTGCAACGCTGTTGCTGCCGATAGCTTGCGATGCTGGAAAGAAGGCGTTGTTGGTCACCGTCGTCCAACCATAGTCACCGCTGCTAGTGCGTGCAGCGTTGTTGATGAACGCACTGTTGCGCAGCGTTCGCACCGGGGCGCTATCTTGGTTGTAATAGCCGTTCGCATAGCCGCCAACCGTCACGCGTTCGAGCGTGAGCGAACCCACGTCCGACGCGTTCGCGCGAATGCCCGCGATGAAATTGGTGCCATAGCCGCCCCATGCGACCGAGTCCAACATGCTCACGCCAAGCGCACGCAATTCGCGAAGGAAATACCCCGAATACTCGGCTTCAACGTTGAGCACGATGCTGCCTTGAATCGTGGTGTTCTGCGGCTCTTTCGGAAAGTAAAAACCGCCGTAGGTTGCCTCGCCCGTATTCGAGCCTTTGCGGCCATCGATCGCGATCAGGTTCTGCAATAAGTTGTCGCGCACGTTGTGATTGCCGTTGTCGTTGCCGTACACATTGAACGTTGCTTTGGGTTGTGTGGATACGGAATAGTCAACGCGGCCGACGGCGCGGCGAATGATGTTGCGTTGACTTGTGGCGTTCGGGCCGCCCATCGCGTAGCCATAGCGCGCGGAGCCAACGCCCGCTGTATCTTCAAGCAAATTGTCGTCGCCCCCTACGTAAAACCAGCCACCGAATTGATCGGTCTCGCCGCTACGCTTTACGATGATGCGCGTTAGCTTGTTGAAGTTTCCGTTGACCTCGGCAGTGAACGACGAATCTTGCGAGTTGGCGTGATCGAGAATGAAACCGTCGACGTTCACGTAGTTAGTGCCGGTGTCGAGTAAGACGAGATTGTCGAAATAGTTAAGCGCACCGCCGTTTTGAATACGCACTGAAAAAGGCACCTCAGCGCGAATCGTGGTGGGTCGCAATGCCGTGCCACTCGGGATCGACGAGAAGCCTGAGGCAGTTCGCGAGTTGACGAAATTCTGTTTGCCAACGTACGTTCCAGGCTTCACGATGACGGTGTCACCAGAGGCCATCACTGAGATACCCTTCTGAATTGTTTTGTAAGGTGCTGCGGCGCTTCCATTGCCGGTTGTATCGTTGCCTGTCGTCGCAACGTAGATAGTCGTGCCAGATCCGCCAACTGGCGCAGGGCAGCCCGCGTTCAAATAGACCTCGATTGCCTGACCCGTTTTGCGCAAAGCAAACGACTCAAAGCTAAGACCCGTCGTCCACGCATCGCGCGAATACCCTTTGAGAATGCGCTCAATGATGATCGCATCGGTGACGGTGAAAAACGTATCGCCATCGACATCCAAACGCGCGAGCCTTGCCTCGATGAAGGCTTCTGCGCCTGTGAGGTTCACCGCCGGTCGAATGCCTTCGTACAGCGCGTTTCCGCGCACGTTGCGGGCGTAGCGCAAAAGCAATAAGCCATCGACCGTGCTCGTCGGTGCGCCCTGTTGCGCGACGTTGAATGGGCAGTTCGAAATTTGCGCATGTGGCGCGCCGACGATCAACAGCCAAGCCAATAACGCGAAGAAAAAGGGATTGAAGCGTCGGATCACGTCGGAAGAATACTTCAACGACACAACCCCAACGTCGGCGGCGCGCTTTGAGGAACGTGAGCGCGTTTCTGATACTCACCGGCGGTCTCGTGCGGCGCGAACGCAACACGCGGCGCAGAAATTTTCACAAACCTCAAAGCAGCAATATGCGCTATCAGCTTAGTAGTTAAACGCCCGATTAAATTGGGCCATACGCGTATTTAGTATTTTTTTCGAAAAAACAAATAAATTGCTGCATTGCCCATTAATATTGGGCGTAAACGCATATTGCTGTGCCCATTGCAGTATTCGCGCGCAAGCGGATGCGGGCGGCGTGAGGATTACGCCTTAACTGCGGCGCGTCGCACGGCGTCCACAAAAATTGCGACCGCGTCGGCACCAAGCACGCGCTCCAGTCGTTCGTTCACGATATCGATCGTCTGACGAAGCGTGCGCGGATCGCGGCATTGCTCCAGGTCACGCACGAGCGAACGCGCGGTCGATCCCAACAGCTCGCTCGCAGCACTCGCCGCTGCAGTGCGCGCAGCAACGAATTGCTGACTGGTAAGTGCTGGGCGGGTCTGCGCGTCGTGGCTCAACGGTGCAGGCACATTACTGGTCGACTGCACTAGCCCCATCGATTGCAGGTCGCGCAACACAGGCAGCGGCTCGCCCGCGCGAAAGCCGCGCGCAATCGCATCAACCGTGCGCTTGCCGTCAAGCAACGCCAACATGCGCCGATGGGTCACAGAGAGCGACGATGAACGATCGTTGTATGCAGCATCGCCTGCCGCAGTACGATGAAACACAAAATCACCCGCATAACGGGAGTGGCGAAGCGCATTGAGCATGGCTGTGATCTATCAATTGAAAACGTTTGCAGTATTTTTCACGAAAACACGCTCAATTGATGCTTAGCAGCAAAAATTCAGCGGATTCCTAGTCGTCGAGCAGCGTCGAATCGCAGGGCGAAAACCGCAACCCGTGTTTCGCATGGTTGTGCCGCAATCGACACCGAAATCGCGCGGCGAAAGGCGAACCTCGCGAACGCATACTTTGCATGTTCTCGCTCAATGAATAAAACCAATGCTCGATCACATTTCACTCGGCACGCACCGCTATGCCGAAGCGGTGAATTTTTATCAACGCGCACTCGCGCCGCTCGGCATTGAATTGCTGCGCGACACCGGCAAGGAGGCCGCATTCGGCACGCCCACGCAATGGTCGTTCTTTTTGTATCCGATTTCGTCTGACGAAAAAGTCACCGCACCAGGCACACACGTCGCGTTATCCGCGCCCTCGCGCGCGGTGGTTGCAGCGGTTCACGCAGCTGCACTCGCGGCGTCGGCCACTGACATCTTCACGCCGCGTTTGCGTCCCGATATTAGCGACACCTATTTCGGCGCGATGTTTCACGATTTGGACGGACATCGCATTGAAGTGTTGACGAATGCTGCGTAGGGTGAGCAGCCCGTTCCCATCGCTACCGTGCGTCTACTCGATGGCCACCCACCACTCATTGCGGCGATTCCAAGGCAGCGTGAACGGGTCGTTATAAAACGCCAGCGAATACTCGCCTTTCGTCTTCAAGCCGCGCTCCTTCACGAACGCTTCGAGTTGCGCGCGGTGCTTTCCCAAATTCGACTGCGTTGAAAAACCATCAAACACGATCGTCGCGCGCTTGATGGGTTCGCTCACGCGAAATTTCACGCGTGCATCGTTCGGATTTGGCAGCGTTTCGAGTGTGTATTTGCTCGGCATCATGAACGCAACACGCCAGCGCGATTCGCTCGCCGCACCGATCGCTTCCTGTGTCACCGGCGCGGTCATCGCGATTTTTTCGCTTGCTTTTTCGACGGGCTCGGGCGATTGCGTCACCGGCGCAGTCATCGCGATTTTCGTCTGCGCTTGATTACCGCCGAAGATGTACCCCGCGAGTATGCGAAACCCGGCATTAATCGCCTCGCTTCGTTCGCCAGTCGTTTCCACCTCGGCGAGCAACGCTGGTTCGTATTCACGCAGCTCGATGCTGCCAGCGGCATCCAGCACGCGGTGTTTGGGCAGTTCAAGCGCCACGGCGGAAGCAGTCGATGCGAGAAAGGCGAGCGCAAGGAACAAACGAATCATGACGGTATCCGGGAAACATTTTTAGAATTTATACCGTACAGTATGAATTTTTACCGATGGGTTTTCCCGTTTTGCGAAGACGAATCCCGCTGGACGCCTTCGCTTGCTCCGGCGCATGCGCACAGATTTTGCGGTGCGGGCACTCTGTACCCACCGTCCTCTCTAACGCAGCGGTTTTGTGAGGTACACACCCTCGCGCCCCGGCACCGCGCGCCGATACGCTGCGAGCGGCATGAACACGGTGCACTCATCGCACGGTGAACGAATTTCGAAATCGCCGTCGTGGCCGATGAGCTCGTCTTTCGCGAACACTTCCATGCCGCGAAGCGGTCGCACCCATCGCAATTCCGACGTGCGAATCACGTGGGTGCTCAGTAGCTCAAAGCGTTGTGGTTTGACCGCAGTCGCCTCGATCGCATCGCTTCCGGTGAGCTTCATACTCCACGCGCTTGCGCTCTGCGCGCTCAACACACCGGTTTGGCGCAGAAACGCGAGCGACACTTGCGTCGCGACTTCGCCCGCGCGCTTAGAAAAATGCTGACCGCATTCGACCACCAACGAACCGCCCGCGCCCGGTGGAAACGGCGTTGCGTTTGTTACTGCGCTTGCTCGGTTCGGATTGAACGGCCCGTAGTCGATCACTGGCGTGCCCGTTTGCATGCCGCCGCGCATCAGCAATTGCAGCGGAGGAAAGCCGATACCATCCGCCAGCGCTAAGCTCGCGTGATTTCTCTCGCCCGGTGAGAGCACAAAAAAAGGTGGCACATCTTGAGTCGTGGAATGAATATCAAGCAGCGCATGCGCCTCATCAAACAGCGAACGCATTTCGCGCGCGCGATCAAATTCCGGGCTTTGCGTATCGCCGTTCAATTCTGCATCCGACCAAATGCGATTCAAATTGTGAACAAGCTGGCGGCTTTCGAACGGCGCGGCGATATCGAAGCTTTCGTACGCCGCGACGTTCGCAAAACTCAAACTCAAGCTCCTCCGCTCCGGTCGCAACCCCGCATCGAGCAGCGCGCACACAGCCACCATGCCGCAGAACTCGTTGCCGTGCGTCAACGCATTGATCGCCACGCGTGGCCCAGGCAATCCACTGTCGAAAACAAACGCGTAAGGCACGCCGCAATTGCCGACGCGATAGCTCGACAAGTCGCGAGGTAAGACCTCAAACGCCAGGTCGGCAGGTAGCGGTTCCACAGTACTCGTGTAGTTCATGTGATCACGTGAGAGGGCAACGAAGACGATGGAGCATTTTGCACGGCCGAGGTGTCGTGCGATCGCGGCGATACCGAAGCGCAATGTCACTTGCGGAGAAATCGATACGAATCAACACTGATCGAAGATCAATGGAGCGCGCTTCGCACGATTCGGTCGTTGGTGGGCACAGGAGCGGCCCTCTACCCGACTAGTCGGCGATCTAGTGAACATGCTTTCGCAGTGAGGTAAAACTCTGACCACCTAAAGCGACGGCGTCGTCAATCGGTGTCTCTTGCGTTGTCACTCGCATGATCGCTAGATCGTCGTTCGGCGAGGATGTCCAATGTTGATCGCCTGAGACCGCCACCGATGAAAACTGTTTGTCTTCAAGCGCAAGCACATAAAGGCTTTGCGTCACTGGCGTTCCGACAGCATGGCTAACACCGGCAGGCGCACAAACCGCATCGAATAGCGTTTTCAGCGTGTTGTCGAGATCGGGGACGCCGCTGATTCGAGAGGGTGGTGTCGCTCGAAGCAAAACAATTTCAATCTGACAGACCCAGCTGATTGGGACAATCGCGGTGTACAAGGCGCCACCAATGATTTGTTTGTTGTTTGTGCTGAAGTGTTTGCTTGTGACTGCATAAAGAGCAGCGAGTTGACTTTGAACATACGAATTCTCGCGAATGGCTTCGATCTGTTTAACATCTCCGCTAGCCGGAATTCGACCGCGAAAAACGATGGTGAACCGCATTAATGCCTCCCTTGTTGGCTCATCCGGGTTTGAAAAAACCGATTTGCAATCCGCTTAAATGAACATCGTATGGCGATGTCAGCTCGTAGGCGGGGGAAATCCCAGCTTCATACCAAACGAGTCGTCGGGATTGCATCCGAGCCTACACGCCGAGCGATGACCGCACTCGCCTCGCCAACTCTACGCGCTCTGGAAGAGGCATAACGAAAGCAGTCTTGGCGTTGAAGTCATCGTTTTTGTAACGCGGGATGATGTGCGTGTGATAGTGCCAAACGTCTTGGCCACCCGCTGGTTCGTTGTTTTGGCGTACGGTGATCCCATCGCATTTCGTTGCGACCTTGAGTGCGATAGCCAGAGACTTCGTGATCTTGAACATCTGAGCGCCGAGGTGTTCGGGCAAGACGTAGAGGCTCTCATAGTGTTGTTTCGGAATGAGCAAGAGGCTGCCGTGATTGCCCTGCTTCTGGTGCAGCGCCACCGTCGCGAAGCAAACCTCGTCTTGCCAGATCAGCGTGCTTGGATCTTCGCCGCCAGCAACGATTTTGCAGAACGGACAGAGATAGGCGTGGGGTTCGTGCGTTTGCATTTCAGTTAATTGTTGCGGCCTAACTTTGAATTAAACAACAGCACGTAGCGCGTAGGCTGGGTTGAGGCACGAAACCCAGCTCGCCGTCGCGAACCCCAATGCTGGGTTTATCAACCCAGCCTACATTCCCGCCGCGACGCACAAATGTTCACCGCTTGTTCTTCGCCACCCAAGCCGCAATCCGCTCAACCCCCTTCACGATGTTCTCGTTCTGCGTCGCATAGCTAAATCGAATGTGTTGACCATCACCGGGAACGCGATGACCGAAATGAATGTCGGCGAGCACGGCGACGCCCGCTTCGTAGAGCAGTTTGCGGCGCAAATCCTCGCTGTCGTTGAGGCCGGTCATCTTGCAAAGCTCGGTGACGTTGGGCCAGGCGTAGAACGCGCCGCCGCTGGCTTGGCAGTTGATGCCGGGGACTTCGTTCAATAACTTCACGATGAGATTTCTGCGCTCTAGAAATTTCGCACGCATCATTTCTGCATCGTGTTGTGGGCCTGACACTGCGGCCACTGCGGCCCATTGCGAGATATGGCTTGCGCAACTATCGGTGTTGGTGACCCATTTGGTGAATGCGGGGGCGAGCGTTTTGTTTGCGGTGAAGCCGATACGCCAACCGGTCATCGCCCAGGTTTTCGAGGCACCGTCGCTGATGATTCAGCGCTCCTGCATGTCGGGCTCGCTGGCGAGCGAGGCGAAGCTGCCTTCAAACGTGAGCCTTGAATAAATCTCGTCGCAGAACACCCAAATCTGCGGATGCTTGCGAAGAATCGCGGCGATGTCTTCGAGGTTTTGTTTGTTGAGAATGCCGCCCGTGGGGTTCTGCGGCGAATTCAAAATCAAGAGCTTGGTTTTCGGCGTGATCTTCGATTCAAGCTCGTTCGGATCGAACGCGAAGTTACGTGCTTCGCGAAGATACAAAGGCACAGGCACTGCGCCATTGATTGTGATTTGCGATTCGTAAATCGGAAAACCGGGCACGGGATAAATCACTTCATCGCCCGCGCCGTAATCGGTGGTCGAGAGGATCGTGTACGCGATGAAGGGCTTCGCGCCTGAGCCGACAACGACGTCCTCCGCGTCGATTTGCAGGCCGCGCATGTCGCCCATGTATTGCGCCGCGGCTTGCCGCAATTCCATGATGCCAGCGCTCGGCGTGTAACCATGTTTGCCTGCGCGGATCGCTTCGATGCCCGCTTCTTGCACGTGCATCGGCGCGGGAAAATCCGGCTGCCCGATGCAAAAGCTCGTGATGTCATAGCCCTCGGCGATAAGTTTGTTGACTTCGGCCAAGACGACGAATGCGTTTTCGGTGCCGAGCGATTGGGCGCGTTTGGAAAGAGCGAGTGGCATAGCGATGAGCAAACCCTGTTGAATCGATTGCGTTCGATGTTAGCGGCGCGTGATGCCTGGCGAGATCGCCTGATTCATTCCGTGTGCATGCACACACCTGCCTCCGCATGTCGGCGAAACGAAGGAGTTTTCTTGGGGCGACAATCGCCAACGGCACCTATAGCGAGTGCTTAATTTAATTGGGCGAATCGTGAAATTAACCTTATTATCGATTTATGCAATTAATACTCTTTCGCCCCAATTAAATTGATGCTTAACGGGAATATTTCGCACACAAAAAAGCCATCCGAAGATGGCTTTTTCAAGGATCCAAACGCTAACTAGAACGACCAGCGAACACCAAGATTTAACGAATCGGGTTCGTCATAGGTCTTCAGGCTATTGCCGAAGCGCGTGCCGCGCGAGAGTTCAAACTTGAGACCCACATTCGGCGAAAAGTCGTAGCGTACGCCGACGCCATAGGTCACCGAGGTGCGCTCGGCCTGACCGGGAATGAAGCTTACCTCGCCCGCTTTAGTATCGGTACGACCTACGCCGACTTTGCCATACACCGAGAGGTAATTGCGATAGTTAAACGCCGAAACAACGTCCACATTCACGTTGCTGGTCGTTGCGGGCACTGTCCAGCGCGATGCATCGAAACGCAAACCAACGCCGTCGCGCGAAGTCGTGCCAGCCACAGCAAATGGCGACACTGAATTCGAACTATTGAGCGCCGCGCCGAGCGCAAGCCCAGAGCCGAACTGATAGCCACCAAATGCGGTCGCCACATTCGGCAAGGGGTTGGCCGAATCGGCGGGACGCGAGTATTCGAGTGCCTGGCCGAGCTTGAGGCCAGGGGGCGCAAAGCTCAATGTTCCTGGGGCTTGCGCGCCGTTGAGCGCATTCAAACGCAAACCGGAGAAAAATCCGCCCTCCTGCGCATGCGCAAGGGCGCCAAGCGTCGAAAAACCGAGCGCACAGGCCAAGGCGGCGACGCGCGTCGCGACAGTGGCATTAGCAGAATTGAGTCTCGGTTTCATCACAAAGCGTATGTTGCGCCCTTGGCTGCTCTATGTCAACGGCATGCGGCGAAACTCGCGAAAAAGTCGAACTTTCCGAGCACAAATGTTGTGCGAATGCTGCGTTGCAAC
>JBOFBL010000278.1:0-26425 GCA_051645545.1 Casimicrobium sp. | reverse complement strand
CGAATTCTTCAACCGTGATCTTCGCAATCGCATCGCCATCGCCAATACGATACGCGGCAATCATGTCATTGATGCGTTTCTCCATTTTGTTCTCACGCACCGACGTCAGAAAACGGTTGAGCCCCGCCACCGCTTCGGGGCCATCCGCGCCCGCGAGACTCGCGCACTGCTTCTGCCCTTCGATTTCGATGACTTTCTTTTTCTGAAAATGCGATTCGCGAGTAATCACTAAATCGACGCCGTCTTCGAAATCAACACCGAGCTGGCGCAGCTCGGTAACCGTCAAAATCAAATTGACCATCCAGAGCTTGCGACCGTCGAGCTTTGTTAAATCGAGCCCCGAAGCCTGCGCGTAGCGGTTGAGCAACTGCATTTCCTCTTCGGGCAAGAGTTTTTGGAGTTTGTCGTTCGTGGCTGCGAGCTTGTTGCATGCAATGCGCGTATCGTCGCGGGTGACATCGGCTTCGACGGCAACAACCTCGGCCGCATCGAAACGCGAACGCACCGCTTGTGGCACCGGATAAAAATCCGGTTGTCCTACATGTAAAGAACCGAACAGGGTTGCCGTTTTTCCATTCTTCGACAGCTCCCACAAAAACGGTTTTTGCAGTTGCGCGCTCGCGCCGTGTGCGACGAAAAAAACAGTAGCGGAAAAAAACAGAGGAATGAAGCGTTTCATAGGGGAGAATAATAGCTCTATGAGCCAATCTACACCTAACGCGTCCGGGTCGACTACCGCGGACAACACCCCCCTAAAAACTTCATGGCTCGAAGCGATGCGGGTTTACCGCGAACCGGCATCGCTGCGCATGCTTGCATTGGGCTTCTCTGCGGGGCTGCCGTTGTTGCTGGTGTTTGGTACGTTGTCGTTTTGGTTGCGCGAGGCGGGCATCAATCGCGCGACGATTGGTTTCATCAGTTGGGTGACCTTGATGTACGCGTTCAAGTGGTGTTGGTCGCCGCTCGTCGATCGCCTGCCGATTCCTGTGCTGACCAATATGCTCGGGCGGCGGCGTTCATGGTTGATCGTTGCGCAAGTGGGTGTGATGATCGGTATTGTCGGCATGGCACTTTCGGATCCGAAAGTGGCGGTCATGCCGATCGTTTGGTTTGCGTTGCTGGTTGCTTTTTTTTCAGCGACACAAGACATCGCGCTCGATGCGTTTCGCATCGAATCCGGCGACAAAGAGCGGCAAGCCGCTCTTTCAGCGACCTATCAAATCGGCTACCGTCTTGCGATGATTTGGGCGGGCGCGGGCGTGCTCTGGATTGCGGCGCGCGCTGAAGTGGCGAATCCGCAAAACTACGATGTCAATGCGTGGCGCGTTGCGTATCTCGTGATGGCAGTGTCGATGCTTGTTGGTACGATCACCGTGTTGCTCTCGCGCGAGCCTGCGAGCATCGTGCCGCCGCGCGCGAAGAATTTTTTCGATTGGATTTCCAGCGCACTGATTGAGCCGTTCGCCGATTTTTTCAAGCGCTACAAATGGCAAGCTGCGCTGATCCTCGCGCTAATCGCAACCTACCGTATCAGCGACATCGTGATGGGCATCATGGCCAATCCGTTTTATGTCGACATGGGCTACACGAAGGACGAGGTCGCAGCGATTACAAAGCTCTACGGTGTTGTGATGACGCTGGTCGGCGCATTCCTGGGCGGTGTGTTGTCGCTCAAAATCGGCATGATGCGCACCTTGATGCTCGGCGCGATTTTTTCTGCGGCGAGCAATTTACTCTTCGCATGGCTCACCACACGCGGACATGATTTGACTGCGTTAACCGTTGTGATTTCGATTGACAATTTGAGCCAAGGCATCGCATCCACCGCCTTCATCGCTTACATGTCGAGCCTCACCAACATCAGCTATTCGGCGACGCAATACGCGCTGCTGTCGTCGATGATGTTGCTGTTTCCGAAGTGGCTCGCGGGCTTCTCGGGAGTTGCCGTCAATGCGGTCGGTTATCCATCGTTTTTCGTCGGCACCGCGTTACTCGGCGTGCCGGTGTTGATTCTGATTTGGCTGGCAAATAGGAATTTACGGTGAAAATATTCAGATCAAAAGTTTTCTATAAACGCCCATATTAAATGGGTCATCACGCTGTTTCAATAGAGTATTGATAAGTAAATAAATATTAGTTATCGCCCAATTAAATTGGGAAAAAACTTATAAAGCCATAACTTAAATTTAACTATTGCTGAGCCTGGCGCTTGACTCGGCACGTTAGTGCCGGGTTTATCATCCGAATCCCTCTTATTCAGTGCAGCACTTTCGCACGCGTTTGCAGCAATGCCCGAACCGCTCACCACGAGCCAGCTTTGCAAAACTGTCGGCGTGACGCGCGGCCAGTTGCGCCTATACGAACGCGAAGGCTTGTTGCTCGAACCCGCGCGCACGAGCGCTGGCTATCGGCACTACACGCCCGACACGCCCGATCGATTGAACGCGATCAAACAGCTCAAAGAAATCGGCTTCACACTCGCGGAAATATCGGCGCTGTTGAGCGAACGCGATAACGGCGAGATTGACGAAGCGCGCATTCAAGCCACCGCGAAATCGCTCGTGACGACCATCGATCAACGCGTCGCACGATTGCACGTCGTGCGCGAATTCGTCGCAGCGGTGGGCGACGGCGACATGAGCGCAATGAATGATCCCGAATGCCAGTTTCTCGTGCGATTTCTCGCGGCGAGCCATTCGAAATCGATGCCGCGTGCGAAACGAGTCACTCGCAAACGCGCTCGGCGTTGACTGCCCTATATTCACTTATCGACTTTGATCGGAGCATCGATGCCCACCTCACTCACTCTCAACGGCTCACCGTTCACATTTAACGTTCCCGACGAGAAGCCCTTGCTCTGGGCGGTGCGCGAAGACGCGAATTTAGTTGGCACCAAGTTCGGTTGCGGCATCGCGATGTGCGGCGCCTGCACCGTGCATGTCGATGGCGCGCCCACGCGATCGTGCGTGACGCCTTGCTCCGCAGTCGCCGGAAAAAACGTGACGACGATCGAAGGCATCACAGCGAAGGGTTTGAACGCTGTGCAGAAAGCGTGGATCGAACATCAAGTGCCGCAATGCGGCTATTGCCAATCGGGTTTCATCATGGCGGCGACCGCGTTGCTCGAAACAAAGCCCGAACCGACCGACGCGGACATCGACGCCGCGATTACGAACTTGTGTCGCTGCGGCACCTATCCCGCGATGCGCACTGCGATCAAAAAAGCCGCGCAGCTTAAGAAAACGGGAGCGTAGATCATGCAGAACGTGAGCACTGCTGCGCCAAAGAAAAAACGTTTCTCGAAAACGCGTCGCGCGATTTTGATCGGCACCGGGCTCGTCGGCGGCGCGCTCGCGGTCGGCGCAACGCTCGCATGGCGACGCGTTGCTAATGCGCAGAAATTCAAATTGCCGGGCGACGTTGCGAGGGGTGACGCGTCGTTTAACGCATGGCTCGCGATCGCGCCTGATTCGACGATCACGGTGGCTGTGCCGCGACAAGACATGGGTCAGGGCATCTACACGATGCTCGCGATGCTGGTCGCCGAAGAGCTCGATGCTGATTGGAGCAAAGTCAAACCGATTCAATCGCCGGTGAATCCGGTGTACGGCAACATCACGATGCTCGCCGACGGTGCACCGCCTGCAATGAAATCGATGATGACGACGATGTCGAAAGTGCTTGGCGTGCAAGCGACGGGCGGCTCGACCTCAACGCGCGACGGTTGGATGCCGATGCGCATGGCCGCGGCGAGCGCTCGCGCGATGATTCTTGCAACGGCTGCTGCGAAATGGAGCGTGCCGATCGCTGAGCTCACGATTGAAAAATCGGTCGTGAAACACAAGAGCGGTAAGAGCGCAGGCATCGGCGAGTTCGCAAAAGACGCGGCTGCGCTCACGCCGCCGGAAAACGTTTCGCTCAAACCACAAAGTCAGTGGAAGATTTTGGGCAGCTCGCCGCCGCGCACTGACGTGGTCGATAAATCCACCGGTAAAGCGCAATTCGGCATCGATGTGCGCCCTGAAGGATTGCTCTACGCTGCAGTCAAACACATCGAATTCGTCGACGGCCAATTGCAAGCCGTGCGCTGGAAAAATGGCGCAGCGCCGAAGGGCGTGTTGCATGAAGTGCGCGGTACGAACTGGTTCGCCGTGATTGGTAACAGTTATTGGTCGATGCAACAAGCGCTTAAAGAAGTGGAACTCGTGGGTGGCGGCGATGGTGCGGTGTTGATTTCGACGCCGCAACTCACTGAACTCTACGATCGCATTTTGAATGGCGAAGACGATGGTTTGAAGCCACTCGCGAAACCGCTTCGCCGGACGTTCTCATCGAAAGGCAAAGCGCTCGCAACGCTCGCCGCGAATCAAAACACGCAACGCGTCGAAGCCACGTATCGGGTCCCCTTCCTCGCGCACGCAACGATGGAGCCCATGAATTGCACCGCACGCATCGCGGGCGGCAAAGTCGATGTGTGGGGTGGCAATCAAGCGCCAACGATTGTGCAATGGCTCGCGGCGAGTGCGGCCGATGTGAGCGGCGAGAACGTCACAGTTCACACGCCGTATCTCGGCGGTGGCTTTGGCCGTCGCGCCGATATGGAAGTCGTGCGACAAGCGCTCGCCTGCGCGAAGGTCACGAACGGCAAACCCGTGCAAGTGATCTGGTCGCGCGAAGAAGATGTGAAGCATGATGCGTATCGCCCTGCTGTGAGTTGCAAGTTCGCTGCGATGTTCGATGAAACCGGCGGCGTCGGCACTTGGTACAACCGTATCGTCGGGCCGAGCGTGACCAAGGGCTTCATCAAACGCCTGAACCCGATACTCGCAGGTGACGATCCGCCCGACAAAACCAATTGCGAAGGCGCAGCGGATGCGCCGTACATGAGTGCGATTCCGAACTTTCAATGCGATCATGCGCAAGTGGATCTGCCGGTGCCGCTCGGCTACTGGCGAAGCGTTGGGCATTCGTTCAACGCATTTTTCGTCGAGAGTTTTGTCGATGAACTTGCGCATGCCGCAAAGCGCGATCCGTATTTATTCCGTTTGGATCTGCTCAAGAACGAACCGCGTTTCGCCAAAGTGCTCGACGCCGCCGCAAGCGCCGCGAAATGGAACACGCCGCTCACGCCGATCGCAGGCGGCAAAATGGGGCGCGGCATCGCAATCGCCGAATCGTTCAAATCGATCGTCGCGCAAGTCGTCGATGTTGAAATCATCGATAACAAACAAATCAAACTGCGCCGCGTCGTCAGCGCCGTCGATTGCGGCACAGCATTACATCCCGAAAACGTCAAAGCGCAAATCTCAAGCGCCGCGATTTACGGCTTAACGGCTGCCCTCAAAGGCAAGATCACATTGAAAGATAGCGTCGTCGATCAAAACAATTTCAACGACTATCCGCTTCTTTCAATGGCCGAAGCCCCCGAGTTTGAAACAGTAATTGTGAATTCTGGCGAAGCGCTCGGCGGTATCGGCGAAGTCGGCCTCCCGCCCGTCGCGCCCGCGCTCGCGAATGCGATCTTCAACGCGACGGGGAAACGGTTGCGGGAGATGCCGTTTGTGCTCTCGTAACGCACAATGAAGCTCGGCGATCAAATACTCAAAGTTAATCACGCGGGCGAGCACGGTGCGATCAGTATCTATTCTGGACAGCTCGCGCTTGCCTGGTTGACTGCTCCGGGACTTGTCTCAGAGTTGCGAGAAATGCGAGAGCACGAACGCAAACATCGCGCGATTTTTTGGGCGGAACTACGGCGACGAAACCGGCCGCGTTGTAAGAGTTATGCGTTGTGTGCGATGGGCGGTTTCACGCTTGGCGTGATCACCGGCCTACTCGGAAGAAAAGCCATTGCAGGGACGACGGTTGCGGTCGAGCATGTGGTGCTGAAACATCTCTCGCATCAGATCGAACAATTGCACGACAACGATGTGCCAGCGGTCGAAGCGATTCGCGCGATCCTTGATGATGAGCAGAGCCACCACGATCGATCGGCGCAGCACGTTGACGAAAACGATCGTTGGTTTCGATTGCTACGACCTATCGTCGCGGTATCGACCGAATCGGTGATTTGGCTTGGAATGAAGCTATGACCTCTAGGCGTTAAACGCTGCCCCAACAGTCAAGAAGGTATTCCCCGCCACATAGTGCAACGTTTGCAATTCTTCCGGCGTATTCGCGTCGTACTTCCAATGTCCGTTCTCGAATACGCGCGTGTCGGCGTGCGCGGCGATGACTTCGCCTAGGAAGAGGTCGTACGTCTTTTGAATGTGTGGCTCGGGAATGAGTTTGCATTCGAGCCAGGCGACGCAGCCGTCGATGAGGGGCGCTTGGATTGCGGTTCCAGCGAAGTGTGGGACGTTGAGCGCGTCGAGCTTCTTGCTCGCAAATTCGCGACCTGATTTGTGACCGACATCGAGCACGAGCTTTGCGATTGCGCGTGACGGGACGTTCAGTGCGAACGTGCCCGAGGCTTCAACGAGTTCGCGTGTGAGTGTTGATTTATCGATGACGACCGCGACCTTCGCAGGAGAGAAATCGAGCCCCATGTTCCACGCGGCGGCCATCACGTTTTGAATGCCGTTGTGCGCGCTTGAGACCAGCACGGTTGGGCCGTGATTGATGAGGCGATAGCTCTTTGCGAGTTCGACGGGTTTGATGAATTCATTGATCATTTAGAAGTCAGGCGGGTAGTTGAATTCGACGATTTCATTCGTCGTTGGATGCGGAAAGCGAAGACGCGAGGCGTGGAGTAATAGTCGCGGCGACGCGGCGCGTGAAGCCTCGGTGCCGTACAACGAATCTCCCAAAATCGGATGACCGATTTCGTTCATGTGAACGCGCAGTTGATGCGAGCGACCGGTGACGGGCGAGAGTTCCACGCGCGTGGTGTTCGTATGCACGTCTCGCGCGAGCACGCGATAGCGTGTGAGCGATGGTTTACCAATCGTGTGATCCACCATTTGTCGCGGGCGGTTCGGCCAATCGCAAATGAGCGGCAATGAAATTTCGCCTTTATCGCCCAATATTATTGGGGCGACAATTGCAATATATTGCTTTTCGACTAATCTTTTTTCAAAGGCCTTGCCCAAATAAGATTGGGCGATGATGCTTCTAGCCAGGATCATCAATCCCGAGGTTTCCATGTCGAGCCGATGCACCGTCAAAGCCTCGGGGTAGATGGCTTGTACGCGCGCGACAGCACAATCGCCTTTCTCCGGACCACGACCGGGCACCGAGAGCATGCCGCTTGGCTTGTTGATGACGATGATCGCGTCGTCGACGTGGGGAATGAAGTTATTGGTCACGTGCGGACGAAATGTGGGAGCGCGCTTGCGCGCGAATGGCGGCCTGTCTTAGAGGAGGGTTTGCAAAGGGCATTTTCGCGCGCGAGCGCGCTCCCACAGCCCGCACTATTCGGCATCGCGAAACAAATGCAACGATTCGATCACGCTCGTGGGATATTTCTTCGTGAACTCTCGCACTTCGGGTTGCATGACCGCCGCGCGAAAGTGCTCGCTCGATTGCCATTTGGCGATGTTCAGAAATGTGTGCGACCCGGCGAGACCTTTGATGAGTCGGGCGGAAACGAAGCCAGGTTGTTGCGCAAACCAATCGCGATCGGATTGCCAGGCTTTGACGAATTCCGATTCGTCTTCCGGCGGAACGACGAAGCGATTGACGATCACGAGCGGCGAAGCGTTTTCACCGAATTGATCGCGAAGGGTTGTGTGTTGATCGAGTTCGACGAATTGCATGTGTTTTTGTAGGAGCGGCTTGCCGCGACCCGCGTATCGACACGCCTTCGGTCGCGGTAAACCGCTCCTACAGTCCGACTAAGACCTTACCTCTCCAACAACCAAATACTCGAGCAACGCCTTCTGCGCATGCAAGCGATTCCACGCTTCTTCCCACACGACACTTTGTGCGCCGTCGATCACACCAGCAGTCACTTCTTCACCGCGATGTGCGGGTAGGCAATGCATGAACACCGCGCGCGTGTCGGCGACGCCCATCATTTCTTCATCGACACACCAATCGGCGAACGCTTTTTTGCGTGCTTCTGTTTCCGCCTCGAAACCCATGCTGGTCCACACATCGGTGGTGACTAAGTGTGCGCCGCGTGCGGCGTCCATTGGATCTTCGAATACGCGAACATTGGCCTTTGCTGCGGCGAGCGCGCCTGCATCAACTTCATAGCCCTTCGGCGTCGAGACATGCATCGTGAAACCAAGAATCGTCGCGGCTTGAATCCACGAGTAAAGCATGTTGTTTGCATCACCCACCCAGGTGACGATCTTGCCTTTGATGTCGCCGCGCTGTTCGATGAAGGTGAAGATGTCGGCGAGTACTTGACACGGATGTTGCTCGTCGGTGAGGCCGTTGATGACCGGCACGCGCGAGTATTCGGCGAATCGTTCGACATGCGCCTGCTTGAACGTGCGAATCATCACGACGTCCACCATGCCGCTCACGACGCGCGCCAAATCTTCGATGGGTTCACCGCGCGAAATTTGCGAGGTCTCACTCGTCAAAAAAATGGCCGAGCCGCCGAGCTGGTTCATACCGGCTTCGAACGAAATTCGCGTGCGCGTGGAATTTTTTTCGAACACCATCGCGAGCGTACGATCACGCAGCGGGTGATACAACTCGTAGCGCTTGAAGCGGTCTTTGATGATCTTGGTTCGCTCGAACAAGTAAGCGTATTCCTCGGCGGAGAAATCGCTCATTTGCAGGAAGTGACGAACTTTCGCGACGGGTGCGGTGGGTTTCAGATTGTTCGCTGACGGCATAGCGTTTGCTTAGCTTCTAAAGAGACGAGTTTACTCGCCCCAGTTAAAATTCAATATCCCACAACGCGCGTTCTACGAGAAAGCGCCTCTCCTCTGGCAACCCATGAGCGTGTCACCCGCGCCCGAATCCGCTGCGTCCCATTTCGTCGAGAGCGACCTTGTGATCAAGGGGCTCACGCGCGAGGGTCAGCAATTTCGCCCGAGCGATTGGTCGGATCGGTTGTGCGGCGTGATGTCGGCGTTCGGCGCGGATGAGCAGTTGCGCTATAGCCCGCTCGTGCAGCCTGCGCTGCGCGATGGGATTCGTTGTGTGATCGTGAAGAAAGAACTCGCCGGGCTGGAGCCGCGCTTGTTCAAATTTTTCTTGAGCTTCGCGGTCGATAACGATTTGCAGATCGGCTTCGACGCCGATGCGATGGCGACCTTGTTACCCGAGACGGCAAAGCGGATGTCGTCGGACGCAGTCGCTGCGCCGCGCGTTGCGCCGAAGGTCGAAGATTATTGACGTCTTTGTAGGAGCGGCTCTGCCGCGATCATTCCCACCCAAACAAAAATGCTCGTAAAGCAAAGTTTTATCGCGGCAGAGCCGCTCCTACAGTTCGAGCGTATTTACCAAAACAAAAAAGGCTCCCGAAGGAGCCTTTTTCACGTGCCGCGAAGATTTACTTCTTCTCGCCCATGCCTTTGACGGCTTTGACGAGGTTGCTCTTCACGCGCGACGCGAGATTTTTATGCACAATTTTCTTGTCGGCGATACGATCAATCACCGATTGCGATTCTTGCATTTGCTTTTGCGCAGCGGCTTGATCGCCAGCGTTGACGGCTTTTTGCACTTTCTTGACGGCAGTGCGAAGCTGCGTGCGAAGCGCTGCGTTGTGAGCGCGCTGTTTGTCGTTTTGACGGGCACGCTTTTTAGCTTGGGCGGAGTTTGCCATGATCTACAGTCCGTTGTTATCTAGTGAATTCGACGCGTCGCGCATGCGAGGGTTTGAAGTGCGTCGAATGAAATTCGTTTCAGAGAACCAGCTATTCTACGGGGTTAGTCCCGTTCTGACAAGTTAACTGGCCCGCGTGAACATCCTTAAAGCGATCATTGGAGTCTCCGCCCTAACGACCTTGTCGCGCGTGACCGGGCTCGCGCGCGAGTTCGTGACCGCCCGCGTGTTCGGTGCGGGCGCAGCCAACGATGCCTTTGAAGTGGCTTTTCAGCTGCCGAACATGATGCGGCGGCTCTTCGCAGAAGGTGCTTTCGCGCAGGCATTTGTTCCGCTACTCGCTGAATACAAGGGGCAAAGAGGCGAAGCGGACACTCACCAACTGATTAACCGCGTCGCCACACTTCAGCTAATTGCATTGATCGTTGTTACGTTGCTAGGCATCGTTGCCGCACCATTTTTGATCACGATGTTTGCATCGGGATTTAAGCAAACCCCCGGTAAATCGGAGCTTGCAGTTCAATTACTGCAATACATGTTTCCCTATTTAATATTCATATCGGCCACAGCTTTGGCGGGTGGTGTGATGAACGTTTGGAAGAAGTTTGCGATTCCGGCGTTTACCCCGGTGTTGCTCAATGTGTGCATGATTGTGGCTTCGCTGTTTTTGGCGCCGTACTTTGCGCAGCCGATTCACGCGCTCGCGGTGGGGGTGATCGCAGGCGGCGTTGCGCAGCTCGCTGCGCAGTTGTGGCCGCTTAAAAAACTGGGATTGTTCCCGCGCTTAGACTTTCATTTCCGCGACGAAGGTGTGAAGCGAATGCTCAAAGCGATGGCGCCCGCGATTTTTGGCGTTGCGGTGTTCCAGATCAGCTTGCTCATCAACACTAATTACGCGTCGCACTTTGGCGATGGTTATGTGAGTTGGCTCAAGAAAGCCGATCGTTTGATGGAATTGCCGACCGCGCTGCTTGGGGTTGCGATCGGCACCGTGATCCTGCCCGCGCTCGGTGTGTTGCGTAACGAAAAGAAGGTGCGTGAATATGCGTCGCTCCTTGACTGGGGCATGCGTTTTGCACTGATCGCAACCTTGCCTGCCATGGCCGTGATGATGCTGCTTGCGCTGCCGATGGTGAGTGTGTTGTTCCAAGGCGGCGCATTTACCGCGCGTGATGTGTTGCAAACCTCGCCTGCGGTTGCGGCGTATGCCGTCGGTGTCATCGCACTCGTGTGGATCAAGATTTTGGCGCCCGCGTTTTATGCGCAGCAAGATACAGCAACACCTGTGAAGATAGCAATTCGTGTGTTGATCGTTACGCAATTACTCAATGCGCTGTTCATTTGGGTATTGATCGAGCGCGTGTTTCCGCAGTATCTCGAATGGCGACATGCGGCGCTGGCGCTCTCTACCAGTTTGGGCGCGGTGCTCAACGCATGGTGGTTGTTCCGCGGACTCAAAGCGCGAAAACTCTATGTGCCGCAAGTGAATTGGTCGCGTTTTGCGTGGCATTTACTGTTCGCGACCGCGCTTGCAACCGCGTGCGTTGCCTATGCACGGCCGATCGATGCCTGGTGGTTGAACGCAGCGATCATTTCACGCGTCGCGATGCTTGCGATTCTTTTTGCACTAGGCGCAGCGGTTTATCTCGCTACGCTTTTTTGCTTTGGCTATCGCGCTCGCGACCTCGCACGCGCGACGTAAAGCGACGATCAATCCCAGGGCAGTTTTCCCCGCGTTGAAGGCGACGTGAACGAATTACAACGTCACCAAAGCGCGGTCAAGCCCGCGCCCACAAACCAGATTAAACCGGGCAATTAATAACTTTTTCGTTCGTATCGAAAATAGAAATAAATTGACTTACCGCCCAATTAAATTGAGCTATCACCACGGTGGCTGTAAACGAAACACCGCAGGTAAATGACGAGCGCCGCGTAGCGCAAAACGACTACGTTAGTCGCCGTTTGATCGCCGCGTCGCGCCCGCCGGACTTCGTCGACTTCGCATCGTTGCTCGGTGCGAGCGCGCGAATGTGCAGCACGTGATCGACCAGTTCGAAACCGTGGTCTTTCACGATTTTTTCAATGCGTTTTTCGATTTCCGCATCGTGAAATTCGACCACTTGGCCTGTGTTCACGCACACGATGTGGTCGTGTTTATCGCCGTCATGCAATTCGAAAATCGACTTACCGCCCTCGAAATGATGGCGTTTTAAGAGCCCCGCTTGCTCGAATTGTGTGAGCACGCGGTAAATCGTCGCGAGCCCCACATCCATGCCTTCGTCCATGAGCAGGCGATACACGTCCTCCGCCGTCATGTGTCGCACTTTGGAGTTCTGGAACAAATCCAGCACTTTCATGCGCGGCAGCGTGGCCTTGAGTCCGGCGTTTTTGAGATCGAGTTCGCGAGCCATGTTCGATTGATAGTTTCCGAGTGATAAGAGGCGGATGACAGGGTGTTGGCTATCATACTGAGTTAAGCCACATTTTGCTCACTGGATTCCCGGTTATGGCACGTTTTCATTGCGTTCGTTTTTTGTTTGCGGCGTTTCTCGCGCTCGCTTTGTCCGGTTGCGGCCTCGTCTACAAGATGGAAGTCAACCAAGGCAATTACGTCACTCAGGATATGGTCGACAAATTGAAAGAGGGCCAAACGCGCCAGCAAGTGAAGTTCGTGCTCGGCACACCGGTCACCGAAAGTGTGTTTCATCCTGATCGCTGGGATTACAACTTCGCGCTTGAGCGTCGCGGCAACAAAATTACCTCGCATCAATTGTCCGTACTGTTCGACGGCGACAAATTGAAGAGCTGGTCGGTGAAAGATTTGCCGAAATCACCAATGGTTGATCGCGATCCGGCGTATGCGGTGGTTGATCCGCAAGCGGCGAAGTCGACGGATGATCGGGGATTCTGGTCTCGCCTCACCGACTGGTGGCGCAAGTAACGCGGGGCTGCGCGGGCGCACCGCTGCGTTGCCTCGAAGCTCGTGTACGTTAAGTACACGTCGCTTCAAGGCGCCTTGCGCTGCATCCCGTTGCGACCGTTTTTGCACGCGGGGCTGTATCCCATGTGGGGACACAACGTGAACGCGGTTGATCTTTCTCGTTCGTGGTGAGCTTGTCGAACCATGAACTCGCTGCAATTGGCCGATAGTTTTCCGATTAACGTTTTCTTGTTGGCGCCACCGCTATGACCACTACTCGCCTTGCCATCGCTGGAGCTTCGGGTCGCATGGGGCGCATGCTGTTCGAATGCGCGGCTCAAGATAAAGATGTTTCGCTGGTTGCTGCACTCGATGCACCTGGCGGTCCAGCGATTGGCGTTTCTGCAAAAGCCTTTGGCGCGAACGCAGATGTTGCAGTGACGAGCGATGCGCTGTCGTTGAAACGCGGCGACGTGTTAATCGATTTCACGCGACCTGAAGGCACGCTCGCATATGTGGATGCGTGCGTGAAAACCGGCGCAGGAATCGTGATCGGTACCACTGGTTTCGATGCGGCTGGCAAATCGAGAATCACTGAGGCCGCAAAAACAATTCCGATTGTGATGTCGCCGAATTTTTCGGTGGGCGTGAACACCGTGTTCAAACTGCTTGAACTCGCGGCGAAATCGCTGAACTCGGGCTATGACATTGAAATTCTTGAAATGCATCACCGCATGAAAGTCGATGCGCCGTCAGGCACGGCCATCAAACTCGGTGAGGTGATTGCCGAGGCGCAAGGCACGACGCTCGAAGATCGCGCGGTGTACGCGCGCGAAGGTCATACAGGTGAACGAAAGCAAGGCACGATAGGATTTGCCACCTTGCGCGGTGGCGATGTGGTGGGCGATCACACGGTGATCTTCGCGGGGGCGGGCGAGCGTATCGAAATCGGGCACAAATCGGGCAGTCGTATGTCGTATGCGACCGGCGCGATCAAGGCGGCGAAGTTTTTGCGGAACCAGCCGAACGGTCTATTCGATATGTTCGATGTGTTGGGACTGCGCGACGTATAAAAACAGCACGCCGCAGAGAGAAAATAAATCGGGGATACGATGAAGTTGCAGTGTGCAGGTGCGCTACGAGGCGCTTTTTGTGGCGTTCTGATGGCATTAGTCGGCGCAAGCGCAATGGCGGCGCCGCTCAAACTGGTTATTCACGACGATTCGGGTAACGAAGGCGAAGCGCCGCCGCCGGCATCCCGTTTCGCGCCACTCAAACAAACAATCGAAACTGCGATCGCGCGCCCAGTAGAAATTCTCGTGACGCGCGACCGTCTGCGCGTGCGCGATTTGATGGAGCGCAATCAAGCCGATGTGTTTATCACCGACGGTTCCGATCTTGCCGCCAAGGCACTCGGCACGCTTGGCTACAACTTCATCGCAACTGCGCGCCCCGATGTGCAAGTGCTATTCGTAGGTAAAGGCGGCCCGATCGAAAACCTGAAACAACTCGCCGGAAAAACGGTCGCGATGCCGCCTGCGGAATCGCTGGTCGGCAAGATGTGCCTCGCGGAGCTGCGCGATTTTTTGGGAACGCAAGTGATGGCGCGACACAGCCGCGAATACAGCGCTGTGCTGTGGTCAGTGGAAAACAATGTCGAACCCGTGGGTTGCATCGCGTCCTACGCGAAGGCGCGCGATTCGATTGAGGCGAAGAAACTCAAAGTTGTTTATGAGGGCCGTCCTGTGCCTGCGAAACCGGTGGTCGCCGCCTTGAGTTTGCCGTCCGCAGACCGCGCGGCAATTGCCAAAGCATTGTCGAACTTAGACGACGAGGGCGCCGGTAAGAGCGCGCTTCGCTCCGTGGGCGTTTCAAGTTTTAGCGAAGGCGGCGAGACGCGATTGCGCGCGCTGTCCTCGTGGCTTAAGGACAAATAGCATCTAGTGACGCCTCGCGGCTCGCAGCATCCGATGCTTTTGTTCGTGCGTAGTGAACTGCACTAGATCGGTTACAGTTCGCATTGAATTTTCGCGTGTGTAACGATTCGCGATACAACACGAACTAAGGCAAGGATCGCAACGGGTGCTGCAAGAACCGCAACGGGCGCTACAAGACCGGGAAAATCGAATTCGAGGATTGATTGTCGCCGGGTTGGCTGGCGACCAGGCGTCGTACGCGAAATTTTTGACTGAGCTTTCCGCCCTGTTGCGCGGGTTCTACCGTAAGCGTCTAGCTTCGATGCCCGACGAAGTAGAAGATCTGGTGCAAGAAGTGTTAATCGCAATCCACAATCAACGCCATACATACGATGCTGCCCAACCGGTCACCGCTTGGGCGCATGCGATTGCGCGCTTCAAACTTGTGGATTTCTTCCGTCGGCGCAATTCGCGCTACGGCGAGCATGTCGATATCGATGATGTTGAATCGGACTTAGCGAGCGAAGATCACCATGCTAGCGACGCTAAACGCGACGTTGCGACGTTGCTGGCGGAGTTGCCGTCGAAGCAACGCGAAGCGATTGAATGGGTGAAGATCGAAGGTTTGTCGATCGCCGAGGCGTCGCTAAAAACCGGGCAATCGGAATCGCTCATCAAGGTGAATATTCATCGCGGACTTAAAGCGCTTGCGGTGCGTATGCGGGGGCTCGCATGAAGACCGATGATTTGATCGTCATGCTCGCCAAGCAGGATGTTGCGGTGGATCGCAAGCGTTTGATGTGGAAAGTCGTGCTTGCGCTGGTGGTTGGGTCGATCGCTTCTTTTGCGCTATTGACAATAGTCTTCCGCGTGAATCCCGATCTCAAAATGATGCTCATGAACCTCTGGTTTTGGGTGCGCTTCGCATTCATCGCCTCGGTGGTGGTGGTCGCGGGAACGTTGTTTTCGCGGCTGGGCAAACCAGCACAGGCGCAGCGTGTTTCGGTGTGGCCTGTCGTCGTTCCGTTTGCGGTGCTCGGCGCGATTGCCTGCGTCTTGCTTATGATGGCGCCAGCAGACTCGCGTCGCGATATGTTGCTGGGCGTCTCGTGGAATGTTTGTGCACGCAACATTTCGTTGCTCTCGATTCCGTTTTTCTTTGTAGCGGTGTGGATCGCGCGGCAGTTTGCGCCGGTGCGCTTGCGTTTTACTGGCGCAATGCTTGGACTTTTCTCCGGCGCGGCGGGTGCGCTCGTGTATTCGTTGCACTGCCCGGAAATTGCACCGTCGTTTCTCGTGATTTGGTACACGATGGGTATGTTGATTCCGGCTGCGGTCGGCGCGCTGCTCGGGCGCAAACTCCTGAACTGGTGAGTGGTTATGGCGATTTAAGTTTCCGTCCAATTTTATTGGGCGTAGAGCATAATTTATATGCAAAGAGATTTTTAAGATAAATAGCTGAATGCCCCATTTAATTGGGCAATTTACAGTGAAGCTGGCGGCGATTGATTGCCAAAACTGGCTATAATTTTGAAACTCTAGGACACGGGATTTTCATGTGCACACCGGTCGCGAATGTCTCGCGGCAGTGGCTTCAGGAAAGTCCCGTTTCGCACATCTAGGGTTCAGCAATTCGCCTCCTCCGTGACCTTTACATCGAAGGTATCGCGCGGATTGCAACGAACACGCCAGACACCATGACCTCACTTATTCCTACCACCGTCCCAGCGATCCTTGCGCTCGCCGACGGAACGATTTTTCGCGGGCGCTCGATTGGCGCCGCCGGACAAACCACGGCCGAGGTCGTGTTCAACACCGCGATCACCGGTTATCAAGAAATCCTGACCGACCCGTCGTATTGCGGCCAGTTCGTGACGCTCACGTATCCGCACATCGGCAATGTCGGCGTCAACAAAGAAGACATCGAATCGCGCAAAGTGTTTGCGAGCGGTTTGATCGTGCGCGATCACTCGATGGTCGTTTCGAATTTCCGCGCGACACAATCGCTTGATGCGTATCTGCGCGAAGCGGGCGTGGTTGGCATTGCTGATATCGATACGCGCAAATTGACGCGTCTCTTGCGCGACAAAGGCGCGCAAAACGGCTGCATTCAAGCGGGCGAAGGCAATATCGACGAAGCAAAAGCGGTCGCTGCTGCGAAAGCTGCGCCGTCGATGGCGGGTCTCGATCTCGCCAAGGTCGTCTCCTGCGACAAAGCCTACGACTGGAATGAAACGGTCTGGGCGCTGGGCAAAGGCTACGGCAAACAAACCTCGCCGAAGTTCAAAGTCGTCGCCTACGACTACGGCGTGAAACATAACATCCTGCGCATCCTTGCGGAAAAGGGTTGCGCGCTCACGATCGTGCCCGCGCAGACGAGCGCGCTCGACGTGCTTGCCATGAAACCTGACGGCGTGTTTCTCTCGAACGGGCCTGGCGATCCTGAGCCTTGCGATTACGCGATCAAAGCGATCAAGGAAATCATCGCGACCGGTATCCCCACCTTCGGCATCTGCCTCGGTCATCAATTGCTCACGCTCGCCTGTGGCGGCAAAACGATGAAGATGAAAACCGGTCATCACGGCGCGAATCATCCGGTGAAAGATTTGGATGATGGCCGCGTGCTCATCACTTCACAGAATCACGGCTTCGCGGGCGACCCGAATTCATTGCCGAAAAACGTTCGCGTCACGCACGTGAGTTTGTTCGACGGCACGCTGCAGGGCATTGCGCTCACCGACAAACCGGCGTTTAGCTTCCAAGGCCATCCCGAAGCAAGCCCTGGCCCGCATGACCTTGAATACTTGTTCGATCGCTTTATCGCGATGATGAAGAAATAACTTTCGCTGTGATTTCAGTCGTTTAGAAACTTGAAATCACAATCTGTGATCTTGAAACGTAACTAATGACCAAGCAAAAACGCATTCTCTTGATCCGTCACGGCGAAACCGAATGGAATCGCATAGAGCGCATTCAGGGCATGGAAGACATTCCGCTCAACGCGATGGGGCTTGCGCAAGCGGAGGCCGTTGCAGTAGAGCTTGGCAAGATTGTTCGCGGCGACGCGGAGCTTGTGTCGAGTGATCTCGTGCGTACGCGCGAGACTGCGAAGCCAATTATCGAAGCTACCGGCTTGCATGCGCGTTACGACGCGCGCTTGCGTGAACGGCACTTCGGCATTTTGCAAGGTAAGACGTATACCGAATGGCGCGAGATGGATGCCGAAGGTGCGCGCCGTCATGCCGAAGGTGATCAGGATTACGGCCCAGAGGGCGGTGAAACGGCGCGAGAGTTTTATTTGCGCTGCGTGAACGCGGTGACCGATCTCGCGATTGCTTGCGATGAGCCGACGCTGATTCTGGTGACGCACGGCGGCGTCGTGAGTTCGATGTACCGCCACTCGCAAGGCATCGGCGCGATGGGTTCACGCACCTGGAGCGTGCCGAATGCGTCGATTAGTGAATGGCGCTTCGATGGCGTGAATTTTTTCAACGATCGAATCGGCGACGATTCCTTTTTGAAGGACGCGTTAGACGAAGTAGATGCGAAGTAAGGGAATTCGAATGTCGATGTAAATCGTCCACATTCGAATTTCCTCCACGCGCAAGGGCCGTAGCGAGCGGCTCAAGAGCAAGGCGAAGTTGCCCGACGTGTACTGGACGTACACGAGGGCGACTTCAACGCAGCTATTGAGTCGCGCAGTAGGCCAACACCATGCCAAAAAGAACTGACATCCACAGCATCCTCATCATCGGCGCCGGCCCGATCATCATCGGTCAGGCCTGCGAATTCGACTACTCCGGCGCACAGGCGTGTAAAGCGCTTCGCGAAGAGGGCTACAAAGTCATCTTGGTGAACTCGAATCCAGCGACGATCATGACCGATCCCGAGATGGCGGACGTGACCTACATCGAGCCGATCACGCCTGCGGTCGTCGAGTGCATCATCGCGAAAGAAAAACCGGATGCGCTGTTGCCTACGATGGGCGGTCAAACCGCGCTCAACACTTCGCTTGATCTGCACAAGAGCGGCGTGCTCGCGAAGTACGGCGTTGAATTGATCGGTGCGAACGAGCACGCGATTGAAAAAGCCGAAGACCGCTTGAAGTTCAAAGACGCGATGACCAAGATCGGTCTCGGCTCTGCGAAATCCGGCATTGCGCATTCGATGGAAGACGCGCTCGCCGTGCAAAAAACGGTGGGTTTCCCGACAGTAATTCGCCCGAGCTTCACACTCGGCGGCACCGGCGGCGGCATCGCGTACAACATGGACGAGTTCATGGAGATCTGCAAACGCGGTCTGGAGCTCTCGCCGACACACGAACTCCTAATTGAAGAATCGCTCCTCGGCTGGAAAGAGTTCGAGATGGAAGTGGTGCGCGATAAAAAAGACAACTGCATCATCGTCTGCTCGATTGAGAACTTGGATCCGATGGGCGTACACACCGGTGATTCGATCACCGTCGCGCCTGCGCAAACGCTTACCGACAAAGAGTATCAACTGATGCGCAACGCATCGATTGCGGTGCTGCGAGAAATTGGCGTCGATACGGGCGGATCGAACGTGCAGTTCTCGATCAATCCGAAAGATGGTCGCATGATCGTGATCGAGATGAATCCGCGTGTGTCGCGTTCGTCTGCGCTTGCGTCGAAAGCAACAGGTTTTCCGATTGCGAAGGTTGCTGCGAAACTCGCGGTTGGGTACACGCTCGATGAATTGAAGAACGACATTACGGGCGGCGCGACCCCTGCATCGTTCGAACCGTCGATCGATTACGTCGTTACCAAAATCCCGCGCTTCGCGTTCGAAAAATTCAAGGAAGCCGATCCACATCTAACAACGCAGATGAAGAGCGTCGGCGAAGTGATGGCGATGGGCCGCACGTTCCAGGAGAGTTTGCAGAAAGCATTGCGCGGACTCGAAGTCGGCGTTGATGGTTTCAATTTGAAATCGGTCGACCCCGATAAGATCGGTGAGCAGATTTCGAATCCAACGCCAGATCGGCTTTGGTATGTGGCCGATGCGTTTGGCGTGGGCATGACCGTCGAAGAAGTGTTCGAACTCACGGCGATCGATCCTTGGTTTCTCGCGCAAATCAAAGAGCTCGTCGATCTTGAACTCGCGATTGAAAAGCGCACGCTCGATTCGCTGAAGCGCGAAGAGCTCTTGCATCTCAAACGCAAAGGCTTCTCCGATCGTCGTCTTGCGTATTTGCTCAAAACGAATCAGGATGCCGTGCGCGCCGTGCGTCATGCGCATAACGTGCGCCCCGTGTACAAGCGCGTGGACACCTGCGCGGGCGAGTTCGCAACGAACACCGCGTACATGTATTCGACTTACGAAGAAGAATGCGAAGCCAATCCGAGCGATAAGAAAAAAATTATGGTGCTCGGCGGTGGGCCGAATCGTATCGGTCAGGGCATTGAATTCGACTACTGCTGCGTGCATGCCGCGATGGCGATGCGCGAAGACGGCTATGAAACGATCATGGTCAACTGCAATCCAGAAACCGTGTCAACCGACTACGACACCAGCGATCGTTTGTATTTCGAACCGGTGACGCTCGAAGACGTGCTCGAAATCGTTGCGAAAGAAAAACCAGTCGGCGTGATCGTGCAGTACGGCGGACAAACACCGCTCAAGCTCGCGAAAGATTTGGAGCGTTGCGGCGTGCCGATCATTGGTACGACGCCGGACGCGATCGACATCGCGGAAGATCGCGAGCGCTTCCAAAAACTCCTGCAAGAGATCGGCTTGAAGCAACCGCCGAATCGCACAGCGCGCGATGAGGCGAGCGCGTTACGTCTTGCTGCCGAAATCGGTTACCCGCTTGTCGTTCGTCCGAGTTACGTGCTCGGTGGTCGTGCAATGGAAATCGTGCACGCACCGGAAGATCTCGAACGCTACATGCGCGAAGCGGTGAAAGTGTCGAACGATTCGCCGGTGTTGCTCGATCGTTATTTGAACGACGCGATCGAGGTCGATGTCGATTGTTTGTCCGACGGCAGCGAGTGCGTGATTGGCGGCATCATGGAGCACATTGAGCAGGCCGGTGTTCACTCGGGTGACAGCGCATGTTCGCTGCCGCCGTATTCGCTCTCGAACGAATTGCAGGATGAGCTGCGTCGGCAAACGGTGATGATGGCGAAGGCGCTCAAAGTCGTTGGCTTGATGAATGTGCAGTTTGCGGTGAAGCAGGAAGAGGGCAAGGATGTTGTCTACGTCCTCGAAGTGAATCCGCGTGCATCGCGCACGGTGCCCTTCGTGTCGAAAGCGACCGGACGACCGCTCGCCAAAATTGCGGCGCGGTGCATGGCCGGTCAATCGCTTAGCAGCCAAGGCATCAAAGGCGAAGCGCTGCCACCTTATTTCAGTGTGAAAGAAGCCGTCTTCCCGTTCAACAAATTCCCTGGCGTCGATCCGATTTTGGGACCCGAGATGAAATCCACGGGCGAGGTGATGGGTGTCGGCTACACGTTCGCCGAAGCCTTCGAGAAATCGCAACTCGCGGCGAGCACGCGCTTGCCGACGAGCGGTCGCGTGTTCCTATCGGTGAAAAATTCGGACAAGGAGAAGGTCGCGGAGGTGGCGCAGGTGCTTCATGCTGCGGGCCTCACACTCGTTGCGACGAAGGGCACAGCGGCAGCGATTGCGGCAGCGGGCGTTCCGGTTGATACCGTCAAGAAAGTGCAAGAAGGCCGCCCGAATATCGTCGATCAGATTAAAGACAACCAGATCGCACTCGTTGTGAATACGGTCGAAGAAAAGCGCGGCGCGATCGCCGATAGCTCCTATATTCGTCGTGCGGCGCAAGCTGCTCGATTGCCGGTTTACACCACGATTGCGGGCGCGAAAGCAGCTGCAATGGGCATCGCCGACGGACCGGAATTGACACCCTATTCGTTGCAATCGCTACTCAAAGAAGTGGTCATCCACTAAAATCCGGGTAACGCTGATCGAACCCTTCGGCGTTTTGATAACTCCCTTACTTTAAGCCCGCCACTTTTTGGCGGGCTTTACTTTTGATAGATTGAATTCATAGGTGACGCGCGCGAAGCGCGTTGCGGAGCCAAGATGAGCACTTTTCCAATTACCAAACGCGGCGCAGAACTTCTCAAGGCCGAGTTGCACAAATTGAAAACGGTTGATCGCATCGCGATTTCGCACGCGATTGCGGAGGCGCGCGCGCAGGGCGACATCAGCGAAAACGCAGAGTATGAGGCCGCGAAAGAAAAGCAATCGTTTATCGAAGGCCGCATCGCCGACATCGAAGGCAAATTGGGCTCTGCGCAAGTGATTGATCCGGCCACGCTCGACGCTGAAGGGCGCGTCGTATTTGGCTCAACGGTTGAGATCGAAGATCTCGACAACGAAAAGAAAGCGGTCTATCAAATCGTCGGCGAAGACGAGGCCGATTTGAAGAACGGAAAAATTTCGATTGGCTCACCGATTGCGCGTGCGTTGATCGGCAAATCGGCAGGCGATGTCGTCGAAGTGCAGGCGCCCGGTGGTTCGCGCGAGGTGGAAATCATCAACGTGCGGTACGTTTAAAAGCAATTCGGAAATCTCAGCCGAACTCTTTGCTTTATCGCCCAATTTCGTTGGGCGATCACAAAGTAAATTGTGACTATCGAAAAATACAATAATTAGCCGATTTGCCCAATTAATATGGGCAAACGGCAGAGTAGTTGGTTACGAATCCGCAAGCCAAAACAGTGCGGTCGCCGCAGCCCACGAAAACGCTCTTCCACCGAGCCCTGCACCCGTGAGCGGGTGGTAGTACTCGCAAAACCCGTGTGCATTGACCATTTCGATGGTGCGCTCGCGAATGCGGTGGTGAAAGCGTTCGAGCGAGCCTTGCCACCCCGAACCTTCGGCGATCATCCAATTGATGTGTAGCCAAATCGGGCCGCGCCAGTAGCGCATCGCCTCGAATCGCTCACTCGTACTGCGCGTCGATGGAATCGCGAACGGCGTCTCGTCGAGCCAGCGTTCGAGTGTCGCGAGCAGCGTATTCAAGTGACGTTGTTCTGCAAATCCATGCAGCGGCAATAAGCCCGCATGCGTTGCGACCTCGAGCTGACGATTCGCTTTGAGATCGAACGATACGAATTGCCCGAGCGATGGATTCCAAAGCTTTTCGATGGCGTTCGCGGTGCGTGTGCGATATGCGCTGAGCTCGTTCGCCTCCTCGTTCATGCCGAACGTCTTGCAAAGATCGATCAAGCATTCGGTCGCACGATGCAAGATCGAAATGATGCCAATATCGTTCACCGCATACGGCGTTTTCGCGAAAATCGTTTCGATGTCGAATTCGCATTCGCGCTGCAAATCCATCAGATAAACGTAGCGATCGTAGTCCGATTGCTTCGGTCGCATCGCGGGATCGACATGGCTCAAATCTTTTCGCTTGAAAGAGCGCGTCGCGGGCGGCACGTTCGCGAGCGCATCGTCCCACGCGGGCGAATTGTCCATCCCGGTTTCCCACGGATGCAGATTCACCACGAGCCCCGTTTGCTTCGGATCGCGATCGCGATACCACCAGCGATGATGCGCGACAAGCGCGGGTAAGAACGAGCGCACTTTTTCTTTCGCAAGCGCGCCGTCGCGCGAACGTTCAAACATTTGAAGCAGTATCGTCGCATGCACGGGCGGCTGCGAAATGCTCGATGTCGGCGGCGTGCGTTTACCGATCGTGCCCCATTCATCCGGGCCGGGGAAATACGTATCAGCCTCTTGATGAAAGATGATGTGGCCGAGCAGTCCAGACTGCGGCGCTTCTTTCCAAATGCCACTCAATAAAAACTCGAACTCGCGCCACGCGCGTGCCTCGTCAAAGGTATGCCAACCGAGCGCGCAAATGCTCGCGTCCCAATTCCATTGAAACGGATAAAGCCCCTGTGTGGGAATTGTGTAACCGCCACGATCGTTATTGCGAAGAATGTTGCGCGCTTCTTCAATGCGCGCTTTCGAAAGTACTGCCATCAGTGAACTAAGGCCCCATTCGCGTCGTACCATCGCGCAGCGTCTGCGGCCGCTTGAACATGTATCGTTTGCCCCGCATGCAGCGGCGTGTTCGGCGCAACACTGATGCGCAGCGTCGTGTCGCCATTTTTCATCGTCGCTTGAATCGACGAGCCGAGCATCTCAACCACGCGAATCTCGCAGGCGAGCCCTTTGTCGCCAACCAGTAATTCTTCGGGTCGAACACCGAGCGTTTTTGCGTTGCCGCTCGATTGCAAACCAAGCTCCGACCATTGCGATGGATTGGCGAGAAAGTTCATCGGTGGATTGCCGATGAAGCTGCCAACAAAGGTTGTCGCCGGTTGCGTGTACACGCGTTCGGGCGATTCGTATTGTTCGATCACGCCGCCGTTCATCACAGCGATGCGATCGGCGAGACTCATCGCCTCCACTTGATCGTGCGTCACGTAAATCGTCGTCGTGCCGAGTTCGCGCAGCAATCCTTTGAGTTCGCTACGCATTTCTAGACGTAACAATGCATCGAGGTTAGACAGCGGTTCATCCATCAAGAGCACATCGGGTTGCACCGCGAGCGCGCGCGCGACCGCAACACGCTGTCGCTGACCGCCCGAGAGCTGCCCCGCATAGCGATCGAGCAAGTGTTCGATATGCATCAGTTCAGCAGTGCGCTGCACTTGCTTGGTCACGAGTGTGTCGTCGGCTTTCCGCATACGAAGCCCGAAGCCGATGTTGTCTCGAATGGTCATGTGCGGGAACACCGCATAGTTTTGAAACACCATCGCGATATTGCGTTGACGCGGGGGCAGCGCCGTCACATCGCGCTCGCCGATTTTGACGACACCACTGTCGCACGTTTCAAGCCCTGCAATGATGCGAAGCAAAGTCGTCTTGCCACAACCCGACGCACCGAGCAACACGCAGAACTCACCATCGTTGACAGTGAGCGACACCTCTTTCAGTGCCGGTGTGCCCTTGAAAGTTTTCTTAACTCTTGAAACGTTAATTGCACTCATTCAAGCCTCTCAATGTGGAAATATTGGATTCTGATTCCTGATGCCTGATACCTGATACCTGTCATCTGTTCGCAATGCCCCACATCGAGAACAAATACTTACGAACCACAAAAATAAAAATCAGCGATGGCATGATCAAAAAGAATCCACCTGCGAATTTGAAATGAAGCGGCGATTCTTCAAGCGATGCGAAGAGGAACGCGGTGAGCGTTCTTTTCTCAAGCGTCAGCACAGATGCCGCGAACACTTCGTTCCACGAAATCACGAACGAGAAGATCATCGTTGCGGCGAGCCCCGGAAGTGCAAGCGGCAACACGATGCGCAAGAATCCCGTGATGCGCGAACAACCGAGCGTCCACGACGCCTCTTCGAGTTCACGAGGAATACCCATGAAGAGCGACGAGCTCACGAGCACAGCGAATGGCAATGCGAGTGCGGTATGCACAAGCGCAACGCCGAGATGCGTGTCGTACAAACCGACCGCGATGAAACGCGTCACCAGCGGCAGCGCGAGAATCGCAAGCGGGAACGCACGCGTCATCACGATTAGCAAGCGATACGTCGTTTGTCCTTTGAAGTCGTAGCGAGCGAGTGCGTAACCTGCGGGCGCACCGAGCAGAATTGCGAAGAGCATCGTGAGGGCAGCGACGATGATGGAATTCAAAGTGGCCGACCAAACGCCAGTGACGCCGAAGAAGAATTTCAGTGTGTCGAGCGAGAAGTTCGAAAACGAAAACGTCTTCGGCCATGCACTCACCGCATCCCGCGTGCTGAACGCGGAATACACGATGAGCGCGATCGGAATTAACCACACGATCGCGAGAATCGATGCGATGACGTAATGTTTGCGAGAGAACGCATTCATGCGAGCGTCTCCCGACGAATACGCACGAGCCGCATGATCAAGAGCGTCGCCGCAATCGAAATCACGAGGATCAAGAGCGCATACGCCGCTGCAACATGCGTGTTCTGATACTGGCTTTGCCAGTTGTACGCTTCACCAACTAGCACGGGTAGGTCGCGCCCCGCGAGCGCGTACACAACCGCAAACACTTCGAACGCGAGCACCGTGCGCAAGATGAGCGCCGATTGCAAACTTGGCTTCAACAGCGGCAAGGTCACTTTGTAAAAACGCTGCCAAGGCGAAGCACCGAATACTTCCGCCGCTTCCGCGTATTCCTTTGGAATCAACTGCACGCCCGCAACCAGAATCACGAGAACGATCGCAGTCGCCCGCCAAATCTCGGCGATGATCACGCAGACGAAGAGCGCGAGCGGCGATTGGTAAGAAAGCCATGTGACGGGGCCGTCTACGATACCGAGCGTGTTGAGCGCGCCATTCAAGTAACCGCGATCGGTAAAGATCGCAAGCCACGCAATCCCCGCCGCCAAATCGGAAATGCCGAGCGGAATCGTCCACACGTAGAGATAACCCATGCGTCCGCGATCAAGCTTTTGCAGAAGCATCGCCATCGCAAGCGCGATCGACACTTGGATCGGCACGATGATGAGCACCAAGATAAAGGTGTTCTTCATCGCGCGAACGAAGTTCACATCGGAAAACATCTTGCCGAAGTATTCCGTCGTGAAACCGTTCTGCGGATGCATGAAGGCCATCAATGCGGTTTCTGCGAGCGGCCATACGAAGAGCACGAGCAGAAACAGCGCCGAGGGCGCAATGAGCACGTAGGGGACGTGGCGGGGGTTCATGATGTTTCCGTCATCCCCGCGAAGGCGGGGACCCACGCCGTGCGTGAGATGATCGCGCTGATAAACACGATTCACTCACGGCGACAGTGGGTTCCCGCCTTCGCGGGAATGACGATTCAGATCACTGCGCCTGACAAGGCTCTTTACCCGAACT
>JBOFBL010000277.1:0-1357 GCA_051645545.1 Casimicrobium sp. | reverse complement strand
CCGGCTTCACGTCCACCCGGCGATCTGCGATGCCAGGGAAGGCGTTCACGACGGCTTTCTGACCAAGCGTCAAATAGCACGCGCGCGGCGTACCGCCGTTTTCCCACATGGTTCGCAGAGCCGAAAGCATGATTGGCTCTGTAAGAGGGCGCAGGGTGCCATCGGTGATTGCGGTGGTGGGCAACGTGTCATTGGTCAAGGCCGGAGTGACGCCGGTCGCGCCGTGCGAAACGTTCAGATCGCTGTAAAGCTCAATGCCGGCCATCTTGGACGCGGTAGGCGCTGAACCGACAACGCCGACGTTGTTGGAGAGCATCGCTGCTTCCATGTCCATCTTGATTTCTTTGAGCTTCTTTTCGACTTGGTAGCGCTGCTCGCTGTCCTTGCCTTTACCGCGACCGTATTTATTGATCGCGTTCTGAACGCCGGACGTGACGATGTCCTTGCGGAACGTCTGGATGGTGTTGCGAAGCATGAAAGTCGGCGTCAACGGCTGGCCCGCAAAGTCATCGCCCTCAACCATGGCGTTGTCTTTGTTCGGCGTGTCGTAACTGTCTTCCTGCCACTGCGGTGTCCGTGCATCGATCGATTCACCTTCGAGCGAAGACAGGAACGGCGTGTCCTGCGGGGACATGTTGTAAATCTTTTTGTCTACATCTTCTGCGTTACCACGGCTGCCGTAGCTGGTAAACGTATTTGCTGGTGCTGGCATTTCTTCCTCACGAGTTATCGAGGAACCATGCTCCTAATGCGCCTTTTTCGCCTTTATGAGCACGGCTCAACAGTTCTGCTGAACGCTTTTGTTTGCTCATTTGCCCTTGCCCAGGCCGGGCGTTCGACGTGACCATCGGTGAGTTTTTCGGCTGCTTTCCAGCTTTGCCGCGTGCAACAGCTTCGTCGTACAACATGGCCTTGCGAAAGACCTCGAACGCGCCTGCATACTGAATACCGCTCACGGCTTCCTGTGGAATGCCGTGCTTGCGGGCGTAAGCCAGCGTTTTTTGCTCAAAGTCCTTGTTAAACCACTTGTACCCTTGCATCTTGTTCAACTCGGCGCTGAGTACTTCATACGCCGCCTGCTGCTGAACTTGCTGCGCCTGCTGTTTTTGCTGATCGGCAGAACCAATCAAGCCTTGCACCATCTGCTGCACTTGCCCCTTGAACTGTCTGACAAGGTCTACCCGCGCTTGAAGCGCGCGGAACTCTTCAGGGTTCGAGTAGGCCAACTGCGCCATGTACTCATTAGTCACGCCGGGAGTTACCAACTGGTCGATGCTATTCATCACGCCGACCAATGCCTGCGCGGCGATTCCTTCTCGCTGCGCTGCATAGTCATAGGCTTGCGCCTGCGCTTGCC
>JBOFBL010000276.1:0-28683 GCA_051645545.1 Casimicrobium sp. | reverse complement strand
TCAATGGCAATCGGATACGCAACGAGCGCAATCAACGAGGCCGCATTTGAGAGCGCAAACAAGCGATACGGATCGCGCCCCGGTTGCAAGCGCGCGAAATAACTTTGAATGAGCGGACTAGTCGTTGACAAAAGCAAATACGGCAAACCGATCGTCACTGCGAGCAGCATCAAGATTCGCGTGATCGGCTCTTCAGTGCCGTAAGGTTTGAGCGATTCCGGCGCGAGAATCGGCAACACAAGCAAACACACAATCGCGAGCGCGATGTGTGCGAGCGGCTGTTTGCGTGGCCCGAGCGCGCGGGGCGTCACGTCTGCATACGCGTAGCCGAGCAACAACGCCGCCTGGAAAAACAACATGCACGTCGTCCAAACGGAGGACGTCCCGCCGAACCACGGCAGGATCTGTTTTGCGATAAGAGGTTGAACAAGGAAAAGAAGAAACGCGGAGAGCGCGACGGTCAGATAGAAATGCATACCGAAATGCTACTGCACCCATGTAGGAGCGACCTTGGTCGCGATCTGGAATGTGTAGGATGAGCGAAACGTTTTGTAAGAGCGCGCTTGCGCGCGAAGGCGTCGTACCTACCATCCGCGATCACGATCAACGCCGTTTCGCGCGCAAGCGCGCTCCCACAATTTGTCGTCGCCAACAAAAAAGGGAGCCGAAGCTCCCTTTTGACTTACCTATCGCGCTTACTGTGCGTCGCGCAGCGCTTGAATACGCTGCTCCATCGGTGGATGTGTCGAGAAGAGCGAACCCATCTTGCCGCCGATACCCATCGCTTTTACGCTCTGTGGCAACTCACCTGGTGTGAGGCCGCCCAAGCGCGCGAGTGCGTTAATCATCGGCTGCTTGTTGCCCATGAGCTCTGCCGCACCTGCATCCGCACGGAATTCACGTTGACGCGAGAACCACGCGACGATGATGGCGGCCACGACGCCGAGCAGAATGTCCATGATGATGGTCGTCGCGTAGTAGCCGATGCCTGGGCCGTCGCTTTGATTGCGCAGCACGACTTTGTCGACGAAGTAACCCACAATACGCGAAATGAAAATCACGAAGGTGTTCATCACGCCTTGAATCAAGGTCATGGTCACCATATCGCCGTTAGCGACGTGCGCCACTTCATGGCCGATCACGGCTTCAACCTCTTCGCGAGTCATCGATTGCAACAAACCGGTGGACACTGCAACGAGTGAGGAATTCTTAAATGCACCAGTCGCAAACGCATTCGGCTCGCCTTCATAAAGGCCCACTTCCGGCATGCCGATTTGCGCTTTGTCGGCAAAGCGTTTCACGGTGTTGACGATCCACGCATGCGTCGGATCGGTCGAATCGTTAATGACTTGAACGCCCGAGCTCCATTTGGCAATCGGTTTGCTCATCAAAAGCGAAATGATTGCGCCACCAAAACCCATCACCAGCGCGAAACCCAAGAGCGCAGTGAGGTTGAGGCCGTTTGCGGTAAGGAAGCGATTGAGCCCAAGCACATTCGCAACAATGCCCAGGACGAGCACGACCGCTAAGTTTGTGGCAAGGAAGAGGATGATGCGTTTCATAAAACTTGTATTTCTCCGTGACTCCAAAAGGCGAAGGTTACGCGAAACGGGGAGCACCGTGCGCGATGCGTTAGACGAGACATGCAAACGCTTGTTCCGCAGTCGCAAGCATCGTCATGGCGCATATATCGGTACGATATCTCGAGTTTCAAATGTGATCTATCGTGGTTCGCCCGTGCGCCGGATAGCGATTAGACATTATAAATTATCATTGTATAGCCCAATTTTATTGGGACGTAATCACATTTAATGCATTTATTGATTTAATAAAAAATTTCGTCATCTGCCCAATGCTGTTGGGCATTATTCAATTTAGTTGAATTGCTCATTTCAAACGTCGTTAGCACCAATCATCGCAAACGCTGCGTAAATTAGAGCGATACAACGACTGGAAACACCACGCAAAGCTCGCGCAAGCGCTTGATTTCTGGCATAATTTTGGGTTTCCGCGAATGCTGAGATCAATCTTTAGCAAACGCTTCCGACACTAGGTAGCACGTATCCCGCGAAAGTGGCGAGCGCTGTAACAAGCAAAGCAATCGACTACGGGTCGCCGTGCACCGCAAATCAAAAAAAAGGATTGGCTATGAAAGAAGGCATTCACCCGAACTATCGCGAAGTCGTTTTTCACGACACCGCAGCGAATGTAAAGTGGATCACACGCTCGTCGCTCAACACGAGCCGCACGATCAAAATGGACGACGGCAAAGAGTACCCGCTCGTCGTGCTTGAAATCTCGTCTGCTTCGCATCCGTTCTACACGGGCAAGCAACAGCGCATCCTCGACACCGCTGGCCGCGTCGAGCGCTTCAACAAGAAGTACGCGAAGAAAGCTGCTTAATCGCTCGTGCGAAAGCAACTACAGAAGGCAGCTTCGCGCTGCCTTTTTTGTTTCTGCGATACATGAATATCAAGCGCCGCGATAATTCGCGAGACCACATACGCCACAGCTGATTCGCTTTTTTTAATAACTCTTTCGATCGCGACGAACTTCGTTCACCATGCAGCGCATTTCGCACCAACCCACCGACCGTGACAAAGCGTTTTGGAAACGCGTCGCGCTCTTTGCGTTGATCGCGATCTGGTTGTTCTCCGGTATTTTCGGACGCGATCCGTGGAAGCCGGACGAGCCAATTTTCGTGGGCATCTTGCACAGCATGTTCACCGTCGGTGGCGATGCATGGTGGTCGCCCGAAATCGGCGGACTCGCAGTGCTCGGCGAAACGCCGTTCGTGCACTGGCTAAACGCTGTGATTGCTTGGCTGCCTAAACAATTTCTGCCGCCGCATGAAGCTGCGCGCGTAGCCTCCATCGTCTGGATCGCGATTGCCACGCTCTGCCTCGCGCTCGCTGCGCGACGCTGGAGCGCGGGGCACGTCTCGTATCTCGCGGCGATCATTTTCATTGGTTGCCTCGGACTCTACGATCGCGCACACTCATACGTACCCGAAAACACCATCGTTGCCGCAATCGCAATCGCACTCTACGGTCTGTCGGAGATTGCCGATAGACGTAATCGTGCAACGCTTTTGATAGCGCTCGCTGGGCTCATCGCGTTCATGTCGCACGGCGCGTTTGGTTTACTTTTGGTGTCGCTGCCCTGTGCCCTGCTCGCATTCGCGCCCGTGCTTTCGATGCATCGCGTCGCCCTCGTGCGCGCGCTCGTGTTCACGCTCGTTGCCTGCGCCGTACTCGCGATCGGCTTTGCACTACGCGCACCAGACGCATTCGATGGTTGGATTGCAACGGGCGCCGGTCTTGTTTTGTACGATCGCGAGCGCTTCGCACCGCATTCGTACATCGTTTCGCTACTCTGGTTCGCATGGCCCGCGTGGCCGATTGCCGTATGGACGCTCGTGCTGCGTGCGCGCGGATTCGCGGGCGGGTGGCAGCGCGCAGAGGTGATTGCGCCAGCTACGTTTTTTGTCACAGCCTTTGTTGCGGTCAACGCTTTTGCTGAGCCACGCACGATCTACACCCTCTTCTTCTTGCCGCCGCTCGTGCTGCTCGCGGCCTTTGGCGTCGACACTATTCGCCGCACCTGGTACGCGATGATCGATTGGTTCGGCATTCTCGTGCTTGGTATCGCAAGCGTGTTGATTTTCGTATTGAGCCTCGCGCTTTATCTTAAATGGCCGCCGAACGTTGCGAGCTGGGCCGATAAGTTCGTGCCGAATTTCGTGGGTCATCTGCCATGGCTCGGTTACGGCGTGGCGCTCGTCGCATTTTTGATTTGGATTGCGCTCGTGCAGCCCGCGCATCAACATTCGCGTCGTGCGCTCATTAATTGGGCGGGCTGCGTCACCTTCTTGTGGGTCGTGGCGCAGGCGCTCTTGATTGAGCCCGCGAATTACCGCAGCTCGCACCGTGGCGTATTCGAAGCGCTAAACAAACATTGGCCCGCGAGTGGCTGCGTCAACGCGATCAACATGCCGCCCAGCCATATCGCGATGCTCGACTACACCGTTGCTCGTCGTGTCGAACCAGTCGACGATGTCGGCGAAGTTAACTGCGATCACTTGCTCATTGTGCGCAATCGCGGTGAAGCAACGGTCGACACACAAAACTTTACACCGCTTTTCAGCGGTCAGCGCCCCGGCGATCGTTCGGAGAAAATCGAGTTGTTGCGTCGTTCGAGCTCGAACGCATCGCCAACAGAGGAAAAGAAATCATGAAATTTGTTGACGAAGCCTTTATCGACGTCGTTGCAGGCGATGGCGGCAACGGCATGGCCTCGTTTCGCCGCGAGAAATACATTCCCGAGGGCGGCCCCGACGGCGGTGACGGCGGCAAGGGCGGCTCGGTCTACGCAATCGCTGACGAAAACATCAACACGCTGATCGATTACCGCTTTGCGCGTATCCATCGCGCGCAAAAGGGCGAGAACGGTCGTGGCGCCGATTGCTACGGCAAAGGCGGCGACGATCTTGTGCTTCGCATGCCCGTCGGCACGGTGATTACGGACGAAGAAACTGGCATCATCCTCGCCGATCTCGCCAAACACGGCGCGAAAGAGATGATCGCCAAAGGCGGCGCAGGCGGTCTCGGCAACATCCATTTCAAATCCAGCGTCAATCGCGCGCCTCGCCAAAAAACCAACGGGGAAGAAGGCGAAAAACGAAGAGTTCGACTTGAATTAAAAATTCTCGCAGACGTCGGTTTATTAGGGCAACCCAACGCAGGGAAGTCAACGCTCGTACGCGCTGTGAGCGCCGCGAAACCGAAGGTCGCCGATTACCCGTTCACGACGCTCGCTCCATCTCTTGGCGTCGTGCGCATCGGCTACGGTAGTTCATTCGTGATCGCAGACATTCCGGGCTTGATAGAAGGCGCAGCAGAAGGCGCGGGGCTCGGTCATCAGTTCCTGCGTCATTTGCAACGCACGAAACTTATTTTGCATTTGATCGATATCGCTCCGTTCGATGAAGCGGTCGATTACGTGAAAGAAGCGAAAGCGCTCGTTGCCGAATTGAAAAAGTACGACGCCGCACTGCATGCAAAGCCGCGTTGGCTCGTGTTCAACAAAGTGGATTTGCTTGACAAAAAAGAAGCCGACAAACGCATCAAAGACGCACTCAAGCGCATGCGCTGGACAAAGCCTTGGTACGCGATCAGCGGCATCAATAGTGGCGGAACGCCGGAGTTGGTGCGGGCGATTGGGGAGCATTTGGCAGACGCCGCGAGCGAATGAACGACTGGAAATGGATCGCGCTCGTTCTCTCTGCGTTTCCGTGCATAGGGGTGGCTGTTTTCCTGTGGCATGAACATCCGCAAGATCGTGGGCTCACTATTCGAAAAGCGTTTGTCTACTTCTCCATCACGGGCGCCCTTATCTGTCTGATTTATGGAATTGTTGGCGCAGCAATTGGCGAGGGATTCATTGAAGGAGTGAAGACACCTCTACGCTTTGTTATTAGATTGGTCACGTATTCGATACGAGCAGGTTTCAAATAGATTTAGTCTTCGGCATGCAAGATTTCTCGTTACTCAAATCCACCAAACGCTTAGTCGCCAAAGTCGGCAGCGCCCTCGTCACCAATGGCGGTAACGGCATTGATCGCGCTGCCATTGCGCATTGGGCGAAGGACGTTGCCGCGCTTCGTGCAAGTGGCGTTGAAGTGATCTTCGTGTCCTCCGGCGCAATCGCCGAGGGCATGGCACGACTCGGTTGGAGCGAGCGCCCGAAGTTGATGCCCGAATTGCAAGCGGCGGCAGCCGTCGGACAAATGGGACTTGCGAACGTGTATGAGCAAGCCTTCGCCGCGCATGGCTTGAAAACCGCGCAGGTGCTCCTCACCCATGAAGACCTCGCTGATCGCAAACGCTATCTCAACGCACGCTCAACCTTGCTTGCGCTCTTAAACCACGGCGTGATCCCGATCATCAACGAGAATGACACAGTCACCACCGACGAAATCAAATTCGGCGATAACGACACGCTCGGCGCGCTCGTCGCCAATCTTTGCGACGCGCAAGTGCTCGTGCTGCTTACCGATCAACGCGGTCTCTACACCGCCGACCCGCGCAAAAATGCAAACGCGCAATTCATCTCGGTTGGTCGCGCCGATGACATGCAGTACGAAGCAATGGCTGGCGGCACGGGAACAGGCATTTCAAAGGGCGGCATGCTCACCAAAATTCTCGCCGCGCGCCGCGCCGCGAATACGGGCATTCACACCGTGATTGCGAGCGGTCACGAAGTCGATGTGTTGCGACGCTTGTTGCAAGGCGAGTCGATTGGTACGCTGCTCCATGCGCCAGAGACGAGCCTCGCAAAACGCAAAAGTTGGATGCGCGATCACTTGCAATTGCGCGGTCGCGTCACGCTCGACGCGGGTGCCGCGCGCGCGCTCACGCAAGGCGGAAGAAGTTTGCTGCCGATTGGCGTTATCGCCGTGAGCGGTGAATTCGAGCGCGGCGAAGTGATTGCCTGCATCGACGAGTCGGGCAAGGAACTCGCACGCGGTCTCGCGAACTATTCCTCCAGCGAAACGCAGCGCATCATGCGCAAGCCATCGTCGGACATCGAAGCGTTGCTTGGTTACTGTAACGACGACGAGCTGATTCATCGCGACAATTTGGTTGTGACCACATAAGTCGCGCGTCCGGTCGAATTGTAGGAGCGGCTTGCCGCGACCACGGGTAAGACTTGCACCGAATCGTAAATCGGTCGCCTGCCGACGTTTGGTCGCGGCAAGCCGCTCCTACAGATCGTGCTCTATGGGAAGCTCCCTGTTGCAGGGCTTTTCGTCCTTGCGCGTAGCGCGCCCTTGAAACTTCCACAAACAAACTAAACTCCAAACGGAATATCAATCGTCACCCGACCGACCATGCTGCCCACCGCGTCCCGCACAAAAAGACTCATCGCCCTCTTCCTCTCGATCCTAGGCTTCGTCGCGTGCACCGACGCGCAACAAAGCTCGCCGCCCGCGCAAACAGCATTAGCCCAAGCACCCGCCGCGCAGCCACGGCAATCGACACCGATCCTCAACGGCTCAATGCCATCGCTCGCCCCAGTCGTCTCGCAAACCGCAGCAGGCGTCGTCAATATCTCCACGCTCACGCGCAGTTCGGAGTCCGACAACCCGATGTTCGCCGATCCGTTTTTCCGTCGTTTTTTTGGCGTACCGGATCGTCCGCAACAGCGCGAAGCGCAAGCCTCGGGTTCCGGTGTGGTTGTCGATGCGGCGAAAGGCTACGTGCTCACCAATCACCACGTGATCAAGGGCGCGACCAAGGTTGTCGTCACCTTGCGCGATCGCCGCGAGTTCACGGCAAAGTTGATTGGCTCCGATCCAGCGACCGACATTGCGCTGTTGCAAATTCCCGCAGAGCGACTAACCGCCGTGAAGATTGGCGAATCCGACGCGCTTCAAGTCGGCGACTACGTGCTCGCGATCGGCAATCCTTTCGGTGTTGGTCAAACGGTTACCAGTGGCATCGTCTCCGCGCTCGGTCGCGCGGGGCTCAACGCCGAAGGCTACGAGGACTTCATTCAAACCGACGCCTCGATCAACCCCGGCAACTCAGGCGGCGCGCTCATCAATCTTCGCGGCGAATTGATTGGCATTAACACGGCGATCATCGGCCCTTCGGGCGGCAATGTCGGCATCGGCTTCGCAGTGCCGACCAACATGGCGATGCGCGTGATGGATCAGCTCGCGAAATTCGGTGAAGTCAAACGCGGTGGCATCGGCATCGCAGCGGTCGGTGAAGTCAATCAAGAAATTGCCAAAGAAAATAAGCTGCCCGCCATCGAAGGCGCAGTGATCGCAACCGTCATCGGCGGCAGCCCCGCCGACAAAGCGGGCCTCAAGAAAGGCGACGTCGTCACCGCCGTCAACGGTCGCCCCGTGCGCACGGGTTACGACCTACGCAATCAACAAGCCTTAACGCCCATCGGTCAAGCGCTCGATCTCGCGATCACGCGCGACGGGCGTACGCGCAACGTGCGCGTGAACGTGGAGACGCCCGCGCGCGCGCAAGGTCTGCGCCCGGAAAAGATCAACGAACTGCCCGGCACCGAACTCGCAAGCATCCCACGCGAGCTCAATCGTCGTGGTGTGTACGTGCTCAACGTCGAAAAAGAAAGTGAAGCGTTTCAGATCGGTTTGCGCGACGACGACGTCTTGCTCGGGATCAACGGCGCATATGTGAATTCACCCACCGACGTGCGCCGCGCGATTCAATCAGCGAATCGATTCGTTGTGTTCAATCTTGTGCGCGGCGACAATCGCATCGATCTGCGCGCACGTAAGAGCGGTACGCAAGGCACGTAAACCGAACCACACGCATACAAGCGCTACTCGCGCTTAGGCAGACTATTCCTTGTGCGCCGGGAAACAAATAGTCTCTCTGGTATGTTTTCATCGAACGATAAGCGAAAACTAGAGGAAAAATTTGACGGTAGGATTCGTACCCACGGATCGTCAAGCTCTTCCTTGGTGAATTTCACTGGTATCCCAGGTTCGAACGCACTTTCGTCTATCGAAAAATCCCCTGCTCCTAGTTCTAATAACTTGTAGCCGTTGCCGACAACGTGAATTGTTTTGATTAAACGAGAGAGCTTTCGCGACATCATCGGTAAGAACATCGCGTGATCAAGATCACGGAGATTCAAAACGGGATTGAAACGAATCAAGCTGTCTTTCGAATAGCGAGTCGACAACGTTCGAACAGTTTCCATACCAATCGACGAATGCGACGCCGAGAGGTTGTATTTCTCAACGTCATCGTCGACACAGGACGATTTAGAAGCACGTCTTCGACGAGAAAGCATTTGCTCCCACTGCCCACCAGAAACGCCGAACTTGATACCGGATCTTAAATCCAACGCCCTAGAACGATCTTGAGAAAATCGATCGGCTTTATCGGTCGATCCGAAAAGGATAGAGAAGATGTCTAGTTTTGCTTCCTTCAAGTAGATTAAATTGAATGCCCGAAAATGGCCAATCTCATCGCCGGAGTATTCACGATCCAATTCGAAAACAACATAAAGTGAATACAACGCACTGTTCGCTTCCTGCAAAAAAAGAAGATGATCCAGAGTCTTTTGAACTTGCTGAAAGCCCGTTGCAATAACCGATTGAATATCGGCGCCCCAGCGCGCGAAAAAAGTTGCTTGCTCGGGCTCAGACAACGGAATGGCTAAGCATTGAAAACGAATCGCAAACCCATCGGCGCTATCAAGCACGATGCGTAGCCTCTCTCTATCGAATATTTCGCAATCGAGCATCCCGCGCTTCTTTGCTGAATCGACCAGCTTGTTCTTCTCGGCGCTTGTTAGGTTCACGTTTGTGAAGAACACAAAGGCTGTAGGCGCGGGGTCGTTTGACAGAGCGACCACAAGATCTTCAGAAAATTTCTTCTCGATAGATTTCTTCTTCTCTCTAGAGTCGTCTGCCTGATTGACAAAACCAACTGCTCCGTATGCGAGAGACTCACCGCAAAAGAGCGCTTCAATATCTCGCCCTCCGTCCGGTCCGCCTCGCGGATGTCGCGGTCTTACATCCGAAAAACGTTTATCGAGCGCGAGCACAGCAAGCGCCAATCGTTCTCTGGCGAGTTGATTTGTATCGAGGTACGACTTTAGTCGTTCATCGGTCGAGTATGTCATCTCACAAAACCTGCTGTTCTTTGAGTTTCACGAAGTACGCGTTAGTTCCTCGATGAAAAGTGATGTTAGCAAGGAGAATTCACTCGGAAGCTACGTCGATTCGCGCTATGCTTTGCGCCCTAGCCGCGAAGCGGCGTCGTCTTAGGCGCGAAGCGCCGACGTCCTTTTTCCGAAGGAAAAACAAATGCAATATCGTCGATTAGGCCGCTCCGGGCTCAAAGTCTCTGAACTCTCATTCGGCTCGTGGGTGACCTACGGCAATCAAGTCGATACCAAATCCGCCGTCGAATGCATGGCCGCCGCATGGGACGCAGGCGTGAACTTCTTCGACAACGCCGAGGTGTACGCGCGCGGCATGTCGGAGACGATCATGGGCGAAGCGTTGAAACAACTCGGTTGGCGTCGCGCGCAAGTCGTGGTATCGACCAAATTCTTCTGGGGCATCAACGATGCGCCGAACGAAAAGAACACATTGAATCGCAAATACTTGATGCAAGCGATTGATGGGTCACTGAAGCGCTTGCAACTCGATTACGTCGATCTCGTGTTCTGTCATCGCGCCGATCCAAATACGCCGATTGAAGAAACCGTGCGCGCGATGAGCGACATGATCACGCAAGGCAAAGCGTTGTATTGGGGCACGAGCGAATGGACGGCGGACGAAATTCGCGCGGCCTATGAGATCGCGGAGCGTCATCATATGCACAAGCCCGTGATGGAGCAACCGCAGTACAACCTCTTCGCGCGCGAGCGTGTCGAGAAGGAATACGCGCGGCTCTATGGCGATATTGGTTTGGGATTGACGACCTGGAGTCCGCTTGCCTCCGGCGCGCTCACCGGCAAATACGCGAAAGGCATTCCTGCCGATTCACGCGCCGCGATCAAAGGTTATGAGTGGTTGGCTGAGAGCATTACCGACCCGAAGAAGATCGCGGTCGTTGAAAAACTGCGCCCGATTGCTGGCGATTTAAATTGCACGCTGTCGCAACTCGCACTCGCGTGGTGCCTGAAAAATAAAAACGTATCGACCGTCATCACTGGCGCTTCGCGCGTTTCGCAAGTGCAAGAGAACATGAAAGCGCTCGAAGTGGTGCCGAGGCTCACGGATGAAGTGATGAAGCGGATTGAAGCGGCGACAGTGAGCTAGAACTTCGTTCCTAATCCACTCGTTGATTCGTCGCCCCATATATTTATGGCAAGCCGCCATTAATTTTAGTTTTCAATAAATAACATTTATCACTCGTAGCCCATAGTAAACAGGGCGCTACGGCTGGTTTCTGAATAGCGGTAAGGTCGCCGACGACAAACTTGGCTTTCGCCACTTCGAACCGCTTGACAAGAAAGCGAAGCCATAAGCAGTTGATTTCGTTTGGTTTTTCAAACGCGAAAATCTTGACTATAATTCACCTAGTCCGTCTAGTCGGCAGAAACTGACCACTTAGAACCGAGGTGAACCATGCAAACCTGGCAACTGCAAGAAGCGAAAGCGCGACTATCCGAAGTCGTAAAACGCGCCAACAGCGACGGCCCGCAAGAGATCACCGTGCGCGGTGAAAGTACGGCCGTTGTGATCTCGCGCGACGATTACGAAAAACTCAAAGCGCCCGCGAAGCCAAAGCAATCGTTCGTTGAATTCATGCGTGCATCGCCTTGGTACGGTATCGAACTCGATTTGGAGCGTGACAAAAGTCTGCCCGAAGACAAGCCGCTATTCGACGAATCGTTCGACGAATAAATCGTGCGCTACCTTTTCGATACCAATACCCTCTCCGAAACCGTCAAACCCAATCCGAACGCCGCCGTTATCGAATGGCTCGAAGGATTGAACTACGAAAACTGTTACGTCAGCGTGCTCACGCTTAGCGAAATTCGCAAAGGCGTCGAGCGATTGCCCCCGAGCGCGCGTCGCGAACGTTTCAAGCAATGGCTCGAAGTCGCTCTGCCCAATCGGTTCGGCGACAACGTGATTGGGGTCACGTTAGAAGTGGCTGATCGTTGGGGACGCATGAGCGCAGAACAATTCGCGTCCCCTCGCCCTATCGTTGACAGCCTCCTCGCCGCCACCGCGCTCACGCACGGACTCACGCTCGTCACGCGCGACACCGATCTGCTCGGCATTCCGGGGTTAGAGATTTTTAATCCGTGGGCGGTGAATTAGATTTTGACCTAGCAACGCATCGTCGATTGCAAATTACCTCCTCAACACAATGAATCGGCCACTAGTTGTTTATCTCGACAGCAGCGACTACTCGCACTTCGCGGATGTTTTCCGAGGCGCAGGGACGACGTCCGACGAGAAAGAACTACTCGCCTTAAAGCAGTTGGTACGACAAGGCGACATTCAAATTCCGTTCTCTTCCCTTCATGTAATGGAAGCAGCAGCGCACGATGGCGTTTCCACCGAAGCTGCCACTGCGCGATTGAACGTTATTGATCAACTTGCGAATGGCAGTGCGTTCCGAGGCTGGACGGAACTACCTGCCTTGGATCTCTTGCACGCTCAAGAGTCAGATTCATACAAAGCAAGCGTGCGCCCCGTGGAGCGCGAACGCTTCCACGGACGCTCAAGCGACGGCGAGTGGTTCCCAGGGCTTCCGCTGCTCTTCAAAGAAATCGGCGAAATGATTTCAGCCATGCACACAAACCCAACTAAGGCGTTTCTCGCAGACCCAGACAATCGCGAATTACTCGCTGGCATGAATAGAAAGCAGCGACGCAATCTAGAAGCGCAATCGCGGAGGCCGCCAAACCCGCTAGCGATGCGAAGAATGATCGAGTCTGACTGGGCTGCAACTTACGCGCGGCTTCGTACGAGATTCCCGGTAAGTGTCAAAGACTCTGACATTTGGAAGCGATTCGTGCTTTCTTCGAAACCAGATCACGTGCCAGTCTACAAATCGTTTAGGAACGGATTCAGCGACCTGTCTTTCCTAGCGACGTATCTATTGCCGGGGCAGGACTCACTCAATGACAACTTAACTAAATGGCTACGTGACAGCTCCGTGCCGCTCATACAAAACGTTACCGCGCTTAACGAATTGCGTAGACGATGGAGAAATATTCCGAGCGACTCGTTCAAGATAGCGCAAAAACGTCAAGTAGTGCAGGATGCACGAGACTTTCAAGCGCGATGGCTGCATCGTGAACATTCGACCCTGCTCAACGACGTTCGCGAGGTTTATGAGTCGTACCAACTAGCAGGTGAAAAATCCTTGCGCCTCACCAAAACACCTTCGCTTGACACAGCGTCGAACCTCGCGTCGATTTCAAACCGAGCTGCAGTCGTTCGTTCGTATATGGAACTTGTGATGAGTCCAGTGAATGCAATTAGAGCCCCAGAAAAACACGCGAGCGACATAGGTGACATCATGCACGCGCAGTACATTCCGTATTGCGATGTATACCGATGCGACCGGTTCGCTAGCACGTACCTCAAGAACGCAGGGACTAAAGCTGCTACGACCTTGGTTAACAACTTACCGCAGCTACAAGACGTTATTGAATCGAAGTTGAGCGCCTGTCTGGGTCCCCGCCTTCGCGGGGATGACAGGGGTTGTGATCCTCGATAATTGATTCTTCGTCGGCGGTTCGCGCGATGCAAATTGAGTGTTTGTCGGACCGTCGAAAACTTGCGCACGCAAGCAGTTTGAAATAAGCAACTTCACTTTTTATCGCCCAATTAAATTGGGGCAATTCCAATTTTTCACTAGTTTTCAATAAATAAGCTTTTCATTGTCTATCCCCAATTTGATTTGGCGTTCGAGCGAATTGCTAGATAACATACTTTGATCAATCTCTCCCCCTACCGCGACCTCTTCCGCGATCGCGAACTGCGTCGCATCATTATCACTTCCATCGTGCCGCGTTTGCCGGTCGGCATGAATGCGCTTTCGTTGACCTTGCTCGTGCAATCGCAAACGAATTCGTTTGCGGCGGCGGGTTCGGTGAGTGCGGCCTACATGATTGCAGCTGCGATTCAGGCGCCGATCGTGGGGCGCTTTATCGATCAGAATGGGCCGCAGCGTGTGATGTTGCCGTTGGGTGTTGTGCATGCGCTCGCGTTGCTTTGCGCGATTGTCGCAGCGAAGTTGGTGTTGCCGGTGATATTCATCATGACGGCGGCGTTCGTTGCGGGGGCGACGTTTCCACCGGTGTCGATGACGATTCGCGCGATGTATCGCAAATCCTCGATGAACGATGCGCAGAAGCAAACGGCGTTCGCGATCGAGGCGATCGTGATGGAGCTTGCGTTCACCTTGGGGCCGCTCGCGGTGAGTCTCGCGCTACTCACTGGGCAGGCGGCGACGGCGGTGTTCGTCTCGGCGACGTTGGCGGCAATCGGTAGTTTCCTCTTCGCGCACTCGGGTGCAATGACGCGTTGGGGCAATGTCGAATCGGGCGACGAGATCAAACGGCATTGGCTTGGGCCACTCAAGATTTCTGCCGTACGTCGTGCGTTATTGCTCTCCACGATGTTCGGTGCCGCGATTGGTTTGCTTGAAATCGCATTGCCCGCTTTCGCAGACTTCGTCGGATCGAAAGCGATGGTCGGTTGGTATTTCGCGGCGCTTTCGATTCCGAGTGCGATTGCGGGTTTCGTTTACGGCACGTGGAAAATCTCGTGGCCGCTGAATCGACAAATTCTTTGCACGGCTGCATGGCTTGCGGTCGGGAGCGTTGCGATGGCAGCGATGAACGAATCGATTGGCTTCATCGTGATGTGCGCGATCACGGGGCTTGCCTTTGGGCCGATGATTACGGCGCTTTCACTACAACTCGGCAAGCTCACGCCAGTTGAATACTCCACGGAGGCGTTCACGTGGAGTATGACCGTTTTCTTGATCGGAATGGGCACGGGTTTCATCGTGGGCGGTGCGTTGATTGAGGCGCAGGGATGGCGTTCGTCGCTCATTGCGAGCGTTGCGCTCTTTGTCGCGGCAGGGCTTTCATGTCTCGCGATTCCGGAAGTGCGCAACGATGGGACGAGTGCGGCGCATTGAGCAATTCCGATCTCCTCACAAGAAAACGCATAAGCGGAGATATTGGAGCGATTCGACGTCGTCTCTGCACATGGAAGCGTCACCCTCTCCCGTCACTTCGTGACGCCCTCTGTTCGGCTCCGCCGAATCTCTCCCTGCGGTCGAGACCGCAGCGTCGCTGCGTCCTGCGCTGACGCTGGTCCCCTCGAGGGAGAGGCGAACACATAAACTTCATGCAATGTCGTCCTCAAATCTTCACCGCCGCGCCGTCTTCACGCTAGTTCTTTGTTGCTTCATGTGGAGCATCGCGGGCGTGGTCACGCGTCATCTCGATTCTGCGAAATCGTTCGAGGTCACGTTCTGGCGCAGCTTCTTTTGCGCCGTCGCAATGATCGTTTGGTTCATCTGGAACGAAGGCTTCAAAGGCAGCCTCACGCACGTGCGCGCGAGCGGTCGCGCGGGCCTGGTCGCGGGTGCGTGCTGGGCGACGATGTTCACTTGCTTCATGATTGCGCTCACGATGACGTCAACCGCGAACACGCTGATCGTGAATTCGCTGTCGCCACTCATCACCGCGCTGCTTGCTTGGGCCGTATTGAAGTCACCGATTCCAGGGCGCACCTGGCTCGCCATTGCCATCGCGTTTGTCGGCATGGTGATTATGTTCGGCGCGGCTGCATCAAGCGGCGGCACGCTAGGTATGTTTATCGCGTTTGGCGTCCCAGTCGCGGCCGCGATCAATCTGGTTACGATGAAGCGCAATCATGCGCAGGTCGATCTCGCGCCAGCAGTGTTGATTGGCGCAGTGATTTCTTGCGCGATCACGTTGCCGTTGTCGTTCCCGTTCGCGGCGAGCATGAAAGATGTGTTTCTGCTCGCGATTCTTGGCGTATTCCAACTCGCGATTCCGTGTGTGTTGCTCATTCGTGCAGCGAAGCATTTGAGCGCGCCCGAAACCGCACTGCTCGGCATGCTCGAAGTCATCATGGGGCCGCTTTGGACGTGGCTCTTCGCGAGTGAAACGCCTTCAACTAATACGCTGATTGGTGCTGCGATTGTGATCGGCGCGCTAGTTGCAAACGAACTGCTGGCTGAGAAAAAGACTGGTCCGATCGCTGCGCGCTAGTCCAGCGAGGATGCACGCGCACCTGTTTTGCGAACTGTTCGAAACCTACGGAATCTGCGCAGCGAGGCCGCAACTTCCACGCAAATAAGTACTCAGCGCCGTCCAATCTCTCCGTGTGGCATTGCTCGCGAACGAAATGCCATTCGTCACTGCGTCGCCGGTCATTCCGAGCAAGCTGCGCAGCAAAATCAAACCGTCGATACCCGCGCTTCGTTGCCCATCGCCATCGATATCGAGATTGCTCGACCATAAAAACATCGCAATATCGGCGCTAGTACGTCGCGGCGCATTGGCGGCGATCGCAATATTTGAAGCGATCGTCGTTGTGTCGGCCAGCGAAAGCATGTGACGCATCATCATGATGCCGTCTGTCGTTGCGCGAATCGCACCGTCGCCATCAACATCGAGCAGGCACGCGCGCGCCACCGCAGGAAAGCTCGTTGTGGTCGATATGAAATCGGCGAACACACTACCAACGGTTAAACGCGTCGTTGTTTGCGTTGCAGGCGTCGCAGCGCTTGTGTGTCTAACGCAAACACGCTGTGGACTGAAGATCGTGCCCGGCGCAGAGGTAAACGTGCCGTTGCAGTCGATCGAGTATTCGCCATTGATCACGCTTACACCGAGCGGCGCATCGAAATTGAACGCCGCGACTGCATCCGACGTGATCGGAAGCCCCGTGCCAACGCCGGTCAAAGCTCGAAACGAAAACGCTTCCGGCGTGGTGTCCGGCGTGTAAGCGCCCGTCGTTGTGTTTGTGAGGCGATAGTCCACGCTGTAAGTCGACGTACCGTTCGCGATAAGTCGAGTGACGTACGAGCCCGGTCGCGTGCCTGCTCGAATTGCGATCTCGCATTCGCCGCTTGCATCGGTCGTGCACGTTTGAATCGATACGTTTGCCGGCAAGAGAAAACTGCTGTCAAAGGCGAGAGCGATTGTGGCGCCAACAACTGGCTGATTTGAGCCATTTGTCACACGCGCGCGTAGTGGCTGCGAAAAGTTTGTCGCCACAGCGGTAGTTTGATCACCGCCACTCACGTACGAAATTTTGCTTACGCCCGGAACAATGCCTATTGATTCTCTCGCCAAAAACTTGGGGCGCTGAACGTTCGTCGCGAGCACTTCAAAAAAGATCGAACTGCCCACGAACGGCGATGGAATATCGACTTCAAGTAAGGCGGTCGTTGTTGCACCAGGCAAGAGCGAGAAGGTCGACGCGCTGAATGTATGCGTTGGGCTGGTCGTGGACGACGCGAGCGATAAGGAGAATTGTGTAGCCGTTGAGCATTGCGAGGGATTGTCCTGATTAGCAATCCACAGCAAGTAACGCTTCTTCTGCCCAGGTAAGACCGCCGGTGTGAGATCGACCGCATCAATGAGCGGCGCGTTTCGTCCGCAGGGATCGAGCGTGACGCGCACACGCGCCGCGGTGGCATTCGCGGAGAGAAGTTCGATCGTGACACCTGACGCAGCTTGCTCGTTGAACACTTGGCCCACTCCGAGCGACGCGTCGTCCGCCGTAGCCGTGCCCGGATTCATGTCGTACACCGTGTTGTCGGCGAAAGTAATTTGTACGTTATTGCCGATCTTCGAACCTAAAAATGCATCCAATCCAATCGGTTTGCGAAACTCGACGTTGAAGAATTCTTTTTGTCCACGCGTTTCGAATCGCCTGATCGCGAGCGCTTTGACACCTGCGTCTGTCGATTGATAGGTTTCAATATCGTAGTCGCCAGAGACAGTCACTTCTTGGAACCCCTGTGACGTCGCAGGATCGGTCAAGTAAGACAGCTTACGCTTCGAGCCCGCGTGAAACTGACCCGGCCAAAGCGCCATCACGTCGTACGGGCTGCCGTATTCCGTGAACGTGCAGCGCCCGCCATTGGGATCGACGTAGTTGCCGTCAGGACAACGCCACAGATTCGCGTGGCCAAGACGAAACAAATGCCCCATCTCGTGCGCGATCACCCGCACAGAGATATCGCCGTCCGCCCAGAATCTGCTGCCGCCAGCGAGCCCCGCCCAAGAGCATCCAATGTCGGGAAAGATATAGCCGCGAAACGTGTAGTTCGAAAGGGTTACGCCAGCAGCGGTCGCCGCTTTATCGGCCTCGCGTTCAATAGAAAAATCAGGGCAGCCGGACTTGCTAATCGGCAACGCGTACCATCCGAAGACATCGAACTCGACGTTAGCTCGACCGAAACTGACTTCGTTGTAATAGGCCTTAGTTTGCGCGAGCGCCGCTTCGACTTGCGCTTTCGTCCAAGGCTGCGTTGTAAGGTCGTTGAAGGTGACGAGCATGACAGCAACGCGCGTGATGCCGAGCCGCTTCTGATGAGCCTTCTGAATCGACACATCGTCCTCGCGCACTTGAAGATCCGAAAGCGCGAGCAAGGTGTCGCCAATACGAACCGCGTGTTTAATCGTTACGTCCTGCCGGTTGCGCGCCCCGACCAGTCCGTTCACTGCGGTCAGCGCCAGGCGTTCTTCACCGATAAGAATGAAGTATTCGTTCCACGATTTGTTGTTCTCAAAGTCGTCGTAGTGCATCACTTCGAGCGTGGCTTCAAGGTTGCCTAGGTATCGCTCGTGCGGCATATCGTCGGGTTCAGATTGCGAGAGCGTTCGCACACGGGGTTGAACGAGTTTCGCGGCTGCGCTGGCGTCACGTTGTGCAAGTTGCTCCAGCAATGCAACACGCTCACGCGCTTGCTCGCGTGACAGCGAATCTCGTTGCGTAACAAGCTGCTCGTTAATGCGCTCTATCGCTTTCACCAATTCGGCGTCTGCACGCGCGTCGAGAGAAAATAATGTGCTGCACGCCCACAACACCACCAGCGCAAAAGAACGCACACAACGGCTCATCGGATACACCCCAACAACATTTTTGTTGATCACCCAAACACGCTGCATTACTCTGCGGCTTGTTGACCGTAGGTCGTAAAGTATCGCTATATTCGATGCAAAGCAAGTCAGGGAAAACGAAATGAAAATCTATGGCAGCAAGAATTCGCGCTCAATCCGCCCGGTGTGGGCGCTCGAAGAAGCAGGTGCGAGCTACGAGTACCAACGCATTTGGATGATGAAGGGCGAAGGGCAATCGTCCGCGTTCAAAGCGATCCATCCGGCCGGGAAGATTCCTGTGCTTGTCGACGGCGATTTAACGCTCACCGAATCGGTCGCTCAGATGCTCTACATTGGCGAAAAATTTCCAAACGCGAAACTGATTCCGAGCGACGCAATTGCACGCGCGGAGATGTACCGATGGATCTTCTACACAGTCACCGAATTTGAGCCTCATATTTGGGCCGTCGCACAGCATCGCTTTGCACTACCCGAAGACAAGCGCGTGCCGCAACTCGAACCAACTGCTGCATGGCAAGTTGCGCGAGCGATCCGTCCACTTGAAAAAATGCTCGCGACGCGCGACTTCATTGCGGGCGACGCGCTCACGCTGGCCGACATCGTCACAACACATTGCTTCACATGGACGCTATCGGCGAAGCTCGAAGGCGTGGGCGACGCATGCCTCGCCTACATCGGTCGCATGAAACAGCGCGCTGCGTACCAAGCGGCTGTTGCGCGCGAAACGATGGAGGCAGAGAAGCACGAAGCGGCCTGGAATGCGGCGACAAGCGGTCGTCAGACTTAGCATTTATCGATGCTTGTGACCTGGGTTGCATGACTCAAAAACGATCATAAACAATTTCGCTGATCGCTCAATTTAATTGGGCGATTGTGCAAATAATTGTATTTTTCGACAGATATCCCAATATCCTTTAACACCCAATATTATTTCGCTTTCATTTTCGACGCCACTTAGCCGCACTTCATATCTGCGAGTGCGAACCGATGGAGGGTGTGGGAGCGCGCTTGCGCGCGAAAAGCGATTTACAAACGCAACTCACTGTTTCAAACGACGCCCTTTTGCGATCGCCGTATCGCGCGCGAGCGCGCTCCCACATCCGCTTGCGCGTGTTGCGCTCTTTGTGTATCACCAAATTTGCTCGGAGTTTCAGCGATGCGGTTTGCGTGATGCGGTCTTCGCGTCCGTTTCCTCAGTTTCATCAGCCGGCGCTTGCGCAGCAATCGCACTCAACGCCGCCTCACGCGATGCAGGCGTCTCGAGCGAAACGCGTCCGAGAATGCCGCTTCGGTAATCATTGAGCAAGGTGACCGACGCTTTCTCGTAGTCGATCGCGCCGCCCTTCGCTTTGAATCCACGCTTCAACGCAATCGCTTCAATGATTGCGGGACCGTCCATCTCACTCACGTCGAATGTGTAGCGTTTCGCGAGCGCGTCGGGATACTTCGCGAGCAACACGTCAGCAAGAAACGTCGCGACTTCTTCGTTGATATACGAATTGGTGCCAATCAAATTGCTCGCCGCGAGCATGAAGCCATCGCTCTCCAATTCGATCTTCGGCCACATGAGTCCGGGCGTGTCGAAGAGCCAGGTGCCGTCGGGCAAGTTGTAGCGCGACACAAGTTTGGTCACGGCGGGCTCATCGCCCACCGGCGCGGTACGCGAATTCATCAGCGCATTGATCAGTGTCGATTTGCCAACGTTGGGCACGCCCATCATCATCACGCGAAGGCGCTTGAGCGGCCCATCGCGATGCGGCGCAAGCTCGCGCGCTGCGGGTAACACTTTCGAAGTGTCACCAACTTTCTTGCACGAGATGGCAATCGCCTTCGTATTCGGCTGCGCATTGAAGTAAGTGAGCCACTCGGCAGTCACCTTCTCTTCCGCCATATCGATCTTGTTAATGATCTTTAACGCCGGTCGCTCGCGCGCGAGCCGCATCTCTTCAATCATCGGATTTACGCTTGCTGCGGGGCAACGCGCATCGAGCACTTCGATCACTACATCGACATTCGCAAGCGTCTCTTCGGCCTTCTTGCGCGCCGTGCGCATGTGGCCGGGGAACCAGTTGATTGCCATCGTTATGCTGCCTTGCGCGCTGCGCGGTCGCCGACCATCGAAAGCGCGACGGCCTCCGCCACACGAATGCCGTCGATCCCAGCGGACATGATGCCGCCTGCGTAGCCAGCGCCTTCGCCCGCTGGGAAGAGTCCACGCGTGTTCATGCTTTGCAAATCGTCATCGCGTCGCTTGATGCGGATCGGCGAGCTTGTTCGCGTTTCGACGCCTGTGAGCATTGCATCATGCATCGCGAAACCTTTGATCTGTTTTTCGAATTCGGGAATCGCTTCGCGAATTGCAGCAATCGCGTAGTCGGGCAAACTTGTTGCGAGATCGGTTAAGTGAACGCCGGGTTTGTAACTTGGCAAAACATCGCCGAATTCTTTGCTTGCAATACCTGCGAGAAAATCGCCGACGCGTTGACCGGGTGCGCTGTAGCTTTCACCGCCAAGTTCGTAAGCACGCGATTCCCATTGCCGCTGAAATGCGATGCCTGCGAGCGCTGTTTTCGGATCGTTTTTGTCGTAACCGGGAAAATCTTCTGGTGAGACACCGCAAACGATGCCGGCGTTCGCGTTGCGTTCGTTGCGCGAGTATTGACTCATGCCATTGGTGACGACGCGACCGACTTCACTCGTCGCCGCGACGACGGTACCGCCCGGACACATGCAAAAGCTATAAACCGAGCGCGAGTTCGACGCGTGATGCACGAGCTTGTAATCTGCCGCACCTAAAATCGGATTGCCTGCGCTCGGTCCAAAGCGTGCGCGATCGACGATGCTTTGCGGATGCTCGATACGGAAACCGAGCGAGAGCGGCTTCGCTTCGATGTACACGCCACGATCGAAGAGCATCTGAAAGGTATCGCGTGCGCTGTGGCCGATGGCAAGCACGACGTGCTCGGTTTCGATCTCAATCGACTCGCCTTCGGCGTTCACGTACGTGAGCCCACGCATCTGTCCGTTCTCGATCTTCATATCGGTCACACGCGATTGAAAACGAAACTCGCCGCCGAGCGAGGTAATCGTCTCGCGCATGTGCTCAACCATTTTGACAAGACGAAACGTGCCGATATGCGGTTTGCTCACGAAGAGAATTTCTTCGGGCGCACCTGCCTTCACGAATTCGTCGAGCACTTTACGGCCGTAGTGCTTCGGATCTTTCACCTGACTCCAAAGTTTCCCATCGGAGAACGTTCCCGCGCCGCCTTCGCCAAATTGCACATTCGATTCGGTGTTCAGTTCGCGGCGACGCCATAAACCCCAGGTATCTTTCGTGCGCTCGCGTACGACTTTGCCGCGCTCCAAGATGATCGGGTTCAAACCCATCTGCGCAAGGATCAACGCGGCGAAGATGCCGCAAGGGCCGAAGCCGATGACGACGGGGCGATCTAATCCCCTCCCCCCTCGTGGGGGAGGGCTAGGGAGATGGGGGCGTGTGTCGGTGACAGAAACATTTTGAGGAGGAGACCGCCCCCTCTCCCCTAGCCCCTCTCCCACGAGGGGCGAGGGGAACTTTGGCTGAACGACAAATTTGTAACTCGTATCCGGCGTCGGCAAGATGTGCGCGTCACGCTTGAATTTTTTGAAGAGCGTTGCTTCGAGCGCAGGCGCGAGTTCAACATCGAGCGTGTAGACAAGTTGAATGTCCGCTTTCTTGCGCGAGTCATAACCACGACGAAACACCGTAAAGCGAATCAGATCCGTGGGTTTGATCGCGAGCTGCGCAATGATTGCGGCAGGCAGTGCCGCCTCAGCATGATCGAGCGGCAGCTTGAGTTCGGTGATGCGTAGCATCGACAATCTCCATATGGCGGATATTTATTCCGCGATACGTGCAATTCTAATGGTGGGAGCGCGCTTGCGCGCGAATGTTGAAATCGCTTCGAGCGTCGATTGGGCGAGCTGCCTTTCGCGCGCGAGCGCGCCCCCCACAATGGGAGGCGCAATAAGATTGCGCCCTACCGATCAACGCGAAAGCGCATTCCAGAAAAATGCAAGCACGTCGCTTCGCTCCTCGATAATTTTCGAGGTCGGTGTGCCAGCACCATGCCCTGCGCTTGTTTGAATTCGGATTAACTTCGGTGCGTTGCCGGTGTCTGTCGCTTGCAGCGTCGCCGCGTACTTGAAGCTATGCGCGGGCACCACGCGATCGTCGTGATCGGCGGTCATCACGAGAATCGGCGGATACTTCGCGCCCGCTTTAATGTTGTGCAGCGGCGAGATACGTTTCAGATGCGCAAAATCTTCCGTTTTGTCCGACGAGCCGTACTCCTCGACCCACGCCCAACCGATCGTGAATTTGTGGAAACGCAGCATGTCCATCACACCGACTTCGGGCACTGCGGCACCGAAGAGTTCGGGGCGTTGATTCACAACGGCACCGATCAGGAGACCACCGTTCGATCCACCGGTCACACCGATCTTCGACGGTTTGCTGTATCCATTTGCCGCAAGCCATTCGGCGACTGCGATGAAATCGTCGTACGCGTTTTGTCGCTTCGCGCCTTTCGCCGCGTCATGCCAGGCTTTGCCGTATTCATTGCCGCCACGTATAGCAGCCTCAACGAAGACACCACCCATTTCTGCCCACATCGCGGCGGTGATACGAAATCTTGGCGTCGTAGAGATGCCGAAACCACCGTACGCTGAGACGATCACCGGATTGTTGCCGTCGAGTTTGATGTCCTTGCGTTGCGCGATGAAGACAGGCACTTTCGTTCCGTCTTTGCTCGTTACAAAAACTTGTTTCGTGTCGTACTTGCTGCCGTCAAAGGCAGTCTTCGGTTTGCGAAAAATGCTCGATTCGTTCTTCGCTAGCTCATAGCGAAAGATCGTGCTCGGATCGGTCATGCTCGTGAACGAGTAAAAAGTCTCCGTGTCTTTGAATTTGCCGCCGAAACCACCTGCCGAGCCGATACCGGGCAGCGCGACTTCGCCAAGCGATTTACCGTCGAGCGAGAAACGCTCCACCACGCTCCTCGCATCACGCAAATACTGCACAACGATCATGCCACCGACGACATTCGCAGATTCGAGCGTTTGCTTCGATTCGGGAACAATGGTCTTCCAGTTTTTACGGTCTGGATTATTGAGATCGACTTCGATCACTCGACCAAACGGCGCATTCAAATCCGTCTTGATCCACACCGTGTCGTCGCGCGAACCGATCACTTCGTACGATGCATCGAAATCAAGCGTGAGCGTTTTGAAGTCACTTTGCCGAAGCTGCACACCACCTGCTTTCGTTGCACCCGTAGTCGGTGCCCACAGCAGCCCGTTGCGGCGCTCTGTTCCTCTGCTGATCTGGTTAAACACGTGCTTGCCATCTTCGGACATCCAAACGCCAAAGCCCCACTCTTTTTGATCTTTGCGCTCGTAGATGAGCGTATCTTTCGACTGCGGCGAACCAAGGCGGTGGTAGTACGCTTTTTGAAAGAAATTTTGTCCCGTTAGTTTTTCGCCCTTCTTCGGCGCATCGTACGCGCCGTAGAAAAAACCTTTGCTGTCGGCCGACCATTCGGCGGAAGAGAACTTCACCCATTGAATTCGATCAGGCAAATCTTTCCCGCTATCGATGTCGCGCACGCGAATCTCGGTCCAATCGGAACCTGCACTCGAAACGCCGTAGGCCAAGCGTTTGCCATCACGACTCACACTCATGAACGCAATCGACACCGTGCCATCTTTCGAAAGCGTGTTCGGATCAAGCAACACACGCGGCGTTGACGACAAGGAGTCAGCGACGTAATACACCGATTGCTGTTGCAAACCATCGTTGCGCGACCAGAAGTAGCGGCCGCCCTCTTTCCACGGCGTGCTGTATTTCTCGAAGTTGTAGAGTGCCGTGTAGCGCTTTTGGATCTCCGCGCGCTCGGGAATCGCGTCGAGGAATTTGCGCGTGACTTCGTTTTGCGCTTTAACCCATGCTTTTGTCTCCGCGCTGTTGTCGTCTTCTAACCAACGATAAGGATCGGAGATTTTTTCGCCGTGATAAGTGTCGACATGATCGACCTTACGCGTCGTGGGATACGCGATTTGCGCGAAAGCGAGTTGAGACATGAGCGCGGCTACGAGAGCGGTGGAGGTGACGCGAGGGAGCGATCGAGAGGAAGCTTGCATCGTACGAGTGTTTCGAAAAAAAGTGCGTGAGGATAACGTTTCAATCGTCGCGACGCGATGCCTTTGAGACGAACTACGAATTGGTTATAGCATATTCAGTATTTCCCAATTTTATTGGGCGATAAACCAATAATTTGTAGATTTCGGAAATAACTATTTTGCACTCGCTCGCCCAATAAAATTGGGGCTGTACGATTGTAGTTACTAGGCAATTTTCAAGATTCTCTTCGCGGCTTCATCAAGCGTTTCTTCTTTCTTCGCGAAACAAAACCGAATCGTGCGTTGCTCGGTTGGCGTCGAATAAAACGCGCTCACGGGAATCGGCGTCACACCGATTTCGCGTGTCATCCATTCGGCACATTCGCGTTCGCTGAAATCACGAAGTACAGGCACGTCTTCGTAGTTCGCGCAAACGAAATAGCTGCCTTCGCAGGTGAGCGAGCGCAAGCGCGTACGTGCGAGCGCTTGCACGAAGCGATCGCGCTTCGCCTGATAGAACGCAGGCAATTCGAGATACGGTTTCGGATCGGCAAGATAACTCGCAATGCCCTCTTGCATCGAGCTGTTGGCGGTGAACACGGTGTACTGATGCACCTTGCGAAACTCGGTCATGAGCGGCGTTGGCGCGCATACCGTACCGATCTTCCAGCCCGTGACGTGAAACGTTTTTCCAAATGAGGAAATCACGAACGCACGCTCGCGAAGCGACGGAATGCACGCAGCGCTTTCATGCGGTTTGCCATCGAACACCATGTGCTCGTACACCTCGTCGCTGAACACGAAGATGTCGCGATTCGCGATGATGTCGGCGAGCGTTTGCCAGTGCGCCCGCGACCACGTGCGACCGCTCGGATTGTGTGGCGAATTCACGATGATCGCGCGCGTTCTCGGCGCGATCGCTTTCGATATCGCATCGAAATCGGGTTCGAACGTGCCGTGCTTCAAATGCACGGAAACCGCGACGCCACCCGCAAGTTCGATGTTCGGAATGTAGCTGTCGTAGCACGGCTCCAACACGATTACTTCATCGCCTGCGCGCACGACCGCGAGGATCGCAGAAAGAATCGCCTGCGTCGCGCCGCTCGTGATCGTGATCTCGTTCGCTGCATCGTAGCGCACGCCATGAATCGCTTCGAACTTCGCGCTCACGCGCTCGCGCAATCGCGGGTTGCCAGTCATCAGTGGATATTGGTTGTGACCGGATTTCATCGCCGCAGTCACGGCGTCGATCAACTTGGGATCGCAATCGAAGTCGGGAAAGCCTTGCCCGAGATTCACTGCACCGTGTTTTGCAGCGAGCGCTGACATCACGGAGAAAATGGTCGTACCGACCTTGGGGAGTTTGCTTGCGAGATGAGGTGTCGTCATGCAAGCATTGTATTGACCGGCTTTGACCTCCACGAATCTCGCGGGCGCGTTCACCTCTAATCCAAAGTTGCGACTAACAGTAAGCTACTCAGCGCGTAGCCTGATATTAGTCAGCGCACGAATGTGCCATCGGCCTTGATCATCGTAATATCCACAAATCGGGTGCCGCGACGATTCGTCTTACCGTAGCTCACATCGAATCCGCCGAGATCCTCGTTAATCATTGACTCAAGCGTCGCGATGAGGCGAGCGCGCGTTCTGGGTTTGCCCATTTTCTGAATCGCACGCACCGTGACACTCGAAATAATGTAGCCCTCTAAACTTCCGAAGGAAAACTCGGTTTCCCCCGCAGCTTTCATCGCGTCTTGATACTCCCTAACGAGACGCGTGCGTAACGATCGAAACGGATAAGGAACCACCTGCGAAACGACAACGCCATCCGCTTCGGCACCCAATTCTTTTCCTACTTGAGCAGCGAGACTTAGTACATAAAAACTAGGACGGAGTCCTGTCGCACGCACCGCTGTAATCAACGCCGCCGCCGGCTTCGCCTGACCGATGACAAGCACCATCTCGGCGTTCGCTTTACTCAATGCGGCCACCGCCGCCACAACGTCCGAAGTGCCACGTGGAATAACGGCAGACGCGACTGGAACTAGATTTTTTTGTTTGAGCGATGCATTGGCTGCAGATACGGCCTCTTTGCCGAACGCATCGTCTTGCGCGACGAGCGCGATACGTCGCATGCCAATTGTCGTTGCATGATCGATAAGCGTTTCAATCTCGTCCTTCGTTCCTGCACGAAGATGAAATAGTTCGCGCACCACGGGATCACGAAGCGATTCAACGCCCGAGGTGTTTCCAATCAGCGCAATGTTGTACTGTTTTAGCAGTGGCACCACGGAGGTCACGTTAACGGTGCCGCGGTAGCCCACTAGCGCCAGAATGTCGTCACGCTCCGCTAGCGCGCGTGTATTCTCAACCGTTTTTTCTGGCTTAAACGCATCGTCGAGTACCACTAACTCCACTCGCTCACCACCAATCCCGCCGCGATCATTAACGCTCTTGAGGTGCGCATTGATTCCCTTAGCCATGTCCTTGGTGAGGGCAGCGCTCACGCCAGAGTAGTCAGCGGATTGTCCAAGCTTGATTTGCCCGAATGCGCGCGAGGAAAACGCAAACACTGCGCTTAACAAAAAGATCGAATTCCTGTGCGATGCGTACCAATACTTCATACATTCCTCTGCAAAAAAGCAATTGAAAAAACTGTAGTTGTAGAGATGTCAGCGGTGACGGTTAGGCGTCTGCTTTCACATTCGCCTCTTTCGCAACCTTCGTCCATTTCTCAGTTTCGTTCTTGATGAACTGCGCAAACTTCTCTTGCGAACCACCGCTGTCTTCCGCGCCGAATTGATCGAGTTTTTCAATCACATCAGGCATCGCAAGCGCTTTGTTCACGTCTTCATTCATGCGCTTCACGAGCGCGGCGGGCGTTTTTCCCGGCGCCATCAAACCGTACCAAACGCTCGCGTCGAAGCCTTCGAAGCCAAGCTCGGCGAGTGTCGGCACACCTGGATGCGCTTTGCTACGTTTGGTGCGTGTTTGTGCGATGGCGATCGCCTTGCCGCCTTTCACGTGCGGCGTGGCGGAGGTCATGGTTTCGAAACAGTAGTTGACCTGACCACCTATCAAATCCGTGAGCGCAGGCCCCGAGCCTTTGTAGGGCACATGCAGCGCGTCTATCTTCGCGCGCAGCTTGAACATCTCCAGCGCGAAATGTTGCGCCGAACCGCCGCCGGCTGAGGCGAACGAAATCTTGCCGGGGTTCTTCTTGCAAAGCTCGATGATGTCTTTCACCGTTTTCGCGGGTTGATCGTTGTTGCAAATCAAGAGATTCGGCGTGACGCCCACGAGCGCGATCGGTGCGAAATCTTTTTCGGGTGAATACGAAAGCTTGGTACCAAGCGCGGGGGCGAGCGCGTGCGAATTGATGTGTGCCATGAGCAAGGTAGACCCATCGGCGGCCGATTTCGAGGCGAGATCCGCTGCGATCACACCAGCCGCACCGGCGCGATTCTCAATCACCACCGATACGCCCCACATTGCGGAGAGTTTCGGCGCGAGCACACGCGAGAGTGCATCGGTGCCGCCACCGGGCGGGAAGCCGACGAGAATCTTCACAGGATTCGGAAACGATTGCGCTCTCACATAGGGCGCAGCGATTGCAACGGAAGTCGCGGCTGACGCAACGATGAATTGACGACGATCCATAGTTTCTCCTTGATTCGTACTTCGCTGACTTAGCGCAGTTGGCGTAATTGATTAAGCGGCTTTCTTCATGGTAACCGGCGCGCTATGCGACTGAAAATAGTTCATCGCAGCTTCCACGCCTGAATCGGCGAGCTTTACACCGCTCAACTTGAATCCCATCTCGCACGCGGCAAGCGCCGCGATCAATGTGAGATCGTTGCAATCGCCCAAATG
>JBOFBL010000275.1:0-2703 GCA_051645545.1 Casimicrobium sp. | reverse complement strand
CTTTGGAAGCGCACCACGGCAATCTGTTGCTGCAATTTACCGGCAGCGTCTAAATCGGCTTTCAATTGTTGAGCATTGGCATCCCATGCTGCGAGCAGGGCGGTGGCGGCTTCTTTTTGACTCGCGCCGTCAGCATAAGTCAGCAAGTTTTCACGCCATGCGCCCATAAAGGTTTCACTGAACACGGTAGGGGCTACGGCGGATAACTGATCGTAGATTTTCTCCTGACGCTGCTTGATCCCCAAAATCAAATCCGGCTTCAGAGCGGCAATGGCTTCCAAATTCACTTGCTCTTCATCGCCTAAATCCACGGTACCCGCATTTTGCAGCGTTTGACCAAAGTGGGAATACCAGACGCCATTATCCTGACCGGCTACCGTCATCGAACGCACGGCACCCACAGGCGTAATTCCCATCGCCAGCATCGCTTCAGTCGCTTCGTTGGTTAGCGTTACAACCCGCTCAGGATGCGTGCGTACCTCGGTAACTCCCATCGCATGTTGCACGCTGCGGGTCTGTTTATCATTGGTTGCCGAGTCAGCGCGGGTCGCTAGCGCTGAATGGGTTTGTGCGGTTGAGTCGGGTGTGGCGTTATCGCACCCAGCGAGAATAAATACGGAAACTGCACCTGCAAGGAGTAGAGAATGTCGCATAACACCATCCCAGTAAGAGTTATAAAGCCAACAATTCAAAATGAAGCGAATGAAATAAAGCGAATCGTAATGTTCAATTGCTGCGAATGATATTTACTATCATTATCAAATGCAACCAGAGGCACGCGTTAAAGCAAAAGAAGGGGGATGAGAAGCACAAAGACACAAAAAAGGAGAGGGATTAAGAACAAGAAAAAGAACGAGAAAAGCCAAACAACCCAGCGGCATAAACGCACCGAGCCGCTAAGTCTGTGATAAAATTCACGACAATTATGGCCGCTATGCATTTTTCCTCGCACAGTCGCGGCCTTCAGAATGAATACGAAGAGCATAATGAACGGAAACCAGAAAGTACCATCGCCTTTTTCCGCCTTGCTGCCAAAGCTCAACGGCTTGACCCTGCGGGATCGCCGACGTTTGCTGCGCCGTATTGAAGGTGCGAAGAAAGTAAAAAATCCCCAGGCTCAAGAAGCCATCGCGCAGGAGTTGGCGGTAGAGATTCAGAGCGCCCAAGCGCGTGTTGACGCCCGTCGCGCGGCCGTACCAAGTATCAACTATCCAGAAATCCTGCCGGTTAGTCAGAAAAAAGACGAGATCCGACGCGCTATCGAACAGCATCAAGTTGTGATTGTGGCGGGGGAAACCGGCTCGGGTAAAACAACGCAGTTGCCGAAGATCTGTCTTGAGCTCGGGCGCGGGATCAACGGCCTGATTGGTCATACTCAGCCACGTCGTCTGGCCGCACGCTCTGTGGCCAACCGGATTGCCGAAGAGCTGCAAGTTCCGATGGGCGGCGTCGTCGGTTATAAAGTGCGATTTAACGATCAAGTTAGCGATACCACGCTGGTCAAACTGATGACCGACGGTATTTTGCTGGCCGAGATTCAAAACGATCGCATGCTGTCGCAATACGACACCATCATTATCGATGAAGCGCACGAACGCAGTCTGAATATCGACTTTATCCTCGGCTATCTGCGTGAGCTGCTGCCAAAGCGTCCAGACCTGAAAGTCATCATTACCTCGGCGACTATCGATCCGGAGCGTTTCTCGCGTCACTTTAATAATGCGCCGATTATCGAAGTTTCCGGACGAACCTATCCGGTGGAAGTGCGTTATCGTCCGCTGGTGAGCGAAGAGGACAACGATCCGGATCGCGATCAGCTACAAGCGATTTTCGATGCCGTCGATGAGCTCTACCAAGAAGGGCGCGGCGACATCCTGATTTTCATGAACGGCGAACGTGAAATTCGCGATACCGCCGATGCACTGGAAAAGCGTCAGTTGCCACATACCGAAGTGCTGCCGCTGTATGCGCGTCTTTCTGCCGCCGAGCAAAATCGCGTGTTCCAACCTGCGGTAGGGCGTCGGATTGTACTGGCGACCAACGTTGCGGAAACCTCTCTGACCGTACCGGGGATTAAATACGTCATTGACCCGGGTACGGCGCGGATCTCCCGCTATAGCTATCGCACCAAAGTACAACGACTGCCTATTGAGCCAATTTCCCAAGCCTCCGCCAATCAGCGTAAAGGGCGTTGCGGACGGGTTTCCGATGGTATCTGTATTCGTCTGTACTCCGAGCAGGATTTTATGTCCCGTCCGGAGTTTACCGATCCAGAGATCCTGCGTACCAACTTAGCCTCTGTTATTTTGCAGATGACGTCGCTCGGTCTGGGCGATATCGCGGCATTCCCGTTTGTCGAAGCGCCAGATAAGCGCAATATCCAAGACGGCGTGCGTCTGCTGGAAGAGCTCGGCGCGCTCAATCCTGAACAAAATGATCCGAAAAAACGTCTGACCGCTATGGGTCGTAAACTGGCCCAGCTGCCGGTCGACCCACGTTTGGCTCGGATGGTATTGGAAGCGCCGAAACACGGTTGTGTGCGTGAAGTCATGATCATCACCGCTGCGCTGTCGATTCAAGATCCGCGTGAGCGTCCATTGGAGAAACAACAAGCCTCCGATGAGAAACACCGTCGCTTCCAAGATAAAGATTCCGACTTCATGACTTTCGTGAATCTGTGGAATTATCTGCGCGAGCAACAAA
>JBOFBL010000274.1:0-4501 GCA_051645545.1 Casimicrobium sp. | reverse complement strand
GTGTAGCGCTTCTTCGCATCGAAGCGCAGCCACAAGCCCCACATCGCGATGCGCTGCACCGCGAACTTGTATGGCCAACGCGCGAGTTTGCCGTCCGCATCGAATTGCGTGAGCGCTTTTGTGGCGTGCGGAGTGAGTTCGCTGTTATTCGCGTCGACTTTTATTGAACTGTTTTTTACAGGAGCCGAAGCATCAAGCGACTTCGCTGTGGTAGCGACGGTTCGATTCGCCGACGCTCGCAAGCTCTGATAGTTTTGATAACCCGCGCCCTTCGCGAGCCAATTGAGCATCTGCACTTGCGACGGCGCGTCCACCTGCGCAGCAATTGCTGCACGCAATGACTTTGCAAGCGACGAAACGTCGGCGACGAATAATGAAATCGACTCACGCGAATTTGCACGTGAAATATTTTTTTGAGATGACGAAACGGCATCAGACATAGCGAATCTGCCTTTCAACGCTGAACCCACAAGCGTGGAAAAAGTTGGCAGCTCCCCTTCCAACACGGTTCAGCAAAAAAGCGATTCGTGTGGTAATTGAAAGTAGCGCGTGATTCATGGCCAAGCGCGCGAACTTATGTGACGACAGGTTTAGCGAAGCACCAAAGTGCCGGGAGCGTCTGAGTGAACTGCGGACTCACCTAAATGTTAGCGCAGCGTGCGCATAATTGATAACTCATGAACACCACTGCGCAAAAATCAGCCGATCCGTTGCACGGGCTCACGCTAGAGGCGGTCCTCACAGCGCTCGTCGCTCATTTCGGTTGGACGAACCTGGGCGAACGCATCCCCATTCGCTGCTTTACGCACGATCCCAGCATCAATTCAAGTCTTAGATTTCTCCGCAAAACACCGTGGGCGCGCGAGAAAGTTGAAGGACTTTATTTGTTTATGTTGCGAGAGATTCGACGCGACGCACGAACCGATGTCAAAGTTTCGAGCAGCGAGTAGCTCGATCGCGCGCCGATGTACCTGCGCGGCGAACGAAAGCTGAATTCCCCACTAAACAACCACCCACCATCGCGGTCAATATCAGCGTTGTGACAAACTCCCGCGTCTGCAACAAAAGGTGACTCGTTCGTGGCGCTACAAATTTCCGACAAATCGCTCTTCGCGCGACTCTTGCGCGCGCCGTGGTGGGTGAGCTTCATCGTCGCCGCCGTCGTCGGCGCGGCTGCGTTCGCACTGTTTCCAAAAGACATCAAAGCCGCCGGCGCGCTCTCCAGCGTCCCGTTCATCGTGATCGGCCTCATCGCCGCATGGAAACAGCGCGGCACGTTAAGTCCGAAACAAATCGAAGCGACGCTACAAAAACTCTCCGCCATGTCCGCCCGCGAATTCACCGACGCGCTCGCCGCCGCCTACGAGCGCGACGGCTACACCGTGACCCGCTTAACCAAACCCGGTGCCGATCTCGCACTTTCGAAAAACGGCTACACCACACTGGTGAGCTGCAAACGCTGGAAAGCCGCCAACACCGGCGTGGAACCCCTACGCGAATTGCTCGCGGCGATGGAGAAGGCGGATACGGGGCGCGGGATTTATGTTGCGCTGAATTCGGTGAGCGATGCGGCTGCGCAGTTTGCGGCGAAGAACGGGATTCGTGTTTTGTTTGGTGAGGAATTGGCGGATTCGATGAGAAGGTTAGGCTGAAGGTCCAGTTTGCCGCGAAGTGAGTAAGCGCTGAACGTGCACCTGCGCGGCCTAGCTGCTTCGCAACAACTCAACGAGAATGCTGCGTCTTCACATGACGCTTTCGCGAATCAACGCGTCAAAAGTTGCCTCGTCTGGAAAACCACGAACTCGAAACCGTGTTGGAAGATACGGCGTAGACTCCAACAGATGACCGGCGTGTCTAACTGCGACGTCCCAAGGCACCGTGGCGCTTTTCGAGAACTTCTTGTCTTCGCCAAGGCGCCCGAAAGCTAGTAAGTCCGTAACTGGCAGGAGCGTGTCAACGCCGTCGGTCCAAGTGCAAAGGCTCAAAATCTCTTCGCTGTGGTTTTGTTTGATCCGCATGACACTCGCAACGAATACATCGTCGCCAGCGTCTTCCATAGCTTTCTGCAGATCCTCTTTCTGAGTCTCGTATTCCTCTGCGAGAATTGCTTTTTGCAATGTAAGTAGTCGTGCTCCTGTTTCGCCTTCCGGTACGAACGACTTCCATTGTCCGTTCACATGCGCTAACGCGGTCATCGATATCCGTCTGGGACGTTCGGAGTAAATTTTTAGAGCAAGCTCAATCGCGATGGATTGCGCGTTTGCGTCGCGCGATCCAGTAACGATAAGCGTCTCGCGACTCGGAATGAAGACGATCGGATCGCCCGGAAGATTCAACCTGTAAAGGGCATCGGGCAACAGCATGCGCGAAGCGTCGTAGTAGTCTTCCCATGCGCCAACGAACACGCCCGAATCGAACTGATGCCACTTGTCGGCTGTTTTTTCGCGGAGATTGTCCACGGAATCTCTTAAAGCCCGTTCGAATTCCACATCCCATTTCTGAAGCTGGTCATTCGAAACTCGTGCAATGTTGGTCTCTGTGTCGAAGCCAATCTGTACAACGACATCAGCACAAAGAGGCTCAGATGCGATTGCTGGTATACGATCGCCATCAGCTGTTCGCAGAAAGTGAGACCAGTTGCTGTCTTCGTATGCACTACGAATGAGTGGGAGCAAATTGCGCTTTGCTTCCGAATAGCTCTCGGGCAATCCAACAGAGGTTTGCGCGATTCCGGCAAAGTAACGTTGCAAAACCGCTCCGCGATCGCGGCGCTCAGCCGCACAATAGTCCACATACACATTGTGAAGGTTCGCCGTGGCAGTACCACGGGCATCCGATTTCAACAAGATTGCAAACTGGTCTGCATCATATTCAAAAACAGCGCCAGGAATTTGCTTGCGCAAAACGTCCATGGCGATCGACGCGAAGCGTTCTCGAGATGGTTTGCGGTTCAGAAAGTCAAACAGGCCCACTTTGTGTATTCCGTTGGGAAGTCGCTACTCGTTGATCGTAGCAGGGAAAAACACAGTGTGTGGTTTCGTGCGAAAAGCAAAAGCGCTCGCAGGCCCCCTTTGAATCGGTCTGGGTTCCCGCCTTCGCGGGAATGACAGATTGAGTGGTATTCGAAAATGCGTTCATGGTTCGACTAGCTCACCACGAACGGGACGACGCAAACATGCGAACCAAAAAAGAGAAAAGCCACCCGAAGGTGGCTTTCCAACAAGTTCGCTGGAACAAACCAACGAGCGAGTATCGGCGCGTCGGGCGAGGCGCTTGCGGGCGACGTGTACTTAACGTACACGAGCTCGCGAGCAACGACGCCCCACGCGGCGAGACGAAGCTCGTTACATGTCCATGCCGCCCATGCCACCCATCCCACCCATACCGCCACCACCCATACCACCAGCAGGCGATTCGTCTTTAGGCAGTTCAGCAACCATCGCATCCGTCGTAAGCATCAACGATGCAACGGAAGCAGCGTTTTGCAACGCGCAACGCGTGACTTTGGTTGGATCGAGAACGCCCATGTCGACCATGTCGCCGTAGGTGTCGTTCGCGGCGTTGAAGCCAAAGTTACCTTTGCCTTCGATCACTTTCGCAACGACCACGCTTGGCTCGCCACCGGCGTTTTGAACGATCATGCGAAGCGGCTCTTCAATTGCGCGCAGCACAATCTTGATACCGGCTTCTTGATCGGGGTTGTCGCCCTTGATCGTGCCGACGTTGGCGCGTGCGCGCAGGAGCGCAACGCCACCGCCCGCGACGATGCCTTCTTCAACAGCGGCGCGCGTTGCGTGCAGCGCGTCTTCAACGCGTGCTTTCTTCTCTTTCATTTCGACTTCGGTTGCAGCGCCGACTTTGATCAGTGCTACACCGCCCGCCAATTTGGCAACGCGCTCTTGCAGCTTCTCTTTGTCGTAGTCGCTGGTGGCTTCTTCGATCTGCTTGCGGATTTGCGCAACGCGACCTTTGATGCCGTCTTCCTTGCCTGCGCCGTCGATGATCGTCGTGTTCTCTTTGCCCACTTCGATTTTCTTGGCTTGGCCCAAGTCGGCGAGCGTGACGCTTTCCAATTTGAGACCGACTTCGTCGGAGATCACGGTGCCGCCGGTGAGGATTGCGAGGTCTTCGAGCATCGCTTTGCGACGATCGCCGAAACCTGGAGCCTTCACTGCAACGGTTTTGAGGATGCCACGGATGTTGTTCACAACCAAGGTTGCAAGCGCTTCGCCATCGACTTCTTCAGCGATGATGAGGAGCGGACGACCCGCTTTGGCCACTTGCTCAAGCGTTGGCAACAGATCGCGAATGTTGGAGATCTTTTTGTCGTGCAGGAGGATGTACGGGTTGTCCATCAAAGCGAGTTGCTTGTCAGGATTGTTGATGAAGTACGGGCTGATGTAGCCGCGATCGAACTGCATGCCTTCGACGACATCGAGTTCGTTTTCGAGCGACTTGCCGTCTTCAACGGTGATCACGCCTTCTTTGCCAACCTTTTCCA
>JBOFBL010000273.1:0-1784 GCA_051645545.1 Casimicrobium sp. | reverse complement strand
GTGAAAGCGGTTGGCGCATCGGCGGAATCGGTACGTGAATTGCTTATTCGCGTCTGGAGCCAAGTAAGATTCGACGTGTTTGGCGTTGTCGCACAACGCCCACGCATTTGGAGTACGTAATGGATTTAAGTCCTCGCGAGAAAGACAAGTTACTGATATTCACCGCCGGATTGGTAGCGGAGCGCCGCAAAGCACGTGGCTTGAAATTGAATCATCCCGAAGCGATTGCATTGATTTCAGCCGCAGTGCTAGAGGGCGCGCGCGATGGCAAAACGGTCGCGGAGCTTATGAATTACGGAACCACCATTTTGAAACGCAGCGATGTGATGGAAGGTGTGCCCGAAATGATTGCGGATATTCAAGTAGAAGCGACGTTTCCTGACGGCACGAAATTAGTCACTGTGCACAACCCCATCCAATGATTTCGATGAAAACGCAAGATAGCTTCGTTGGCTGCGTCTCGCCGTGCATGCGCACTGTCTTCGACTTGCCGCCTCGCTCTCTCGCGTTTGCATCGAAATCAACGGCGGTCTCAGTAAGTTGTGGGGTGGGCAACTTGTTGCCCACGCGTAAAGAGGTATAGCAAATGATCCCAGGCGAAATGTTGATCGAACCCGGCGACATCGAATTGAACGCTGGACGTCGCACGACAACGCTCTCAGTCGCGAACACGGGCGACCGTCCGATTCAAGTCGGTTCGCATTATCACTTTCACGAAACCAATCAAGCGCTCACCTTCGCGCGCGATGCGGCTCGCGGGATGCGGCTCAACATCGCCGCAGGCACGGCCGTTCGTTTTGAGCCGGGGCAAACGCGCACTGTTGAATTGGTCGAACTCGCGGGCGCACGAACGATTTTCGGTTTTCAGGCGCGCGTGATGGGCGCGCTTGATGCGGTGAAAAAGAAAACGGTTGTCGCGAAAAAACCTTCGACTAAATCTACGAAAACCGCAGCGAAGAAACCCGCTGCTAAATCCGCGACAAAGGCCAAAAAGAAATGAGCACGATTTCCCGCAAAGCCTATGCCGAAATGTTCGGGCCGACCGTCGGCGATCGCATGCGCTTGGCCGATACCGAACTCTTCATCGAAGTCGAACAAGATTTAACGACCTACGGCGAAGAAGTCAAATTCGGCGGCGGCAAAGTCATTCGCGACGGCATGGGGCAATCGCAATTGCCCGCCGCAAAAGTCGCAGACACGATTATCACCAATGCGTTAATCCTCGACGCGAAACTCGGCGTCATCAAAGCCGACATTGGTTTGAAAGACGGGCGCATTTGGAAGATCGGCAAAGGCGGCAACCCCGACATTCAGCCGAACGTGACAGTACCGATCGGCGGCGCGACCGAAGTGATCGCGGGCGAGGGCATGATCGTCACGGCGGGCGGCATCGATTGCCACATTCATTTCATCTGTCCGCAGCAAATTGAAGAAGCGCTCTCAAGCGGCATCACGACAATGATTGGCGGTGGCACGGGGCCAGCAGCGGGCACGAGTGCGACGACCGTGACGCCGGGCATTTTTCACATGCGCGAAATGCTGCGCGCGGCCGATGCATTCCCGATGAATTTGGGTTTCTTCGGAAAAGGCAATATCTCAAAACCACAACCGATTGCCGAGCAAATAGAAGCGGGTGCGATCGGTTTGAAACTGCACGAAGATTGGGGCACCACGCCCGCCGCGATCGACAATTGTTTGAGTGTGGCCGACAAATACGATGTGCAAGTCGCGATTCATTCCGACACCTTGAATGAATCGGGATTCGTTGAAAACACGGTCGCTGC
>JBOFBL010000272.1:0-1684 GCA_051645545.1 Casimicrobium sp. | reverse complement strand
TCGTTGCGCAACTTCAACGACGCTTGTGTGAGCGAAGTTTTCGCGCGCAAGCGCGCTCCCACAACATGACGAATTCGATAGCATTGCTCCGTGAATCACAATAACGCGCAACCCTTCGATCTCCTTGTCATCGGCGGCGGCATCAATGGCTGCGGCATCGCACGCGATGCGGTTGGACGCGGGCTCTCGGTGTTGCTCGTCGAACGCGATGATCTCGCAGCGCACACCTCGCAGTGGTCATCGAAATTGATTCACGGTGGCTTGCGTTATCTCGAACAATACGAATTTCGCCTCGTCGGCGAAGCACTGGCCGAACGCGAAGTGTTGTTGAAGGTCGCGCCGCATCTGATTCGTCCGTTGCAATTCGTGTTACCGCATGAACCGCATCTGCGACCGAAGTGGATGCTTCGCGCCGGCCTCTTTCTCTACGATCGCCTGGGTGGATGGAGCGGTCAGAAGCAAACACTACCCGCTTCGTTTTCAACGAATTTCAGTAGTAACGCCCATAAAAATTGGGCGGCAGGGCTCAAAGCCGATTTCAAATCAGGCTTTGTTTATTCCGATGCGCAAGTGAATGATGCGCGCTTGGTCGTCGAGAACGCGAAGGGCGCAAAACATCGCGGCGCGGACATTCGCGTCGGTTGCGAATTCATCAAAGCGCATCGCAACAATGACGAATGGATCGCGACGATCCGCGACAACGCAACACGCAAAGAAGAAACCGTTCGCGCGCGCGCGATCGTGAACGCCTCTGGCCCGTGGGTGAAATCGCTGCTCTCGCAGATCGACACGCCGCCGACCAAAGAATCCGTCAAGCACATCAAGGGTTCGCACATCATCGTGCCGCGCGTGCACGACGAGCCGCACGCCTACATCCTGCAAAACAAAGACGGCCGTATCGTCTTCGTGATCCCGTATTTCGAACGTTTCTCCTTGATCGGCACGACGGACGTTGAAGTCAAGGACTACGCTGCGCCGAAAATAAGCGACGAGGAAATTGATTACTTGCTCGATCTCGCGAACACTTATCTCGCAAAGTCACTCACACGCGCCGACATCGTGAGCACCTACGCAGGCGTGCGGCCGCTCTACAACGACGGCGACGACAATCCGTCGGAGATCACGCGCGACTACACGTTGAAACTCGACGTTCTCGACAAAAAAGCGCCGCTCTTAAACATCTACGGTGGCAAGATCACGACCTATCGCAAGCTCGCCGAACACGCCGTCGAAAAACTATTGCCATTCTTCCCGCAAGCGAAGAAGACTTCGTGGACGCACGCGCCTCTGCAAGCGGGCGCGTCCGAGGCGGTGCTCATGAAACTCAAAACCGAATTGCAAAAACAAGGGTTCGATGCGGGCTACGTAAACCGGATCGTCAATCGCTACGGCCTCGAAGCGCAGACGCTCGTTGATCGTGGCTTGGGCGAGATCTTCGATCATACGTTTGCCGAAGGCGAGATCGCCTACTTGCGAGATCACGAATGGTCGCACTCGATCGATTCGATGTTGCAACGACGAACGAAGACTAATTTGCTTGCGTCGTCTGAATCGCTTGTAAAGATTCGCGAGTTGATTGCGCAAGCGCTTTGAGTATGCGGCTCCGTTTGTGGGAGCGCGCTTGCGCGCGAAACCGCCTGCCCGAGCAAAACACTACTGATACGGCAGTATTCGCGCGCAAGCG
>JBOFBL010000271.1:0-9928 GCA_051645545.1 Casimicrobium sp. | reverse complement strand
GTGCAGTTCGTTGGCTCGATTTGCAGAGCGACGATCGCGTGGGGGACTTCTTCTGCGGGCTTGGAAATTTCACATTGCCGATTGCGCAGCGCGCCGCACACACCTATGGCGTCGAGGGCTCACAGGGACTCGTGACGCGAGCGAAAGAGAATGCGATGCTCAACGGGCTCGCAGCGCGCACGAGCTTCGCGGTAGCGAATCTCTTCGAAATCGGCGAGGATTGGTTTGCAACCTTGCCGCAACTCAACAAGTGGCTCGTCGATCCGCCACGCGATGGAGCGCTTGAGCTAGTAAAGGCACTGCCTGCAAGGCTCGAAAGTGGAAAGGCCTCACCACTTGCGCCAGAGCGAATCGTGTACGTGAGCTGTAGCCCTGGGACGTTGGCGCGCGACGCGGGCATTCTGGTGCACCAGAAGGGCTATAGGTTGCTTGGTGCGGGCGTGGCCAACATGTTTCCGCACACGGCACACGTGGAGTCGCTTGCGGTGTTTTTGCGCGACTAGTGCACCAAAACGTGCCCAATTTTTAGGCAAAAAGCGCTGCTGACTGGTATCCAAGCGGATCGTTTTTCAGCCGTTTTGCCCGTCTTACAGCGCGCGAATACTGCGAAATCGCGCTGCGCTAAGTACTTGATTCAAATGAAAAAACCAAAAAAAAGCCGGGGTTTTGCCCCGGCCTCAAATTGCTGTTGATTCTAACTAAAGTCACCGCAAGCCCTAGAGCGGAAAAGTTGCCTCGTACACCCTAAGTCTTGTATTGACGAAACGATTATAGCCACAGGTTTTTGTCAGAAAAAAGTTCATACGTCGGCGAAAACCCCCCTTAGCACCCCTGTTGCACCCCCGTCACAGCCCAGTCGTTGAATTGCGACATAGATCCGAACAATTTCGTGTTTCCTCCTAATAAATAGGGCATTCGATGAAAAAAATACTTGGTTGAGATATAATTTTTTCTAGCCGAAAGCCAAATTAAATTGGGGGAATATCCCATGAGCTCGTTTCGAAACTTCGGCGATGCTTGCTATTGAATACTGCGCACGATTTTTGCAACCCATGCGTGTTCTTGTTCACATTCCAGGCACCATTGCGCGTACTGCTCCTCCACGATACCAATCACGACGTCGCGGCGCTCGCGAGCGCGCTTGTACGCGACGGCGATGAGGTGCGCTCGCTGGCCGCCGACGCACTGTCAATGGCTGGTGCGATTGAGGCGTGGCCGCCGGACGTGCTTATGATCGCAGCCGACGATCCGTCGCGGGATATGGTCGAGCAGATTTGCGTGGCCTCTGCGGGGCGCGAGCGACCGATTGTGATGTTTACCGAAGCTGATGATGCCGAGGCAATGCGCTCGCTGGTGAAAGCGGGTGTATCGGCTTATGTCGTGGCCGGTTGTGTGCCCTCGCGCCTGCGATCGGTCATTAACGTTGCGTTAGAGAGATTCACTCATGAACAAACGCAGTATGAGGCAATTCGGCAAGCAAAGCGCCGCGAGGACGATGAACGTGCGGTGACCAAAGCCAAAGCACTCTTGCAGCGACAGGGCATGAGCGAGCCCGAAGCCTATGCGCAGTTGCGCAAGCGCGCGATGCACGAGCGATGCACGATTGCGGAGGTCGCACGCGTCGTGCTTGGTGCATCGCTCGGTTAGCCTGATCCTAATTGGTGCAACGCAATATGCAAACCGTGATTGTGTCCACTATTTTCAATTGGCACGTTTTTCGCATTTAGGAGCCTGTCATGCGTCAATGGGGACGATGACGATGTCTCTCTAATTTGCATCATTTTGAGCAACGAGGCTCCGGTCGTATGACCGAGAGCCTCTTTTTTTGTCTGGAGTTTTTTTCAAATGTCGGCAATTCGCAAAACCACCCCTATCGAAGGCGTGCAGGAGTCATCGATCACGATCCAAGAAACCGAATCGGTAAGCGCATCGCGTCGCCGTATCGTGAAAGCAGCGAGTGCTGCAAGCGTCATGTCGCTGGTTTCGCCGCTCGTGCGTCAGGGCGCGTGGGCGCAAGGCTCCGACGCACCCGAGAAGAAAGAAGTGAAGATCGGCTTTATTCCGCTCACCGACTGCGCGAGCGTGGTCATGGCCTCGGTGCTCAAACTCGACGAGAAATACGGCATCAAGATCATCCCGACCAAAGAAGCTAGCTGGGCCTCGGTGCGCGACAAGCTTGTCAACGGCGAGCTCGACGCCGCGCACGTGCTCTACGGCTTGATCTACGGCGTGCAACTGGGCATTGGCGGTCCGAAGAAAGATATGGCGGTCTTGATGACGCTCAATCAAAACGGACAGGCGATCACGCTTTCCAATCAACTTAAAGACAAAGGCGTCACCGACGGCACAACGCTCGCCGCGCTCATGAAGAAGGAAAAGCGCGAGTACACCTTCGCACAAACCTTCCCCACGGGCACGCACGCGATGTGGCTCTATTACTGGTTGGCGGCCAATGGCATCAATCCGATGACCGACGCGAAAGTGATCACCGTGCCGCCACCGCAAATGGTTGCGAACATGCGCGTTGGCAATATGGATGGTTATTGCGTGGGTGAGCCGTGGAACGCTCGCGCAATCTTCGACAAGATCGGGTTTACCGCGACTACGACGCAAGATATCTGGGTCGGTCACCCGGAAAAGGTGCTTGGCACCACCGACGAATTCACCAAGAAGTATCCCAACACCGCGAGAGCGATGGTCGCCGCGATCCTCGAAGCCTCGCGCTTCATCGATCAAGAGGTCGATAAGAAGAAAACCGCAACGATTCTCGCCGACAAAGCCTATGTCAATACAGCGATGGAAGTGATCGAAGATCGTTGGGAAGGCAAATACACCAACGGCCTTGGCAAGAGCTGGACGGATCCGAACGCAATGAAGTTCCACCTTGATGGCGCAGTGAACTACCCATATCTCTCCGACGGTATGTGGTTCTTGACGCAGCACAAGCGCTGGGGTTTGTTGAAGGATCATCCGGATTACATGGGTGTAGCCAAAGCGATCAATAAGATCGACATCTATAAACAAGCGGCCACCGCGGCCAAGGTCGCCATTCCGAAGAGCGACATGCGCTCAAGCAAGTTGATTGACGGCGTCACCTGGGACGGCAGCAATCCGCGCGCTTACGCCGACGGCTTCAAGATCAAAGGCGGAGCGGCGTAATGAGCAACGCGATCACGATGCCAATGTCAGGCGTTGCACCCGCGATCGGCGGTGTCGAAGCAGAAAAACGCGCTGACAAACGCTCAGCGCACGAGATGTACGTCGAAACCGCAGAACAGATCAAAAACGTGAATGAGCAAACTGCGGAAGCGCGCGCGCAACGTGAAGCGGAGCTCGCGCTAAAGGCGCGTCGTCGTCGCGAGTATGTCAGCACCTTTGTACGTGATGCGGTGCCGGCGTTTCTGGGTTTCGCGCTATTCCTGCTCGCTTGGCAATTTCTCGCGCAGATCAATAACCAGATTCCGCCGCCTTCGAAAGTGTGGGCGGCGGCGGTGAAACTCTTTAGCGATCCGTTCTATGTGAAAGGCCCAAACGATCAGGGCATTGGCTGGAACATTTTGTCTTCGCTTCAACGCGTGGGCATGGGGTTTGGTCTTGCGGCGCTGATTGGAATTCCGCTGGGCTTCATGATTGGGCGTTTTGCGTTCTTGAATCGCATGACCGCACCGATCATCGCCATTCTTCGCCCCGTCTCACCGCTCGCTTGGTTGCCGATTGGTTTGCTGGTGTTCAAAGCAGCGAACCCCGCAGCGATCTGGGTGATTTTCATCTGCTCGATTTGGCCGATGATTATCAATACGGCTGTTGGTGTGCAACGTATTCCGCAAGACTATTTGAACGTGGCGCGCGTGTTGAACCTCTCCGAATGGAAAGTGTTCACCAAGATTCTGTTTCCTGCGGTGTTGCCGTACATGCTCACCGGCGTGAAACTCTCCATCGGTGTGGCCTGGCTCGTGATCGTCGCAGCGGAAATGCTCACCGGCGGCGTTGGGATTGGCTTCTGGCTCTGGGACGAGTGGAACAACTTGGTGGTGGAACACATCATCCTCGCGATCTTCGTGATCGGCATCGTCGGGTTGCTGTTAGAGCAAATCCTGACTCGCATCGCCGCGCGTTTTGAGTTCAACGAGAAAGCCTGAGGTTTTCGATGAATCACAACTTTCATCTCGTCGTCGATAATGTCGAAAAACGTTTCGACACCAAACAAGGCGAATTTCTCGCGATTCGCGACATCAACCTGCGCGTCAATCGCGGCGAATTCGTTGCGTTGATCGGGCACTCGGGTTGTGGCAAATCGACGCTCTTGAATTTGCTCGCAGGACTTTCGATTCCCACCGGCGGTGTATTGGTCTGCGCGGGACGTGAAGTCAAAGGACCAGGACCAGATCGCGGCGTCGTCTTCCAAAACCATTCGCTGCTCCCTTGGCTCACGTGTTTCGACAATGTCTATCTCGCCGTCGAACGCGTCTTCGGAGGTAAAGAGCCGAAAGCTAAACTCAAAGAACGCACCGAAGCCGCGCTCAAATTGGTTGGCTTGTCGCACGCGATGCACAAGCATCCGAATGAAGTCTCGGGCGGCATGAAGCAACGCGTGGGCATTGCTCGCGCGCTCGCAATCGAACCCGCCGTGCTGTTGCTCGATGAGCCGTTCGGCGCGCTCGATGCACTCACGCGTGCGCATCTGCAAGACGAATTGCTGCGTATCGTCGCAGAGACGAAATCAACGGTGGTGATGGTGACACACGATGTCGACGAAGCCGTGCTCTTGTCCGATCGCATCGTGATGATGACGAACGGCCCGGCAGCCACCATCGGCGAAATTCTCGATGTGAAGCTCGCACGTCCGCGAGATCGTGTCGCGCTTGCGGAAGATCACGACTATCACCACTATCGCAAAGCGGTCGTCGAGTTTCTGTACTCGAAACATAAGAAAGCCGCTTAAAGAAAAGCTTGGGAGAGAACATGAGCAAACCCAAACTTGCTGTGATCGGCAACGGCATGGCTGGTATCCGCACGATCGAAGAGTTGTTGAAACTCGCACCGGACAAGTACGAGATTACTGTGTTTGGCGCGGAGCCGCACCCGAACTACAACCGCATCCTGCTCTCGCCGGTGCTTGCGGGCGAGCAAACGTTGAAAGACATCGTCTTGAACGATTGGGATTGGTATCGCGACAACGGCATCAATTTGGTGACGAACAAAAAAATCGTCAACATCCATCGCTCGAAGCGCGAGTTGACCGCCGAGAGCGGTGAGACTTATACCTACGATCGCTTGCTGATCGCGACCGGATCGAATCCGTTCATTCTGCCAATTCCCGGCGCGAACTTGCCGGGCGTGATTTCGTATCGCGACATTGCCGATACAGAAGCGATGATCGACGCGGCGAAGCAATACAAAAAAGCGGTCGTGATCGGCGGCGGTTTGCTTGGACTCGAAGCCGCGAACGGTTTGAAGCTCCGTGGCATGGATGTCACCGTTGTGCACGTGATGCCGTGGCTTATGGAGCGCCAACTTGATGAACGCGCGGGCAAGCTCTTACAAGCTTCGCTCGAAGCGAAAGGCATTGAGTTCAAGATTCAAGCGAATACCGAAGCGCTGATCGCAGGCGAATCGGGTCGGGTTGCCGCCGTGAAGTTCAAATCAGGCGAGCAAATTCCTGCGGAACTTGTGGTGATGGCGGTCGGCATTCGCCCGAATGCAGCGCTCGCAGAAAAGTCAGGGATCGCCGTGAGCGCACGACCCGGCGGCATCATCGTCAACGATACGATGCAAACCCTCACCGATCCGCGCATTTACGCCGTCGGCGAGTGCGTGAATCATCGCGGCATCGCTTATGGACTCGTTGCGCCGCTGTTTGAAATGGCGAAAGTGTGTGCGAACCATCTCGCGGAGTACGGCATCGGGCGATATGTTGGCTCGGTCACTTCAACGAAGCTCAAAGTCACCGGCGTCGATCTCTTTAGCGCTGGCAACTTCCAAGGCGGTGAAGGGACTGAAGACATCACCTTGTCCGATCCGATCGGCGGCGTGTACAAGCGCCTCGTCATCAAGGATGACAAACTGGTCGGCGCTTGTCTCTACGGCGACACGGTTGACGGCAGTTGGTACTTCAAACTGCTGCGCGAAGGCAAGAACGTCGCCGAAATTCGCGATCAATTGATGTTCGGTGAATCGAATATCGGCGACGTGGGCCACGAAGGCAACACGCGTGCCGCGCAGATGAAAGACAGCGACGAAGTCTGCGGCTGCAACGGCGTGTGTAAAGGCTCGATCACCAAAGCGATCAAAGAAAAAGGGCTCTTCACGCTCGACGAAGTTCGCAAGCACACGAAAGCATCTTCGTCATGCGGTTCTTGCACCGGACTCGTCGAACAAATCTTGATGTTCACTGCGGGCGGCGACTACAGCGCGACACCCAAGATGAAGCCAATGTGCGGCTGCACCGATCACACGCATCAGGAAGCGCGCGACGCGATCAAAGCGAACAAGTTGCTCTCGGTGCCCGAGGTCATGAAGTATCTCGACTGGCGCACGCCGAATGGCTGCGCGACCTGTCGCCCAGCGCTCAACTACTACTTGCTCTCGACCTGGCCGAAGGAATACATCGACGATCCGCAATCGCGCTTCATTAACGAGCGCGCCCACGCCAATATTCAAAAGGACGGCACGTTCAGCGTGATCCCGCGCATGTGGGGCGGCGAGACGACGGCGGATGAACTGCGACGTATCGCCAACGCGGTCGACAAGTACAAGATTCCAACGGTGAAAGTCACGGGCGGTCAGCGCATCGATTTGCTCGGTGTAAAGAAAGAAGATTTGCCGAACGTGTGGAAAGACATCGGTATGGCTTCGGGTCACGCGTATGCGAAAGCGTTGCGAACGGTGAAGACCTGTGTCGGCTCGGAATGGTGTCGCTTCGGCACACAAGATTCGACGCAGATGGGTAAAGACTTGGAGTACGCGCTCTGGAGAATGTATGCGCCGCACAAGGTAAAAATCGCAGTGTCGGGTTGCCCAAGAAATTGTGCTGAGGCCGGAATTAAAGACGTCGGCGTGATTGGTGTTGATTCGGGTTGGGAACTCTACGTCGCAGGCAATGGTGGCATCAAAACCGAAGTTGCGCAGTTCTTCGTGAAAGTGAAAACGGCAGCGGAAGTGCTCGAATACTCGGGCGCGTTCTTGCAGCTCTATCGTGAAGAAGGTTGGTATCTCGAACGCACGGTGCACTACGTTGCGCGCGTCGGACTCGACTACGTGAAGAAGAAAGTGCTCGATGACGCGGAGAATCGCAAAGCGCTCTGGGAGCGTTTGCAGTTCTCGCTCGATGGCGAACCTGATCCTTGGTTTGAATTCGACAAAGCGCGCGTCGATACGCGGCAATTTATTCCGATCAAGCCCCTAACATCGACGGCGATTGCCGACGCCGTACCAGCAGAATGACTATGAGTGCCGTTGAGACCCACTTGAGTTGGCGCTTTGTTTGCAAGCTCGACGAACTGCCGGTGCTCGGCGCGCGCGTGGTCGAGCGTAGCGATGAGGACGGCGGCAATGTCGCTGTGTTTCGCAATGACCGCGATGTCGTGTTCGCCCTGCTGGATAAGTGCCCGCACAAAGGCGGGCCGCTTTCGCAAGGCATCGTGTTCGGCGAACGCGTGGCCTGTCCGCTGCACAATTGGACGATTGAGCTTAAGAGCGGTGAAGCCGTTGCACCGGATGTCGGTTGCACGAAGCGCTTTCCGGTGAAGGTTGAAGCGGGCGATGTGTTCGTGCAACTGTAGAAAACAGGTTGTGGGAGCGCGCTTGCGCGCGAAAGTGTTCGCGCTGATTTCCAATCGCGTCGCGCGCCCAAAATCGGGTATTCGCGCGCAAGCGCGCTCCCACAGTTAGTTGGTTGCCGTGCGCGAAGTTAAAACCACTTGCCCGTACTGTGGTGTGGGCTGCGGCGTCATCGCTACGACCGATGGCAAACGCATTACCGCCGTCCGCGGCGATCCTGACCATCCCGCAAACTTTGGTCGTCTTTGCACGAAGGGCAGCACGCTTCATCTCACGACGACGCCCTACGGCCGCGCGCTCCATCCCGAAATTCGTCGCACACGTGATGGGCACCGCGCGCGCGCGAGTTGGGACGAAACGCTCGACTATCTCGTTGAGAAATTCGCAACGACGATCGAGCAACACGGCCCCGACAGTGTTGGTTTCTACATCTCGGGGCAACTACTCACCGAGGATTACTACGTATTCAACAAGCTCGCGAAAGGCTTGATTGGCACTAACAATGTCGATACCAACTCGCGGTTGTGCATGTCCTCCGCTGTGACGGGTTACAAAGCGACGCTCGGTGCGGATGCACCACCCGCGTGTTACGACGATTTGAATCACGCAGAGCTGATTGTCATCGCAGGCAGCAACACGGCGTGGGCGCATCCGATTTTGTATCGACGACTCGAAGACGCAAAAGCGAAGAATCCTTCGCTCAAGGTGGTGTGTATCGATCCGCGTCGCACGGAAACAGCGCGCGCCGCCGATTTACATCTTGCGATTCTTCCAGGCACCGATGTTGCGCTTTTCAACGCGATCATGCACTGGGTGATTTGGGAAGATGCGGTCGCGAGCGACTACATCGCAGCGCACACGGAAGGTTTCGCCGAGCTTCGTACGAGCGTGCGCGAATGCACGCCTGCATGGGCGGCGCGTATCTGCGGCGTGCGCGAAGAGGCGATTGTGCAACTCGCGCAATGGTGGCGGGCGTCGAAGGCGACGCTCTCGCTGTATTGCCAAGGGCTCAATCAATCGACAAGCGGCACTGACAAGAATGCAGCGCTCATCAATCTGCATCTCGCAACACAACAAATCGGTAAGCCGGGCGCGGGACCGTTCTCGCTCACGGGGCAACCGAATGCGATGGGCGGTCGCGAGACGGGTGGGCTCGCGAATCTGTTGCCCGGTCATCGTGATGTCGTGAACGCCGAGCATCGCGCAGAAATCGAAAAACTCTGGCGCGTTCCTGAAGGACGTATTCCGGTGATACCTGGAAAAACTGCCGTTGAGATGTTCGATGCGGTGAAACATGGCGAGATTAAGTTGCTGTGGATTGCCTGCACGAATCCCGCGCAATCGATGCCGAATCTTGCGAGCGTTGCCGACGCGTTTGCGAATGCCGAGTGCGTGATCGTGCAAGAGGCGTATGCGACGACAGAAACGGCAAAGCTTGCTGACGTGCTCTTGCCCGCGAGTACGTGGGGCGAGAAGCATGGCACCGTTACGAATTCGGAACGACGCATCACGAAGGTCAACAGCGTGTTGCCGCCGCCGGGTGAAGCGAAGCATGATTGGGAGATCGTGGTTGAGTTTGCGCGGCGGTTGGAACAGCGGTTACGTCCCCTCTCCCTTGAGGGGAGAGGGGTAGGGGAGAGGGTGAACGAAGTTTCGCAAACAGGTGTGCATGTACGACCATCCCCCTCTCCCCAACCCTTCCCCTCGGGGGGGGAGGGGGCCACACTGTTCCCCTACGACTCCCCCGAATCCATCTTCAACGAACACCGCGAAACCACGCGCGGTCGCGATCTCGACATCACGGGTTTGAGCTACGCGATGCTCGATGCGCGAGGCCCGCAGCAGTGGCCGTTGACTGAAAGTATGTTGAGTGACGAAAGCGCGACCCAACGACCAACTCAGGGCGAGCGCAGCCTAGGTAAAGCCCGCCTCTACGAAGACGGCGTTTTCCCAACACCAAGCGGCAAAGCGAAATTCAAAGTCACGCCATACAAAGCCGTTGCTGACGCCGTCGATGCACGCTATCCACTCGCGCTCACTACCGGTCGCCTGCGTGATCAATGGCATGGCATGAGTCGCACTGGTCGTGTGCCGCAACTCTACGGTCACGAGCCCGAGCCGATGCTCACGATGAACACGAACGATGCGT
>JBOFBL010000270.1:0-1262 GCA_051645545.1 Casimicrobium sp. | reverse complement strand
CTCGCGCGACCGATGAAAATCGCTGTCGATTGCGGCAATGGCGCAGCGGGCGAGCTCGCACCAAAGATTTTCAAAGCAATGGGCTGCGAAGTGGTGGAAATGTTTTGCGACATCGACGGCACATTTCCGAATCATCATCCCGATCCGTCGAAGCCCGAAAACCTTGAAGACCTAATCAAAGTCGTGAAAGAAACCGACGTCGAACTGGGGCTCGCATTCGATGGCGATGGCGATCGTTTGGGCATCGTGACGAAGTCCGGAGAGATCATTTTCCCGGATCGACAAATGATGCTCTTCGCGGGCGACGTGCTTTCGCGCAACCCCGGCGCGACAATTATTTACGACGTGAAATGCACGCGCTTGCTTGACAAATACATTGTCGATCACGGCGGCAAACCGCTGATGTGGAAGACCGGGCATTCGCTTGTGAAAGCGAAGCTCAAAGAAACCGGTGCACCGCTCGCAGGCGAGATGAGCGGCCACATCTTTTTCAAAGAACGTTGGTACGGATTCGATGACGCGATTTATTGCGGCGCGCGCTTGCTTGAAATTGTTTCGAAGTCGGCGAATCCGAGCAAAGTGCTCGAAGATTTACCGAATGCGCCGTCGACACCCGAGCTCAATTTGAAATGCGCAGAAGGTGAACATTTCAAACTCATGGAACAACTCAAAGCGAAGGCGCAATTCACGAGCGCCACGCGCATCGCAACAATCGACGGCCTGCGCGTCGAGTATACCGACGGTTTCGGTCTCGCGCGCCCCTCGAACACAACGCCCGTGATCGTGCTCCGATTCGAGGCAGACACCGCTGTCGCCTTAAAGCGAATTCAGGACGATTTCAGGGCGCAATTTATGCGAGTCGACCCCGCGTTAACACTACCTTTTTGACCGCCGCGCTTTACTACACTTACGGCTGTTTTTCCTGGAGGAATCCATCACCATGCGTTTTGCAAAAACTTTGACCGCAATCGCGGCAACACTCGCCGCGTCCGTCACCTTCGCGCAAGCCTATCCTAACAAGCCGATCAAATTAATCGTGCCGTTCGCACCGGGTGGCTCGACCGACATTGTTGCGCGCATCATGGCCACCAAATTGGCGCCGATTCTCGGCCAGCCGGTGGTCGTTGAAAACAAAGCAGGCGCGGGTGGCTCCATCGGCGCAGCAGAGATCGCGCGGGCTGCGCCGGATGGCTACACCATCGGCATGGGCTCGGTGTCTACGATGGGCACCAACATCGTCGCGTACAAAAACAACAAGTTGA
>JBOFBL010000269.1:0-7023 GCA_051645545.1 Casimicrobium sp. | reverse complement strand
CGCACCCGGTCCCGCACCCGTATTGCTCGGACACTTTGGATTCACATCGATTGTGCCTGGTGCAGCGGTCGTGTAGAACACTTGGTAGTTAGTCGCCGAGGGCGTCACTACGTTTGCGAGTGGTCTCGTTCCCGAGAAGTTTGTCGCATCAGCGACGATGTCCGGATTTCCGCGATTTGGCTCCCCGTTGTAGGGAAGAATATCGATCAGGCGGTGCTCGGCGACATCGGTGCTGCCGGCATTGATATATCGCAGCCCCATCGTGAAGGTAGATCCGATTTCTTTGATGGGGTCACCAATGACGCTTTTCTGGACGATCAGGGCGCCGGTTGCGGCCAGGACCACTGTGCGCTGCGCTGTGCGCTCCGCCTCGGTTTGTGTTGCTGTTTGATCGTTGCAAGTCACGGCGCCTGTTCCAGGAGCAACTGCAGCGCCTGGCGCACATGCACGAATAACTACCGTGTTAATCAACTGGCGGTTAGCAACGTTAGCCGTGTCGTCGAGCAATATCTCTGCGTCAAACTGAACGGGCGGGATGACTGCGCCACCAGTGGCAACCGCCGTCTGATTCGGAATACGGATGGTAATTGTTGATGCAGCGAATGTGGCTGAGTTGTCGATTACGACAATGTCTGCCGCTGGAATCGGATTGCCGTTAAAAGTTGCCGATCCCGCTACGAATTTCATGCCGGCGGGCAGGGTGTCGATCAAGATCAAATCATTGTCGATCGTTACGCCCTGCGACTTTGCCGTAAGCACGGGCCAAAGTTGGTAGGTAAAGATATCCCCTTTGGTTTTCGGCACGACCGGCGTGTCGCTCAACGGCCCTCCGACCGGATCAGAGCCTAAGATGCCTTTACGAATGCCCACGCTTTCCGTGGCGAGGCGCAAGCGGTCTGTGAAGCCATCATCGCAATACGCGCCGGGCAAAGGCGTCGTACACAGCGCATTTCCGGTGCCGACAGCGACAGCCAGCGGGTCGTTACCCATAAATCCGCGCGTGCTGTTTCTCCAGGCAGTTGTACCCGGGGCTACGCCCGATTGAGAAGGCGAGTTGCTTTGGAACGCGCCAAAGTTCGGGATGATGGTTCCATCTGGCCAAATTGCCGCCGTGAAAGGATCGGCGGATAGTGTCCGCAGATGTGTGAACAATTGCATCAGGCCGCCAGCAGGTACAACCAAATCATTCATGCGTACGGAATTGACGTATGGCACCAGACTTGGGTTTGCCTTGAGGAAGGTCTGAGTAACCCATCCGCTTGTAGGTATCGCGCTTACGACCGTTGCGGAAACAGCGCCTGCGCCACCTGCTGTTGCTGCAGCAGCAAGCGTCGAGTCGCCGTCGTTACAGGTAAGAGCGCGTAGGTTGGTATCGGCGTAGTTACCCGCGCCGACGAATCCATACTCCACTTCACCGTTCGTATTGGTTGGACCCCGAGTTAGTCCGCTTGAGCTTACCCAAATGTGCGTATACGCTGGTGATGTGTCGGCGGTCATCGCGCCGCTCGCAGGGACGGATTGGAAGCGGTAGTTACTAGTGGTTCCTAAGGCTCCGCCATAGCCGCTTCGATGCAGCGCCGGGTCAAGCAGGTCGACTCGCATCTTGCGGTTGTCCCATTTGTCGCAAAGCGATGTACGAACGTCCAGTACGCTTTCGTTGTTCCAAACGATGTACGTGTCCACAAAATCATTTGGGCCCATGACCTCATTAGACATCCTCGGCGGGCTTTGGAAAAGCGGTTGCGACTGGCCTTTGGTGTTCGAAGTAAATAGTTTTTCAAACGATCCAGCGCACAGTGAGATTGGGCCAAACGCCGATGTGTTGTTCGCAGTTGGCTCCGTGCCAGCGCCAAAGTTGCTGGTTCCTGAGCGTCCATTCGGATCAAAGCCAGTAATTACATTCGAACCAGAGAACAGGCAGTTGTCTGGGCCAGCGCGTGCCTCGTTGAGTGGCACCCAAATGCGCACTTCATGCAGCGCGACAACGCGCGTATTCCCGTCAGCAGTGCCAACAACGTCGCCTGACGTGTTTGGGGCATTCGCGCCACTTCCAGCGGTGATCGTTTGCGTGCCGTTACCTTGCGTAAATGTGTAGGTTCCACCACCAGTGTTCAGTCCGCCTGGGTTTTGTGCACCCGTTGGGGGCCAGGGCGTTTGACCCGACACTGCGTTCCAGTTAGGCACGCTTGCGATACACGCATTGGGTGCGATGCCGCTAAGGTTTTCCGTATAGCTCCAGCCGTCGGCCAGCGCTTCATGCCCTTTGATGTTTGCAAGGTTCAAGCCCACGCGGAAACGCAAAGTGATACCCGAGGTCTCGCTAGACGGGCACCCCGCCGGTCGCGGTTGAGCAGCGAAGAACCCAATGTAGGTCTTGTAAAGATCTGCCTGCGGTTGAGCAATGACCGTGACACCGGGGCCGTTCGAGGAATCGCCGGTCGTGTTTTCTGCCGAGGTGATGACCGACTGAAGCGCGGTCAAGACACTACCGTTTTGCGCGGCGCTGCTAGTCAACACATCAAACGAAATGTCGGCGGCTTGTGTGGAGATCGGGCCATTCACGGGATTCGGTGCAAGTCCGCGCAGAACACACGTAACGATTTTTCCTGTGGCGTCAATTACCGGTGAATTTCGGCAAGCAGCAATTCCGGGTGAGCCGGTTGAAAACCTAAACGGTTCGGCCGCTGGAATCGTCAAAGTAATCGTTACATCGGACTGGCTTGTCGGCGGTGGCGTTACTTGGTACGCAACGTTGTAGCGAACTTCGTCGTTCGTACACACCTGCCCGTTATTCTGACCCGCGTCGAGCGAGCACGTTCCCGTGCCGTCGTACGTCTTGGTTGTTGTAATCGATAAAGTGGCGGCTGCAGGGAGCGCACCCATCAACAAAACGCAAGCTGCAAAGTTACCTATCCAGTTGCGAACTGATCCCCGAATACTCATGTGAAACCCCAAAACTTTTTCGTGTAGCAAACAAACTACCGTGCGGATTCTTGCAGTGCGCCATGCACAGGGTCAAGCTTTATCGTTAAATTTACATTTGCAATTAAGAATATTCTTGCAATATTCCTGGGATCACTGAGATCAATCTGTTTAGTTCTAACGCAGACAATCGTTCATGCCGTTTTAATCATCGGTGTGTGCTTTTCGGTTATTCGCAACGCTGTTTAATGACCTGGGCTTATGCGATCCCGTCGCCCACGCTGCGCGGCTATGTTCGCGGTTTTTCCCAAACGATTGAAGGCTTCGTTGCTCACACGACGCAAACGTTTTCGTTATTGCTCGACCACGCGTCGTCGCTTTCCGGCGTGATTTCTCAAATGCGTTTTGCGTGTATTCAACACTGATCGCGATGCCGCCGAACGCTTCCGGATAACGCTGGGCGCGATACGAAGGTGTTCTCCCAATAAAAAACGGACGCCACAGCGTCCGTTTTTGTTAACTGCCGTAACGAGTGCGGCTTACTACTTCTCGATCGTCACTTCCACGCGACGCGCTTCGGCGTTGCTAGCACCTGCGCCTGCGGTTGTGTCGGCGGGCTTGCGCAATTCAACGCGACCCTCTTCGATGCCTGCGGCTTTGAGCGCTGCGGCCACTGCCTTTGCACGGTTCTTTGAGAGCTCGGCGTTCGCTGCGGCATTACCAGTTGGGTCGTTGAAGCCAGAGACCACCGCCTTCGCCGTTGCATTCGCTTTCAGGAACGAGACGAGTTCGCCCGACTTCGCAGCCCAATCGCTGTGCACATCAGTTTTGCCGGTGTCGAAATAAACTTTAAGCGCAGGCATGCTGTTCGATACCCAGGTCAACACACCAGCACCCGCAGGCACTTCTACTGTAGCCGCTGGCGCAGGAGCCGGTGCAGCTGCCACTGGCGCAGGTGTTTCTACCTTCGGTGCTTCGACCTTTGGCGCTTCTACTTTGGGTGCCACTGGTGCAGGTGCTTTGCCTGTGCATTGACTCAACAAATACGCGGCAACCAGTGCAGCGATTGCAAGCAAAACCCACTTCATCATGCCGCCACTTGATTTGGCTCCGGCGGAGGCAGCCCCAGTTGCTGCAGCAGCCCCACCCGCAAGCGCCGAGGCACCACCGCCCAACATGTCTTTCGCGCTACCGATGAACCCCATCACGTCGCTCGGGATCGACGTGGGAATCGTGCCGCCCGGTGTGAGTTTGCCAATGATCGACGGCAACAAGAACGACAGCGCGCCCGATGCCGCAGAGCCGCCAATGCCAAGCTTCGAGGTCAGCATACCAAGCAAGCCACCCGAACCACCGAAGAGTTGTTCGACTTGCGACGTTGAAATCGGCTGCGCGCTCGCACCGCCGCCCAGCCACGACGAGACGAGCGAGCCCATCCCGGCGTTTTTGAATTTGTCGATGAAGCCGGTGAGGCCTCCGGTCTGGCTATTGGTCATGTAGGCCAGCAGCATTTGTACCAAGGGCCCTGCTTTATCTCCCAGCCCAAACTTGGATGCGACCTCGCGGATGATCATGTCAAACATGTGCGTTCCTTTCGAATAATGAACTTCTTAACCCCCATCGTCGCTGCACAACGCGCGGACGATGCGTGAGAAGGCGCATGATACGAGGGTTTTCCCGGAACGCAATGGTTTTCTGGCGATTACTTGTGGTTTATCGGATTCCGTGAAGTGCTCAAAAACCAAGCCTACGACGATTTACGCCGTTGCAAGCGTCAACCCTACACGCGTGGTCCCATTCGCCGACTGCGCGAAAGTATGTCCGCCATGCATGCGCGCAATGGCGTTGACGATCGCTAAACCGAGCCCATGATGGGTGCCGCATTCTTGCCGCGCGGAATCGACGCGGAAAAAGCGGTCGAAGAGTCGCGGAATAGCGCTCGGTTCAATCGCCGGACCATTGTTTTCAACGGCGACGCGAACGCTTGCCTCGCCTTCGCGCTCGATACACACACGAATCGTTGAGCCGCGTTCAGCAAAACGTGTTGCGTTACCAATCAAATTCGACAAGGCGCGCTGCAGCAGCGGTTCATCGACCGCAATCGCTGCATCGCCTTCGATCTTTGCACTCACGCCCGCTTCTTCGAACGCGTATTCGTGAAACTCAACCACGCGCGCCGCGATTGCTTGCAACGGCTTCGGCTCGCCACGCCGCGCCTGCGCACCACGATCGGCGCGAGAGAGAAACAGCATGTCGGTGACCATATCGGAGAGTTGGCGCAATTCTTCGAGCGAGCCCTGCATCACCTCGCGCAGCTCGCGCGGCGTACGCTCACGGGCAAGCGCGACTTCGGTATTGCCCATGAGCGCAGCGAGCGGCGTTCGCAATTCATGCGCAACGTCCGCATTGAATGCTTCGAGCTGTTCGATCGTAATTTGCAAACGATCCATGAGCGCATTGAATTGATTGACCCACGGTGCGAGTTCTTCGGCCACCGCGGGCAGCGACAAACGCGCATCAAGATGTTGCGGCGAAATGCGCTTCGTTTGTTTCGCAAGCACTTGCAGCGGGCGCAATTCGCGGCGCACACGCCACGCGGTGCTCAACCACACGAGCACGCCGCCCACGATCGGCACGAATACAAGCGCCCAAAAAAAGTCGTCCATCAAATGCTCGTCGTATTCGACGTCGATGGTGAACGAGCCATTCAGCACGCCAATGTTGTACGACGTAAGATCGACTGAGAATGATTGCGTGCGCGTGTGTTTCGACAACTTAAACGGACCATCGTCAGGATCGCGGTAGAGCACCTCGCCCGAAGCGCGCGTGATCTCAAGGCGCGTGCCTGGGCGACGCATCGCCATGATCTCCGCCGTGCGCGCGAGTTGTGCAAGGCCGCCTTCCGCTGCGGCCTCGCGCATGATGTCGCTCACCACCGCAATCTTCTTCGTCTGCTCGGTATCTTGTTTACGCCACATGAGCATGTGCGCCGTGCAATAGATCACAACACTCATGATCGCGAGCACCGCAGCGACCTGCAATGCGAGCCGACTCGATAAGCGACGCTCGATCGAATAGTTGGGCGCCGTCGAAGGCGTTTTCGTATTCGCGTTCATGCGGCACGATCCTCTAGCACGTAACCCATGCCGCGCTCGGTGTGCAGTAATTTGTTGTCGAACGGATCGTCGAGCTTGGTGCGCAAGCGGCGCACAGCAACTTCCACGATATTGGTTTCGGAATCGAAATGCATGTCCCACACTTGCTCGGCAATCGTGGTGCGCGAAAGAATTTGTCCGCGACGGCGCAGCAAAAGCACGAGTAACGAAAACTCTTTCGCCGTGAGATCGAGGCGTTGTCCCGCGCGCGTCGCTCTGCGCGCGACGAGATCAACCTCAACATCAGCCACCGCGAGCGAGGTTGCCTGCGCGCCGTTAGTGACGCCCGCTGTCGCGCGCCGCGTAATTGCGTTGAGGCGCGCGAGGAGTTCGGTAAACGCGAAAGGCTTCACGAGGTAATCGTCGGCACCTTCTTCAAGACCACGCACACGATCATCCAGTTTGTCGCGTGCTGTGAGCATTAATACGGGCGTGCTCTTCTGCGGATCACTCGCAGCACGCAGCGCTTTCAACACGCCAAAGCCATCGACACCCGGCAACATCACGTCGAGCAAGATGGCATCGTATTCACCATACACTGCAAGACGTTTGCCTTCGATGCCGTCGGGCGCCACATCCACCACATGGCCGTGTTCGGTCAAGCCCTTGACCAAATAGTCAGAGAGCCTTTTTTCATCTTCGACAACCAGCATTCTCATGGTGACAGTTACCCCACGCGTGGAATTTCGCGAATGGAATTTTCGCCTTCTTATATGAACGCTATGTTGTCAGAAACGAAGACATTTCGCGATTACAAATTTGTAATCCTCGCGTCGGTTGAATGCCAGATTGAGCCTCTACATTGCATCCTGTGACGACGAGAAAACAAGCTCTGGATCACATCAAGAAACAAAGACTTCCCTCCTCCACTTATGAAAAAAGGAAACTGAAATGAAAACTTTGAATGCAACCCTTCTCGCAGCTTTGATCGCAATCCCAGCCGTGT
>JBOFBL010000268.1:0-1636 GCA_051645545.1 Casimicrobium sp. | reverse complement strand
GTAGCCACCGCTACCCAAGCCGCCAACACCACGAAACGCATCCGAAGCACGGTTTCGCCGCCACCGAGTAAAGCGGCAATTTTAGAAGTTTGGCTACCGAGCCGCTCGTTGATGCGACGGCACCAGTTAGCGAAAAGCGTTTGAATTCGACGCGCCGATTGTGAACCTAAACAGTCGGCGCATCAATGAGAAGAATAAATCGTCATGAACCCGCGCGTAAGCGCCTTCGTTGCCCTCACCGATACCGCCGCACAGGCGCGAGAGCGTTATGCCTCGCCTACTGACGCCGCGCGGTCGTGCTCGCCCATGCGTCTAACGCAGTTGGCCGAATGGGCATTGTCGTGACACTCTTCCAGTCAAACCCGCGCAGGGCGTTCTTCGACTAGTCAATCGTTTTTCGATTCACAGTCGCTTAAGTTCCGCCGCTAAACGCGCATTCGCTGATTCGTCGCATCTTTGTTCGCCTCGGTCGTGCAAACGACACGAGAGGTGAGTCGCATGAAACGCATGCTGTTTAACGCCACGCAAGCCGAAGAGCTTCGCGTCGCTATCGTCGATGGTCAAAAACTAATCGACCTCGATATCGAATCCGCTTCCAAAGAGCAACGCAAATCCAATATTTACAAAGGCACGGTCACCCGCGTCGAACCATCGCTCGAAGCCTGCTTCGTCGATTACGGCACCGAACGAAACGGTTTTTTGCCGTTTAAAGAAATCGCACGTTCCGTCGTCAACGTCGATGGCGAGATGAATCGCAACAAGATCGCCGACGCATTGCGCGTGGGCTCCGAAATCGTCGTTCAAGTCGAAAAAGACGAACGCGGCAACAAGGGCGCGGCGCTCACGAGCTTTATCTCGCTCGCCGGACGCTACCTCGTTCTGATGCCGAACAATCCGCGCGGCGGCGGTGTCTCGCGTCGCATCGAAGGCGAAGAGCGAAACGAATTGCGCGACACCATGGCGCAGCTCAATGTGCCCAATGGCATGAGCATCATCGCGCGTACGGCCGGTATCGGTCGCACGGCGGAGGAAATGCAGTGGGATTTGAATTACCTGCTGCAACTCTGGACTGCGATCGACGGCGCAGCGAAATCGCTTAAGGCACCCGAGCTCATCTATCAAGAGTCGAGCTTGGTGATTCGCGCGATCCGCGATTACTACACGCAAGACATCGGCGAAATTCTCATCGACACCGAAGAGATCGCCGAGCAAGCCAAAGGCTTCATGGGTCACGTGATGCCGAACATGGTTAATCGCGTGAAGCTTTATCGCGACGACGTACCCCTCTTCTCGCGCTTTCAGATCGAACATCAAATCGAGAGCGCGTTCAGTCGCACAGTAAATCTGCCGTCCGGCGGCGCGATCGTGATCGATCACACCGAGGCGCTCGTTGCGATCGACGTGAACTCTGCGCGCGCGACCAAAGGTGCAGACATCGAAACGACTGCGTTCAATACGAACCTCGAAGCCGCCGAAGAAGTCGCTCGTCAACTGCGCTTGCGCGACTTGGGCGGTTTGGTGGTCGTCGATTTCATCGATATGGAATCGAGCAAACATCAGCGCGAAGTCGAAGAAAAACTTCGCGAAGCGATGAAATTCGATCGCGCCCGCGTGCAGATCGGCAAGATTTCGCGCT
>JBOFBL010000267.1:0-16178 GCA_051645545.1 Casimicrobium sp. | reverse complement strand
CGAGCGCAACGAATGCGCCGAGCAGCGTGCGACTACGCCGCGAGGAAATGGCATCGGTGGGCTTGCCGATGGACGTTTGTAGAAAATTTAAACGCGGTCGCATGCCAGTGATTTTACGAGAGAACGCCGTCGAAACAAGCCCAGAAAGCTGTCATGCGATTACGGTGCGATAAACTTACGTGTTGTCCTTTTTCCCTCTGAAACTCGTCCATTTTCATGCCCACCCTTCATCAGACCCCCATTCGCGGTAGCCTCGTTGCTATCGTGACGCCAATGCACGAAGACACTTCGCTTGATCTTCCTGCATTGAAACGTCTGATCGACTGGCATATCGAATCGGGTACCGCCGCGATAGTGATCGTCGGCACCACGGGCGAATCGCCTACGGTGTCGCTCGATGAAAATTGTTTGCTGATCGAAACGGCTGTGAAGCACGCAGCAGGGCGAATCCCGGTGATCGCTGGTACGGGCGCGAATTCGACATCGGAGGCCATACTCCTGACTGAGTTTGCTAAGAAAGTTGGCGCCAACGCGTGTTTATCGGTCGTGCCGTACTACAACAAACCAACGCAAGAAGGTTTGTATCAACACTTCAAAGCGGTGGTCGAGAAAGTAGACCTACCGCTCTTGCTCTATAACGTGCCCGGTCGCACGGTTGCCGATTTAAGTCTTGAAACGACGATGCGACTCGCGCAGTTGCCGAACGTCGTGGGCATCAAAGATGCGACGGGTGATCTTGCTCGCGGTACTGAGCTTCTGCGTCGCGTGCGCGCAGAAGTGCAACCAAAAAAGGCGTTTGCAGTCTATAGCGGCAATGACGATTCGGCGCTTGCGTTGACGTTGGTGGGTGGCGATGGTGTGATTTCGGTAACGGCCAACGTTGCGCCGAAACCGATGGCGGATATGTATCGCCATGCGCTGGCCGGCAACATTAAAGAGGCGCTTGCGATCAACGATAAGATTTCGCCGCTGCATTTCAAACTCTTCGTCGAAGCGAACCCGATTCCTGCGAAATGGGTGCTTGCGAAACTTGGGCGATGTGGTGCGACAGCGCGCTTGCCGATGACGCCGTTGTCGAAGGCTTTCGAGCCGATCGTCGAAGAGGCGATGCGTCAATCCGGATTGATTTAAACCTTTAGTAACACTCCAACGAACCACAGATTAGTTTATGACCATTCGTTCTGACATGAAGATTTATCGCAACGCGGCGTTGGGCGTGTTGCTCGCAACGGGCTTAAGCGGCTGCAGCTCGCTGTCGAGCTTAAATCCGTTCGAGGCAAAGCGCGTGGAATACCGCACCGCTGCGCCGGGCGCGGCGCTTGAAGTGCCGCCGGATCTTGCGCCGCCAAAATACGATGAACGCTACAAGGTCACCGGCTCGGCCACGCTCTCCGGCGTGAACGCGCAGACGCGCGCAGCAACACTCGCGGGTTCGCGTGGCGTGTTACCAACGCAGTCAGGCATCAAGATTGAGCGCGCAGGAACCGAGCGCTGGCTTGTGGTGAACCAAAGTGCGGACGATGTGTTTGCAAAGCTTCGCGACTTTTGGACTTCGCTTAACTTAACCTTGATCGTTGACGATCCACGCATCGGCATTATGGAAACCGATTGGGCCGAGAATCGTGCGCGCATTCAAGACGATGTGATTCGTCGCACGATTGGCAGAGTGTTCGACGCTGCGTATTCGAGTGGCACGCGCGACAAGTATCGCGTTCGTATTGAGCGTGTAAGCCCGTCGGTCACTGAGGTCTACGTGTCGCATCGCGGCATGGAGGAAAAGCAAATCGGTTCGCAAGGCGGCAATGCGATTTTCCGCTGGGAACCGCGCAAGCCTGAGCCTGAGTTCGAAGCCGAAATTCTTTCGCGCATGATGTTCTATCTCGGTCTGTCGCGCGAAGTCGCGCAGCAACTCGCTGTAACTGCAACGGCGGCACCTGCAGCGACTGTAGCTCGCGTCGATCAGGCGACGATTGTGAAAAATGGCAAGAGCACGTCGCTTTCCATGGACGACGGCTTCGACCGCGCGTGGCGTCGTGTTGGGCTTGCGCTTGATCGCGTCGGCTTCACCGTCGTTGATCGCGATCGCACCGCAGGGACGTATTTCGTTCGCTACGCCGATCCCGATCAAACGAGCAAGAAAGACGGCGTGCTTGATCGCCTGAAATTCTGGCAATCGGATACATCTACTGTTGAGCAATACCGCATCACGGTGAAAGAAACCGGTGGCAAAACAGCGGTAAGTATTCTCGACAAATCGGGGCAGGCGGACGAATCGTCGACCGCAAGCCGGATCGTCACGCTGCTCCACGAGCAGCTTAAGTAGGCGCGATGTCTTTGCGCTTCGCGAGCCTCGGTAGCGGCAGCGAAGGCAACGCGCTTATCGTCGAATGCGATAACACGGCAGTCATGCTGGACTGCGGTTTTTCTGTGCGCGAACTCGCCAAACGCTCCGAGCGATTGGGCTTTGACTTATCGACGCTCGACGCGATCGTGGTCACTCATGAACACAGCGATCACGTGGGCGGCGCGCCGCGTGTTGCTCGCGAACTCGGCATTCCGGTGTGGATGACCTTTGGCACCTTGAGTGCCACGCAGTCGCTCTGGAACGACGTGCAAGTACGCGGGTTCGATTCGCACGATGCGTTTGTCATCGGCGACATCGAATGCAATGCGTTTCCGGTGCCGCACGATGCCCGCGAGCCAACGCAAATGGTGTTCACCGATGGCGACGTGCGCTTCGGCGTGCTTACCGATGTCGGTGAATCGACACCGCATATCGAGGCGATGCTCACCGATTGCGAAGCGCTTTTTCTCGAAGCCAATCATTGTGAAACCATGCTTGCGCGATCATCGTACCCGGCGTCGCTTAAAGCGCGTATCGGCGGGCGCTTCGGTCATCTTTCCAATCGTGTATCTGCGGCGTTGCTTGAACGCATTGCGACGAGCAAGCTTCGGCACGTGGTGGGCGCACATTTAAGTCAGCAAAACAACGATGCCGCGCTGGTGATTGAAGCGTTTTCAGCGGTTCTCAGAGCCTCAGCAGCGCAAGTATCGGTTGCCACGCAGCGAGAAGGTAGTGCGTGGATAAGTGTGTAAAGCTACGACGGCCGGCGCCCAATTTAATTGGGCAATAATGCAATTTATTGCTATTTTCGATAAATTGAATAATTTGCTTTTTCGCCCGATTAAATTGGGCTGTTTGTAGTGTAGCTGGTTGTCGATTTTCGCGTTCCTTTCACCACTTTATTTCGCCCTCACGCAATGACGCTTCGCTCTCAACCGGCTGCAATTTTGTTCGACATGGATGGATTGCTTATCGATAGCGAACGCGTCGCACTCGCAAGCCTTGAACATGCAGCGGCGAAGCTCTCCGTGGACTTTCCACATCATGTAGCGCAGCGCTTGATCGGACTCGGGCGCGACGGCGGTTCGGTCGTCATTCGGGAAGCTTTAGGTGAATCCTTTCCGCTTGAAGAGTTTTGGCAAGCCTGGTCGAGCGACTACTTGCAGCGTGTCAGCGAAGGCGTTCCGGCGAAAGAGTCGGTGGCTGAGACGCTGGCGCATCTTGCCGCGCTCAACGTACCCATGGCGGTAGCAACATCAACTGAAACGCCGTGGGCGAATAAAAAACTTCGTGGCGCCGACATTCATCATTTCTTCGATCACGTGGTCGGTCGCGACGCGGTCGCGCAAGGGAAACCGGCGCCGGATCTTTATCTCGAAGCTGCGAAGCGGTTGAAAGTTCGCACGAGCGATTGTTGGGCGTTTGAGGATTCGCTGCCGGGACTGCGCGCAGCCGTTGCGTCGGGCGCACGCACGCATTGGGTGCCCGATCTCGCGGCAATTGCGGCGCATGACTTACCCGACAACGTGGAAACAGTTGCTTCGCTTCGCGAACTGCGCACCTGGCTTGTGTCGCCTGCATGAGCGTGATGGGGGCTGTGCCCGACTGATTCGCGAAGCACATAAAAAAAGCCGGTCTTGCGACCGGCTTTTAGATGTGACGTTAACTTGAAGCGATTAAGGCTTCTTCACGGCATCCTTGGCTGCATCTTTGGCAGCATCAACAGCTTTGCCAGCAGCATCTTTAGCAGCATCGACGGTTTTTGCAGCTGCGTCTTTCGTTGCATCTGCAGCTTTAGCGCCAGCATCTTTAGCAGCATCAACTGCCTTGGAACCAGCATCTTTAGCAGCGTCAACTGCCTTAGCAGCAGCGTCTTTAGCAGCATCCATCGGAGCAGGCGCAGCAGCTGCCGGAGCAGGAGCTGGTGCAGCGGCGGGTGCCGGTGCAGCCGCTTTCGGCTCTTCTTTCTTACCGCAAGCTACGAGGCTGACCGCAACAAGCGCGGCGACCAGGAGGGACTTTTTCATTTCTATTTCCTAATACGTGAGTCGTTAACGAATGTGTGTGCCTTAAGGAGAATCTCCCTCAGTGGAGACCACACCAGTGAGCGAAACCGGGGTGAAACTGAGTGAGGATCGACAGTATATCGAAATCCCGGGGCTCAAAAATAGCGGTCTTTAGAGTCCAAACGCCTCGGGAAACATTCGCGAGCCGCCATGCTGCCAAATTACTTGAAAATCATGCGCGTAAGTAGTTGATTTTGCTGGATTCTCAAAATTAGCAAATCCACGTGATTGCACCAAAATTGGGCGAAAAATACTATGTTGCCGGTCTGCAACAGCCAAAAAATGCTCCGGTTTTGGCTGGATTCGAGCCGCGAGGAGGGTCAGCCGATGGCCGTGCGTTTTGAGCAATTGGAGTAATCGCGGGAACTCGCTCGGTAGATGTCGCGCACTGAGTAGCGCAATGCGCACTTGCACATTTCGCGTGTGCATTGCGTCACGCAGCGCGCTCGCGCGTGCGAGTGTTTCCCACCCTTGCAGGCGCAAATCGTTGTCGAAGACGTCAATCGTTCGCGTTGCGCGCGCGATGAGCTCGTCGATCGCTTGAGCGTTATCGGACCAACTTAGTAGCTGGCGAGCCTGTTCGTTTTTCGCTTCGTTTTGCATGACCCATCAAGATGATTCAAGACGATGCGAGATGCAACCAACCCTCATCGTACCAATCGTAGAGTGCGTCGATAGTTTCTTTCGCAAGCGTTTGCGGAACAGCGGTTGCGCGCCGATCGGCAAGCGTATGCCAAAACGCCACGTCACCCATGAGTTCAAACGCTTCTCCATTGATGAAGAGATGTTTTGCGTCGTACACACAAAGCGCGCCTGGATCGATTTGGACACCCGACTTAAACGCGAGTTTCGCAAATGCGGCGCGTGACAACGGATCAACTGGTGCTACAAAGCCGACGCTCGCTTTAGGTTCTGTGGCGAAGCAACCGGCAAATTGAGCGATCGCGTCTTTGTCAATTCGAAGTTCAGCGATTGCCTCGGCAATTGTCTTTGCGTAACTCACGGGAATCTTGCCAGGTGTCGACGTCGCTGCGAGTTCAGGGTCGGCGAGTCGCCCTTCGACCTCTGTCGTATCCACTGCCCAATGTGCAAACGCATCGACAATTTCCTGTCGCGTCGGCGCGCGAAAACCGATCGAATAGGTTGTGCAGAAGCCCTCTGTTTGCACGGCGGCGCCATCGTGCGCGACTTGCGGTGGCAGGTAAAGCATGTCGCCCGCGACGAGATCGTGCGATTCGGTTGGCTTCATGCGTTTCAGGATTTTGAGTGGCGCATTCGGGTCGAGCTCAAGATCGGTCTGCGTTGAAAGCCCCCAGCGGCGCGTGCCCATGCCTTGCAACAGAAACACATCGTAAGAATCGAAGTGCGGCCCGACCCCGCCGCCCGGCGCGGCGAGCGAAACCATAACGTCGTCCAATCGCACATGCGGCACAAAGTTGAATTTGCGTAGCAGTTGATCGGCGGCGGGCACATGCAAGTTGAGCCCTTGCACGAGCAGTGTCCAATGCTTGTCGGGCAGCGACTTCCAGCGCGACGGTTTGAATGGGCCTTGTTCGAGCGTCCACGTTTTACCGGTTCGGATCACCAAGCGCGATTCGACGTGTTCGAGTGTCGCGAGCTTCATCATCTCGGTCGGCGAGAGCAGATCGGTGAATCCAGCAATCGCCTGTCGAATCACGCGTAAGCGCTTATGCCAATGCTCGCGCATGAAAGCGGTGGGCGTCATGCCGCCGAGAACGTCTGAGTGTTTAGTCATCTTGCTTTCTTGCCAGCCACCAAATGGCGGGCAGACTTACCAATACGATCATCAGCGAAGGTAGCGCTGCCTCCGCGAGGCGCTCGTCTTTCACGAAGTTGTAGGTCACCGTCGCTAGCGTATCGAAATTGAAGGGGCGTAGCGTGAGCGTTGCCGGAAGCTCTTTCACCGTATCTATAAACAACAACAACAACGCGGCAAAACTTGCGCGACGAAGGATCGGCCAATGCACGCGACGAAAAGTTTCACGCTTGCTCGCGCCCAGTACACGCGCGCTGTCGTCCAAGCTTGAAGGCAGGGCGCTGTAACCGGCCGCGATATTGGTCGACGCCACGCCATAGAAGCGAAGCGCAGAGGCGTAGACGAGGGCGGCAACGCTGCCGGTAAGGATGAGCCCAGGATTGGCGTTAAACGTGGCTTTAGCGAAGGCGATTAAACGATTATCAAGCCACGCAAGCGGCAGCAAAATCCCGATGGCAAGCACTGCACCCGGCACCGCGTACGCAAACGACAAGAGCCGTTCTATGAAACCAGCGACGCGATGTTTGGCAAGTCGTGCATGACCTTGAAGCCATAGGGCGACGACCACGGCTACTGCGGCAGCGAAGAGTCCTACCCAAAGCGTATTGCCTGCCCAGGTGAGCGCTTGCGCGTTGAATGCGACATCGGTGTCGCGCCATATCAGTCGAAGCAATAACGCTACCGGCAGCACGAACCCGAGCGCAAGCGGTAGCGCACATACGAGTGTGCGCAGCCATGCACGCGTACCTTGTACAACCGCAACGCGCGGATTGCGCTTCGTGCGACCGCTCGCGTAGCGCGCGCGCTCACGAGAACGTCGCTCCAGCCAAACAATCAAGATGACGATAACGAGCAATGACAGTGCAAGCTGCGCCGCGGCCACGAGGTTTCCCATGTTTTGCCAAGCGCGGTAGATGCCAACCGTTAGTGTTTCGACGCCGAAATAACTCACGGTACCAAAGTCTGCGAGCGTTTCCATTGCAACGAGCAACGCGCCTCCGGCGACTGCGGGTCGCGCCGTCGGTAACACCGCACGCCACCAGGCTTGTCGTTTCGTGAGTCCCAAGGTGCGAGCCGCTTCGAAAAGTTCAGTACCGCGCTCGGCGAACGATACGCGAGCGAGCAGGTACACGTAGGGAAACAAAGCGAGCGAAAATACAAAGAGCGCACCCGGAAGCGACGCGAGTTCGGGAAACCAATAATCGTTCTTGCCCCAAGCGAACGTTATGCGCAACCACGTTTGCATCGGTCCGCTAAATTGAAAATAGTCCGATAGCGCATACGCCGACACATAGGCGGGCATCGCCATCGGTAACAAAAGCGCCCATGAAAACCAGCGCCGTCCTGGAAACTCGTAGCGCTCGACTTGCCAGGCACAAGCCACGCCGATCACGCTCGCAAAGAGCGCGACGCCGATTGCAAGCGCGGCTGAGTTGGCAAGGTAGCCTGGCAACACGCTGCTCGCGTAATGATTGATGAAACTCGCACCGCTAGCGACTTCGCCACGCCCAAGCGCCTTGTAGACGAGCGCGAGAAACGGCAAAGTCGCGGCAACGATAAGCAGCGCATAAATGGGCGCATGCTTGAGCGCAGAGCGCTCGCGATGATGGTAGGGTGGCGGTCTCAAAAACGTTTCATGTGGGTTTCGAAATCTTGCGCGATCGCTCGATTCGCGGGGACATTCACATGCGCTCTCTATAATTTTGATCTGTGAGGATTCTAGTTTCTAACGACGATGGCTACCAAGCGCCCGGCATTGAGGCGCTCGTGGCGTCTCTACGCGAGGTTGCCGAGGTCACCGTCGTGGCGCCTTCGCGCGATCGATCGGCAACCTCTAATTCCATTACCGTGCATCGTGCGCTTACGATTGAGCGCGCTGCGAATGGCTTCTATTTCATTGATGGCAAACCCGCCGATTGTGTGCACGTTGCAGTGACCGGGTTCCTCGATTTCAAACCCGATCTGGTGGTGTCTGGAATCAACAACGGCTCGAATTTGGGCGACGATACGATTTATTCGGGCACCGTCGCGGCGGCGATGGAGGGCTATTTGCTCGGTATTCCAGGTATTGCGCTCTCGATGACGCACAAACCCTCGCAACACTTTGCGAGCGGCGCGCGCGTTGCGCGTGAACTCGTTGAGCGGGTCATGAAAACGCCGCCAAGCGCGCCGTGGTTGTTAAACGTCAACATTCCCGACGCGCCTTACGCATCGATCAAAGGCTATCGCACGGTGCGGCTTGGCAAACGCCATCAGGCTGAACCAGTCGAGCGCGTGTATTCGAAAGACGGTATCGAACAATGGAAGATCGGCGGCGTAGGGCCAGCCGCCGATGCAGGCCCCGATACCGATTTCGGCGCAGTTGCAGAAAACTACGTGTCGGTGACGCCTTTGTCTGTCGATCTTACCCAGTACGCGCACCTTCGCGCCGTGTCGTCGTGGCTCGGAACCAATAACTCATGAACACCATATCGAGAAGCGCCGCAGGCATTGGCATGGCCTCCGAGCGCACGCGCCTGCGCATGATCGCGCGCTTGCGCGAGCAGGGGATTGCCGATGAAGTCGTGCTCGCGGCAATGAGTGCTGTGCCGCGCCATTTGTTTGTCGACGAGGCGCTTGCCTCGAGATCCTATGAAGACACCGCGTTGCCAATCGGCTTTGGGCAAACGATTTCGCAGCCCTACGTCGTTGCGCGCTCCTGCGAGCTCGCGCGCGCTGGACGAAATTTGTCGCTCGTGCTAGAGGTTGGCGCGGGCTGTGGCTATCAGGCGGCCGTGTTGGGGCGCCTTGCTAAAGAGGTCTACACCATCGAGCGCATCGGTGCGCTCGCCGCAAAGGCGCGGCAAACGCTATCGGGTATCGGCGCAAATAATGTGAAAGTGCGCAATGCCGACGGCCAAGAGGCGACCTCGAATGTCGTCCAATTCGATGCCATCGTTGTTGCTGCGGGGGCGGCGCAGGTGCCTGCGAATTTGCCGCTGTTGCTCGCCGACGGCGGACGGCTGGTGATTCCAATCGGGTCACCGGAACGCCAGCGCCTCACGTTAGTCACAAGAACCGGGGACAATTTCGCGCAACAGGCGTTCGACGACGTGGTGTTCGTTCCATTGAAATCAGGGCAGGAATAGATGTTTCAGCATACCAAGCACTTTAGTTCGCTGGCAACCGCCATCGGCGTGTCGCTCTTAGCTGCGGCTTGCACGACCAGCGTGCCCGCACCGGTGATCGACCGTTCTGCAGAGCGTGCGCCGCCGCGTACTTTGCCACCTTCGCAGCCCTTGCCGCCGCTTTCGCAACCATCGCAAACGCCGCAACCATCCTCGGGTGTCGTCACCGCGCCTGCGCCGGGCACCGTAATCACCGAGCGCTCGGCGCCTCCTGCTGGAACACCATCGTCGCCAATCATCTCCGGCGCGCAACCGGGCAACACACCGGGCTCGGCGTTTCACGTTGTGCAGCGAGGCGAAACGCTTTATCGAATTGCGGTGAATAACGGATTGAATGTCGATGCGCTTGCCTCCTGGAATGGGCTCGTTGCAGGACAAACGATTCGCGAAGGACAAGTCATTCGCCTGCGTCCGCCCGAGGGCAGCATCACGAGCGTCACGCCGATTGTCGGCCAGCCTGCGCAGGCGGGTACCAACGATTCGCGTTCAGCCCCGCCTGCCACGTCGGGCACGCCGATCACCGCATCGCCCGCACCGCTCGTCATCACGCCGGAACCACCTCGCGTGACGGAACCCCGTGCGCAACGTGTTCCGTACAGCGATGCCGCAGTGACGCAAATGCAGCGTGGCGAAACCACGGTGCGGCCGCCCACGCAACCGGCGACCGCTGCAAGTGCGCCTGCGAATCCGAACACGGGGATCACAACCAGCGATCCGCTCACGAGCGCTGCTGCGAACGCGAACACACCATCGCTTGCGGGTGAGCCGGAGATCAAACCGGGCAATGGGGTCGATCGCGACGGTGTGGTGTGGACCTGGCCCACCACCGGGCGCATCGCCAGCAAGTTCAACGAACGGGCGCCGATGAAAGGCATCGATATCGCAGCGAAGGCAGGTACGCCCGTCGTCGCAGCGGCACCTGGAAAAGTGATTTATGTGGGCAAAGAGCCACGCGGGTTTGGACAAATGATCGTGGTGAGCCATGCGAAAGAAACAGTGAGTGTTTATTTCCATACGGACAAAGTGCTCGTCAAAGAACAGCAACGTGTCACGCTGGGGCAACGCCTCGCCGAAGTGTCAGACGGCTCGGCGAACAAAATGCATTTTGAAGTGCGCAAACAGGGACGACCGACCGATCCGGTGAGCTTGATGCCGGCGCGTTAGAGAGAATGAGCTATCCGCCCACTCGCCCGTATTGATTGGGTGAGCGGGTAGTTTATTTTTAATATCAATAGAAATAAATAATTGAACAACGCCCCAATTAAATTGGGCGATCGTTTGTATGGCTGGATGAGATTTTGTCGGCAATATTTGTAGCCCTCGCACACGGGGTTGCAAGCCAACAACACCCATTGCGTTTGAACTTTTTGGCGATTTCGCGCCCCGCAGTTTTTGGTGCGTTCCGTGCCACAATCGAGTGCAACACGAATACTCGTATGCGTCTGAGATGGTGGAGCGGACGCAACGAAAAATCTGAAGGAGGCCCCATGAAAATCAAAACTCACACGCTTCGCAAAACCGCGATCGGTGCCGCAGTCGCAAGCGCGCTTTGCGCGGGCGGCGTCTATGCACAATCGGCAAACGTAACGCTCTACGGCGTTGTCGATGTCGGTATCAACCATATCTCAGGCATCAGAGGCGGCAGCGTCACGCAAGTGGCCAGCGGCATCATGGAAGGCAGCCGCTTTGGTATTCGCGGCACTGAGGACATCGGAAATGGCTTCAAAGCCACCTTCACGATGGAAGCGCGTTTCGAAGGCGACACGGGTGGTATTAGCAATCGAGCTGCGAGCGGCAATCAATTGCCTGATCGCATCACTGCTGGTTTGCCGCCTGCGGTGCAAGCTGCGCTCACCAACGTGGCCATTGGCCCCTCGATCGGCGTGAACCTTGGTAATCGCCTGTTCGATCGCCAGGTTTATGTGGGCTTGATCACGCCGGTCGGCGCGATCCTCGCCGGTCGCCAATACACCCCTGGTTTTGAGATTACTGCGCGTTGGGATGCGTTCTCGCTCCAAGGCGCAAGCCAACCTGGACAACTCGCCACGATTCCTGCAGGTATCGATATTCGTGTCGATAACTCGCTCCTGTATCGCATCGAAAAAGACGGTTTCTTTGGCGGTGCGATGTACGCGGCGGGTGAAAGCGCTGCCGGCACCAAGAACGGATCGTTGATTGGCGCCAACATCGGTTACCAATCCGCGCGCTTCGGTGCGGGCGTTGGCTATAACGAACGTCGCAACAGCGCAGGGCAAAAATCGCTCAACACCTTAGCAATCGGCGCAAACTATAACTTCGGTTTTGCCAATCTGTTCGCGCTCGGTATGCAAATTAAAGAGCCGAATCCTTCGTCGGGGCCTGAGCTTCGCGCCGGACTCGTCGCCGCCGGTGTGCCGGGTATCCTTGTCGATACCGGTATCCTGCCGCGCTTGCAACAAGACCTTCGCGTTTATCACATGGGTGCGCGCGTGCCGCTAGGCGTGGGAACGCTGACCGTCGGTTATTCCAAAGCGGATGATCGCCGCAACACCGATGCAGATGTGCAGTCCTACGGCGCGCTCTACACCTATCCGCTCTCAAAACGCACCGACGTTAATTTGGGACTCACGCGAATTGACAACGACGGCAACGCACAATCGATCTGCGGTGGCAACGGCTTCCTGGGCGGCGTCTCCGAACGCGCGGGTAAAGACGTGAACTGCGTTCAATTCTCGCTGCGCCACAAGTTCTAAGCACTTATGACGCAGCGCCTCGCGAAAGCTGACTTCTTCACACGCTACCTAGAAAACACAAACTTTCAAGGCACACACTGACTGAAACCGCTCTATATGAGCGGTTTTTTTTCGTGAGCTCCATTCGCAGCTGCTCAATTAATCTGGGCAATGCCGTAAAAAAGTGACAAAGTCGCCGCGCAATACAATTGGGGCATGGATCAATTCATCTACACGCTGGCGGTCAACGCTATTCCGTTTCTGCTCGCGATTACCTTGCATGAAGCGGCGCATGGGTACGCAGCAAAAATGTTCGGTGATCGAACGGCTGAAATGCTCGGTCGCATCACGCTCAATCCCGTGAAACATATTGATTGGATTGGCACAGTACTCATTCCATCGCTGACGCTTTTGATCGGCGGCGTGTTTTTCGGGTGGGCGAAGCCCGTTCCGGTCAATACGAACAATCTGCGTAATCCAAAAACCGACATGATTTGGGTCGCAGCGGCGGGACCGCTCGCGAATCTTTTCATGGCGATCTGCTGGGCGCTCATCTTTAAATTTTCAGAATCGAATGCCGTCGACGCCATCGCACGCGCGGGCATGTTGTGGAACGTTGGATTAATGGCGCTTAATTTGTTGCCGATTCTTCCGCTTGATGGCGGACGCATCGTCGCTGGATTGCTGCCCGGTCCGCTATCGTATAAGTTCTCGCGGCTCGAGCCTTACGGTTTGTTTATCGTACTTGGGCTTGCAGTTGCCGGGATTCTCGGCACGATTTTGAGTCCGCTGTACAACCTCGGTTTTTCGTTCCTTACCGCGCTTATCGGGCGTTAATCGCTAACTGTTCATGTTCAAAGACCGCGTTCTCTCCGGCATGCGCCCGACTGGGTTCATGCACCTAGGCCACTATCACGGCGCACTCAAAAACTGGATCGCTCTGCAATCGCAGATGGAGTGCTTCTACTTCGTTGCCGATTGGCATGCCTTGACGACCAACTACGACGATCCGCGTGTGGTGGCGAAGTCCACCTTCGACATGGTCGCCGATTGGTTGGGTGCAGGGCTTGATCCGAATCAATGCACGATTTTTTTGCAAAGCCAGGTGCCGCAACATGCGGAGCTCTCGCTCTTGCTCGGCATGATCACGCCGCTCGGTTGGTTGGAGCGCGTGCCGACGTACAAAGAGCAGCAAGAAAACCTCTCAGAGAAAGATCTCACGACCTACGGTTTCTTGGGTTATCCGCTCATGCAAACGGCGGACATCATCGTGTACCGCGCCAACAAAGTGCCGGTCGGCGAAGATCAGGTGTCGCATCTGGAAATTTCGCGCGAGATTGCGCGACGTTTCAATCACATTTACGGACGCGAACCGGGTTTCGAAGAGAAGGCGCTTGCCGCCATTAAGAAGCTTGGCGGCAAAGGGGCAAAAGAGTACGAGGGTTTGAAGACCGCGTACAACCAAGATGGCAATGCCGAAGCGCTCGAGAAAGCGAAAGCACTCGTAGCTGCCGCTGGTTCGATTTCTGCCGCAGAAAAAGAGTTGTTGCACGGCTTTCTCACGGGCGCGCGCAAGACGATTCTCCCCGAACCACAGGCCTTGTTGACGCCAACATCGAAACTCATCGGCCTCGACGGTCGCAAGATGAGTAAGAGTTACGGCAACGGTATCGATTTGCGCGAACCGCTAGATTCGGTTGAGAAAAAAATCCGTGTGATGAAAACCGATCCAAAGCGCGCGCGGCGAACCGATCCGGGTAACCCGGACGACTGCCCGGTGTGGACGCTGCACGAGGTGTATTCCGACGAGGCGCGCAAAGCCTGGGTACGCGAAGGTTGCACCACGGCGGGCATCGGTTGCCTCGAATGCAAGCAACCGGTAATCGATGCGGTGAAAGCCGAACTCGCACCGATGCAAGAGCGTATTCGCGACATCGAAGCAAAGCCCGGCTATGTGAAAGACGTGCTTCGCGCGGGCTGCGCGCGCGCACGCGAAGTCACGGAAGCCACCATGCGTGACGTGCGTGACGCGATGGGGCTTGCAAAGCTGGAGTAATCGCCGATGCCGCGTTCCGGAACCCTGCATCACGTCGAACTCTACGTCTCGTCGCTCGGGGCATCGAAGTGTTTCTGGAGCGGTTTTCTCGGTCGCCTTGGCTATGAAATTTCGCAGCAATGGCCTTCGGGCGTGAGCTATTTGCTCGGTGACACTTACATCGTTTTGGTACAAACAGAAGCAGCATTTCTCGAGCCCGCGTATCATCGTAAACGCGTAGGTTTGAATCACTTATCGTTCCACGCCGAGTCGCGCGAACAGGTTGATGCGATGACCACGTGGGTACGAGAACAGGGCTATCAGGTGCTCTACGAAGACAAGCATCCGTATGCAGGCGGCGAAGGCTACTACGCACTTTTCTGCGAAGATCCAGACCGCATCAAAGTCGAACTCGTAGCTCCGTTTATCGACTAGCGCTCAAGGAGGAGTTTTATGAAAAACTGCGTTGAAAACTTGACGATGTATGCGGCGTACCATCGCGACAAACGAAACATCGTGACTCATTTTTTGGGTATTCCGTTGATCGTACTAGCGGTCGTGATGTTGTTGTCGCGACCTGCATTTGCCTGGGTGGGCGGTGTCGCAGTGACGCCTGCGCTCGTGCTCGCAGTGATCGCCGCGATCTACTACGTGTCGCAAGATTTTTGGCTCGGCCTTGCACTTGCTGCCTTTCTTGCGCTGTGCGTTTGGATTGGGCAGAGCATGTTGCCGTTCGATACGAGCGTGTGGGCGATTCGCGGTGTCGGCATCTTCGTGCTCGGTTGGGTGTTGCAGTTCATCGGGCATTACTACGAACAAAAGAAGCCTGCATTCGTCGATGATTTGATGGGCTTGATGATCGGCCCGATGTTCGTCACGGCAGAAATTGCGTTCGCGTTGGGGTTACGTAAAGATTTGCGCGAACCGATTGAAAAAGCGGTTGGACCGACCTTGATTCGTCCGCCGAAAGTCGCGTAGTCAAACTGTAAGAGCGGCTCTGCCGCGATGATCGTTTTCTCTACGCCGGCATCTTTCGCGGCAGAGTCGCTCCTACAATACGAATATGGACACAGTAGAAACCCCTCCCGAAACCGAAGTCGCAGCAACTTTGCCGCACGCTTTTGGCAAGATTTACGGCCAGCCGATTTCGGAGATGCCGAAGGATCTCTACATCCCGCCGGAAGCGCTGGAGATCATTCTCGATGCCTTCGAGGGACCGCTTGACTTGCTGCTCTATTTGATTCGCAAGCAAAACCTCAACATTCTCGACATTCCAATGGCGAGTTTGACCCGCCAGTATCTGGAATATGTTGAAGCGATGAAATCGACGCAACGCTTCGAATTGGCCGCCGAATACCTCTTGATGGCGGCCATGCTGATCGAAATTAAGTCGCGGATGCTGCTACCGCGACCTCCAGTTGAAGAAAAAGAAGAGGTCGATCCGCGCGCCGAGCTCGTTCGCCGCTTGCTTGAGTACGAGCAAATGAAGGTTGCGGCGGCCGGTTTGGACGATTTGCCGCTGGCCGATCGCGACTTCGCGATCATCCACGTCATCTTCCAGAAGCAAGCCGCCATGCGGCTTCCAGACGTGGAGCTCGACGACTTTTTGAAGGCGTGGAGCTGGATTCTCGCGCGGGCGAAGCAAAACAAGCATCACATGATTTCGCGCGACGAATTGTCGGTTCGCGCCCGCATGTCGAACGTGCTTCGCAAGCTAAAACCCAATGTGCATGTAGAATTCACGAGTCTGTTTGAGGAAGAGGCCAATGTGCCGATGGTTATTGTGACCTTCCTCGCGATCTTGGAGTTATCGCGCGAACGGCTAATCACCGTCGCACAAACTGAACCCTATAGCCCCATTTACGTGCAACTCGTCGGCGACGGCGGGATCATGACTGCGGTCAGCACGGATGCGGCGAACGACGAAGCGGTCTAAGACTTAAGAAGTTCATCCGCTTTCTCGTTCGTGATCTTCGGAGGAGATCACAGGGCTGCTCGCAACCGCAGTATGCGTTGCTACAAACCTAATTGAGTACATCGTTGGACGAACTCACCCACGCAAAACGCGTTCTGGAAGC
>JBOFBL010000266.1:0-22834 GCA_051645545.1 Casimicrobium sp. | reverse complement strand
AGCATCGGCAGCTCTTCGATGGGCTTGTCCGAATAGCTGTCGCAGAGCTTCATCATCGAATCCTGAACGATGTCGAGCGCAGCTTCGTCGTCGCGCGTCGTGTACGCGGCGTGTTTGAACGCTCGACGCTCGACGGAGGCGAGGAAGCGATCTATTTCTTTGGCAGTCGCCAGGGGAGTCCTCTCTTTGACTTATTGTTGTGATCGGCGTGGGCGATCTGTAAACGTTACTTCGAAGCGAATCATAAACTGAACACTGAACACGATCCAGCGCTTGCTTCAATCTCTCCGCAAATTTGGGCGATTGAGCCGAAAATAAATCCTAGCAAGATAATAAAAAACGGGCACTAATGCCCGTTTTAATAGGGCGATTACCGCTGAGGTTGACTCTTAAAAAAGAACGCGCTCAGAGGCAATCGCAATGCAGTTGTTTAGCTTCCCGAGGCGAGTACCTGCTGGAAGAAACCGCGCGTGACCACGTTACAGAACGGAGGTACGAGGCCGCCGTGATACGCCTGGACGACCTTTTCTGCAGGGCTTGCACCCGGTGCGTTTGGATCTGCGGCCGTCGCAGCCTTTGCAGCTTGGAAAGCACCGGCGACTTGCGGACCGACGGTTGTGGCGTCTTCGACGTTAAACACGCGAACGAGTTGACCCACGCCAAGTGCGGTAAACGTAGTGGCCGCCTCAGTCGTATTGGTTGCGAACACAGTCGGATCGGCTGCGCCAACGCACATCGCGACAGGACGCGATGGCTTCCAGCCGGTCAGATCGTTCTTTGCAGCGGCCACGGCTACCGGATGCGTTGCACCGCCCGTTCTTACCGCTTGACGATAGCTTTCTTTAATTAGATTCGGCGTACCAATGCCTGCTGCAAAGAGCGCGTTAAGTGATGCATCGCCGGTTACCAGCGCGCCGCTTGCGAATAGTTTGGTCGGCAGCTTGCCGGTCGTGAACAAGGTGTTGAAATTAAGTGTTGCGCTCGGCAACAAGGTTTCGATACCCGTTGCATAAGCAGCTTCGTAAACGTCGTTCGGCGAGCTGTAGATATTGCCGTAGGCTTTTTGCCAGCTGGTGAAAATCAGCGGCGAGAAGACCGTTGCACCGGCGTTAACTCCACCCGCGAACACCGTTTGCAACGTTTTCGTCATCGCGTAAGGACCGGACATGCCACCGAGCGCTGTAACTTTGAATTCGCTCGAATACTTCTCCTGGATTGCCTTCGCGGTTGCCATTGCGACGTGGCCACCCTGCGAGTAACCCGACAGGAAGAGTTTGTCGGAGGCATTTGCGCCGATATTTGGGAACGCTTTACGCGCCGCGCGCAGAGCGTCGACCATGTCGCTCGATTGTTGCTCGGCGTTTAAATACGGGTGATACGGCAAGCGAGAGGCTTCGTAGCCCGCATAGTTCGGACCGACCACAATCCAGCCTTGCGCGGCATACATGGCCGCAATAAGACCCGTTTCGCCGTTTGCGGGGCTCGCGAAGTTGTAGCCTTTTTCGACCGTAGTGCCATGCGCGTAGAGCAATACAGGGCGAGGGCCGGAGCAAGCTGGATCGCTACCAGTGGGCACCATGATGCCGCCCGTGGCATTGGTAGGCTCGTTAGCGCCACCAATGGTGTTGTACTCCATGTAGTGGAAATTGATGCCGCACTTAGGTGTGCCTGCAAGTGCCAGCAAATTGCGACCCGTTGCACTCGCCGAAAGCGCCGCAGTGTATTCGGCAGCGGTGAACGCAGAGAGCACTGGCGGCGGGTTTGCAACGATCGTGCCGCGCGCATTGACCGGCGGCGGATCGATTACCGGCCCGCTGGATACGTCATTGCCGCTGCCACAAGCGGTGAGTACGGCGGCCGCGAGCGCAGCCAAGCCGAGTGAATGCATGGTTTTCATAGTTCCTCCTTCATGGAATTCTGCTGGCGACGTGCAACGTTTCATCCGAGTAAACGTAAGGGAAAGCTGCCGTCGAATGGTGCAATAGTAGGCGTTTGTTTTGCACCACGCCACCCCTCAGTGCACCGCAGCGCGTTTGAATTCGCGCCGTGTCGTGACCGCGCAACCTTGGTGCGGCGGCGCTAGACGACCGCCGCCGCAACGCGGCTGCCTTGATCGATTGCTCGCTTCGCGTCGAGCTCGCTTGCGACATCGGCGCCGCCGATCAGTGTGACCTTCACGCCTGCGGCTTCCAGCGGCGCTTGTAATTCACGCAGCGACTCTTGCCCCGCGCAAAGAATCACGGTGTCGCATTCGATCCATGTGCCGTTTTCACGTTTTTCCCCGAATGTCACGTACAAACCTTCGTCAGCAATCTTTTCGTAGTTCACACCAGAGAGCATTTCGACGTTACGTGACTTGAGCTCAGCACGGTGAATCCAGCCAGTCGTCTTACCTAATCCTGCGCCAATTTTTGTGGACTTACGCTGCAATAACGTCACTTGTCGGGTTGTTTTAGGAATGTGTGGTTTGCCCAATCCACCCGGGGCTTGCTCGGGAGAGATCACGCCCCATTCTGCAAGCCATGTGTTGAGGTTGAGTGTCGGCGAATGATCGCCCTTCACAAGGAATTCCGCGACGTCGAAACCGATACCGCCTGCGCCGATGATCGCCACTTTTTCTCCCACCGGTTTTTTGTGAGCAAGCACATCGACGTAGGAGAGCACTTTCGGATGATCTTGACCTTCGATCTTCGGCGTGCGTGGTGCGACACCGCTTGCGAGAAAGACTTCTTCGTAGCCTTTGTTTTTGAGCAAGTCTGCCGAAGCGCGCGTGTTGAGACGTAAGTTCACACCGCTCTTCTTAATTCGCGTCGCGAAATACTTGAGCATCTCGTGAAACTCTTCCTTGCCGGGAATTGTGGCCGCCATGTTGAGTTGGCCGCCGATCTTGTCGGCCGATTCGAAGAGATCAACCTCGTGCCCGCGCTCGGCGAGCACACACGCCGCTGCGATACCCGCCGCGCCCGCGCCGACGACTGCGAATTTGCGTCGCTTCTTGGTCGGCACGTAAACCAACTCGGTTTCGTGGCATGCACGAGGATTGACCAAGCACGTCGAACGCTTGCGATTGAAAATGTGATCGAGACAGGCCTGATTGCAGCCGATGCAAACATTGATTTCGTCGCGACGGCCCTCGCGCGCTTTCTTCACGAACTCCGGATCGGCCAAGAACGGCCGCGCCATCGACACCATATCCGCGCAGCCGTCCGCGAGCACTTGTTCGGCAACCTCGGGCACGTTGATGCGGTTCGAGGTAATCACCGGAATCGACACTTCGGGCTTCAACTTTTTCGTAAGCCAAGTCCATGCGGCACGCGGCACCGAAGTCGCAATGGTCGGCACGCGCGCTTCATGCCAACCGATGCCGGTGTTGATGATCGTCGCCCCGGCTTTCTCGATGCCTCTCGCGAGCTGCACGACTTCATCCCACGTGCTTCCGCCGGGAATCAAATCGATCATCGAAAGACGATAGATGATGATGAAATCGCGACCGACCGCTTCCCGCGTACGTCGCACGATCTCGAGCGGCAAACGCATGCGATTCTCATAACTACCGCCCCATTCATCCGTGCGGCGATTGGTGTAGCTCGTGAGGAATTCATTGATGAAATAACCTTCCGAGCCCATGATTTCCACACCGTCGTAGCACGCCTCGCGTGCCAGCACAGCCGCGCGCACGAAGGCGCGAATCTGGCGCTCAATACCGCGCACTGATAACTCGCGCGGCGTAAACGGCGTAATCGGCGATTTCAGTTTCGAAGGCGCGACCGAGAGCGGCGAATAGCCGTAGCGACCGGCGTGCAAAATTTGCAGCGCAATCTTTCCGCCTTCATGATGCACAGCATCAGTCACGACGCGATGTTTCTTCGCAAGTGACGAAGTCGCCATGCGCGAGCCAAACGGAGAGAGCCAACCTTCGATGTTGGGCGCGTAACCGCCGGTCACCATGAGCGCGACCTCGCCACGTGCGCGTTCAGCAAAGTAAGCCGCGAGTTTCGGAATGTCCTCACTCTTATCTTCAAGCCCCGTGTGCATTGAGCCCATTAACACTCGGTTTTTGAGCGTAGTGAATCCGAGATCGAGCGGTTGGAGAAGGTTGGGGTACATGATTGCCTCGCGCATAAAAAAGGGGATCGGCACTGCCGTCCCCTTAAACCCTGTTTCGTAAAACGGGTGAAACGAATGCGATCCGCTACCGAGTTTAGCGAGCCTCGCTAGAGAGATTTACTTCAAACGGCTTGCGCGGCGTAATCGGTGAGCCTAGGTCGCGCCGGGCTTCGCCTTGTTCCAACCTGACGGTGGCCGTCGGGCGGAACATCCGGCTCTCTGCGACGGATAGTCCGTTAGATGCGTCGCGCTCCGAGTCAATCGCCGCCTTCGCGACGGCGCTTGTGGCAGGGCACGCGCCATTGGCACGCATAGAAAGTGCGGTGGCCAACATCGCCTCAGAGGGATCGCCCAGTTGGCGTGACAGATCATCCGCGACCGTACAAGTTGGCTGGAACCCGTCGAAAAAGTCCCCCACCCCCTTTTGATTCACACCGACAAAATTGATGAGATTTACTGTCATGCCGCAGTTGTCGACCACGAACTGGCCGACCGGTTTGCCAAAAGTTCTTTGTCCGATCAAGATCACCTCTACATCAATGCCGCGCAGCCCGTTGATGATGTATTCACTTGCCGATGCCGAGCCGCCCGTCGTGATGATGTAAACGCGACGTAACCCAAGCGACGGTAATTGCGCGCTCGCCGCCACGCCTCCGGCGTTACCGGAGCCTGTTGACACGAACGGAACCTCAGAATCGCCTCCAAAAGGCTTCTTTTCGTTTTGTGTAAGTTTAGTGAATCGTTTACCTGCGGTCGCCTGCGGCCCAGCAATCATGTAGCCGAGCTGCGCCGTGGTTATCACTTGACCACCTCCGTTGTAGCGCAGATCCAAAACGAGATCCTGCACGCCGCCGGAGGCATTCAGACCTGCAATCGCATCGGCCAACGCCTTTTCAGCAGTGTTCGGACCGAACGTTGTTAGATGGACGTATCCAACCCTGCCCGTCGGAGTCTGGATGACGTTGCTCTGCGGTACTGTCGCAATTGGCAGATCCGCAGAATTGAGCGTAACGATTCTATTCGCGCTGCCATCGGCAGGCGCAAATTCGAGAACATGGCTTTCGCCAACTGTTGGTGGCGAAAGCCCGCGGTTGATCACTACTAAGCCGGTTTGGGTGTTGTCATTAACGAAGTCGACCCCATCGACACGCACCAATCGATCACCGCGCTTCAAACCGGACAACGCGGCGGGAGAGTTGGGATCGACAATTGCTAAAACGGCTACGCGAGGCGGTGCGCGCCTGATCGCGAAAAGGGAAAATCCATATCCATACACTCGCCCCAACCGTGACCGCTCTTCGTCAGCGGTAGACTCAAAGAAGCTATACCGATCTTTGAGATTTCCGGAAAAGAGGAGGGTGGGTGATTTCAGCGCGGGAAACAACTGCTGCGGCGAGGAAAACGCGCTTAGTGTCACGTTAGGAGTTTCGCGCCACCACAAATAGGTCTGATCGGCATACGACCGAAGCCATTGTTTCTCGTCGTCAATCGTGCCCTGACGATCTGGATAAGGGTTGCCGGTTAGCGGGCTGTTACCGGTGCGCGGCACTGCACAAGAACCGCTTAAGTTGGCAAAAGGTGTGAACGTAGGACGCGGTGTTTCGTCAGTTGCATTTGTAGTGCAATAAACCACTCCCTCACCATTCCAACCTAGCCCGAGCATCGAGTCGTAGGTGGCTTGCGATGTGGTGTACCGATGGTTTGCGGCATTGGCAGTTGTAGTGGGACGAAATGCTCTGCGAATCGCAATAGGCGCTTCGGCAGGACACACCCCGCTCGCGTTCGGAACGCGAATTGCGAAGTCAAGCCCTTCGTCAATGAATTCTGGAAGTTTTAGTTGTTTGTAGAGATCGCATTCAATCGGCAAGCCATAGAAGTGACTGGAGAAAGCACTGGGCAGAAGCTTTACTTGAAATCGGCAGATTGATGGAATGGATGCAGGTAAAGATGCGTTTGGAACAAATGCCGTGAATGTTGCATTCGTTCGTCTGAACTCGGGGATCGTGTCTAGGTACTGCTGCTCAAGCGGACGCCCGGTAATGAAGTAGGAGCCGATGACGGTGCTGTAGTACTCGACAACTGTCACCTCGCTTTGTGCAGCGCTAATTGGAGGTAGTAATGAGGATACGGTTGCGATTGCGCAGCTTGCCAGCGTTCGAACAACGAAATTCACAAGAACACTCCTTACAGAGAAAACAACAGCGTTAAATTATGTCGCGGTGTTGGCTGGAACTGCGTAGCGACGAAAACATTGCGACGAACGCCGTAATGGCGCGACTAAAGCTCGAATTCAACGCATATGCCTGCGTGATCGCTCGCTGCGTTGTGGACGTAACCAACCGTTGGGTATCGCTCGCCTTGGTATTGCTGGCATTTGAGCGAAATGCCTTTGCGATTGATTTCGCGGGCGATACGTTTGAGTTGCGGCGCGTGCAGGATGTAGTCGAGTCGCGATACTTCCTGCGCGATCATAAAGAAGTGCGTCCAACGATCGTTTTTCGGCGTGTCGGCAAACGCGTCGATCAGACCGCAGTCAAGCACCGGTGCTATCGATTGTCCACGCTGTGGATTGTCGGTATCGACATTCAAATCGCCAAACACAATCGGCAATTTGCCCGCAGCCGCCGCTTCGTTAGCGAGCTCCGCCACGCGCGTGGCTTGGCGCAATCGCCACTCATCCGGTGGCATCGCGTCGCGGCGCGATCCTTTGGCTTGGCTCTTGAAATGATTGGCCATAAAGGTCACGACTTTGCCGTTCACTTCCAAATCAAGCTCCAGACAATCGCGTGAGAAGAGGGCATTGCGCGAGAGGTAAATCGGGCCATCGTCGTCGCTCACTACACCCCATTCAACGCTGCGATTGGGTTCGAGCGATTCGTGCGCATGCGTGCGCAACCCTAGCACTTTCGCGTTGAAACCTTTGCGCACGCATATCGCCACGTCGATACCGCGCCCGTCGTTGCCATCCACCAAAAAAATCCGATCGAAATAGTGCGACAAATACTGTTGATTGAATATTCGCAAACCTTGCAAATTCTCAACCTCGGCAACGCCGAGCACATCGGGCATCATGTCGAGAATCACGCGCGCGGTGTTGTCTCGCTGCATGCCGGCAAGCGCGGTGTTGGCGTTACCTGAGGCCGCTGCGCCGTGTTCGAGCGAGGTCACGCCCACAGCGATCACCTGACGATCGTAGGAAAGCCCTTCTGCATCCGGATGCGCAAACGCGTAGCGCGTGAAAAGATTTTCGACGTTGAACCAACCGACGCGCATCTTCATTATGTGACGCTCCAAATGAAACAGGCCGCATTATGCGGCCTGTTTTGGTTTGCGAGCTACGCTCGCGGATTACATGCTGGATCCCGGATCGGCGCTAACTTCGTGTCGCTGGTCCGGGATGACGTCGCTGTTTCCATCGTCGCGTCGCGCAAAGCGCGTCGACGATGGACATCGACGTCACTTAATCGTGATCCAATCCCATTCGAACCAGTTATCGGCGCGGTGCACAACATTGACGTTCGCACGCGACGCCCACGGAATGACCTGGCGATGTAGCGGCAGATGGTTGATCTCGTCGTTATGCGCTTTGAGTGCGGTCAAAATCAACTCTTTACGCTTTTTCGGATCCGGCTCTTTGCTCGATGCAGCAGCGGCAGCGTCAAGCTTTTCGTTCTTGTAATTGCCGTAGTTGTAGTCGCCGATGCCGCCCGGCGCGCGATTGCGCAACACCGGTGTCAATGCGGTTTCCGCATCGGTGATCGCGCCACCCCAGCCAAGCATGTACATCGAGGTGTCGAGTTTCTCTAGACGCGGGAAATGGATCGCGCGCGGCGCAGCTTCAAGCTTGATCTTCACGCCGATTTGCGCCCACATTGCGGCGAGCGCCTGGCAAATGCGTTCATCGTTGATGTAGCGATTGTTTGGGCAATGCAGCGTGACTTCAAAGCCTTGCGGATAGCCCGCGTCAGCCAGTAGTTTTTTCGCAGCATTGACGTCATACGGAAGACGTTTTTCAATCGCCGGATCGTTGTACGCACCCAGTGGCGACGGTGTGATACCACCGGTTGGGAATGCGTTGCCGCGCATCAAACGCGTCTTCATCGTTTCGATGTCAATAGCTTGGTAAAGCGCTTGACGAACCCGTTTATCTTTAAACGGATTCTTCCCCTTCACGTTCGAGTAGAGGAGCTCGTCGCGCGCCTGATCCATACCAATGAAAATCACGCGGTTTTCGATGCCGTTGATCACTTTCGTGTTCGGCGTTTTTTCCAGACGCTCAACGTCTTGCGGCGGCGGATCGAGAATGAAATCAAGTTCACCGGAGATGAGCGCCGAGACGCGCGTCGCATCGGCTTTGATTGGCGTGAAAGTCACCGAAGAGACGTTGCCTTCGTGCTTGTTCCACCAGGTGTCGTTTTTCTTGTAGATCGTTTTCACATCTGGTTGGCGCGACACGAGTCGGTAAGGCCCGGTGCCGTTGGCATTGAGCGCAGTGAACTTCTCTTCTTTTTCCTTAAAGTTCTGCGGCGTGGTTGCGTTATTTTTCTCGCACCACGCTTTGTTCATGATCTGGATCGTTTCCAGATGGTCGAGGAAGATCGGATTGACGGTGGTGAGTTTGAACTCGACCGTCGAATTGTCGACTTTGCGCGGTGTGCCGACTGCGTTCGCGTACACACGAATCTGCGAGTTTGCGTGCTTAGCACGCTCGACGGAGAACACCACATCGTCGGCGGTCATCACGCTGCCATCGTGGAACTTAACGTTCGGGCGCAGCTTGAACACATAGGTCAGCGGGTCGGTTTGTTTCCACTCGGTCGCGAGCGAAGGCACCAGCTGCAATTTCTTGTCGCGGCGAAGCAGCTTTTCATACACCTGCCCGTTCATCGAATTGGTTAAACCCTCGTTTTGAGAGTGTGGATCCATGGTTAATGGATCGCCGGCCGAAGCCCAGCGCAATGGGGTCGCCATGACGCCTGTCGAAATCAGCGCCACGGATAGGATCGTTGCGGCAAATAGTCGTTTCATGTTTCTTGTTCCTCCTGAGAAAAGCGAAACATTGGGAATATAGCGAGGTTCGTGCCACGCCAAATTGGGGCAAACGTTCGCAGGCGGTGGATGTTTAGTGCACCTGCGAATACTCAACTTACCTGTTATAGCGCTATAAAAAAATCTACACATGACCAATTTATTTGGGCAGTTATATAAATTTTATGGTTTATCGATAAATGCTTTTTATTGCTCAATCGCCCAATTAAATTGGGCATTTGTTGAGTGAGCATATTGATCAGAACACTGTTTTCTAGGGCGTCGGCGAGAGCTGTTCGCGCCGAATAATGGACACCTGCACTGTGGCTAAGCTAGGGCTTCATCGCTTCAATCCGTAGCAACACTTGCGCGTCCGTGAGCGTCCCGCGTTTCGCATTTGCCGTAATGGCGCTTTGCTCGGCGACAGTCATCATGTTGATCGGGTTTGGATTCAACAAACGCCGCAAAATCATCAAGCCATCGGTCATTGGCAACATCACGCCGTCGCCATCCACATCAAAAAGCACGCGGTTATTCGAGAGGTGCGTTTCCACCAAAAGCGCGGTGTTTCGAGTGGCGTTTGTACCGATTGCGTTGGCAATGAGACTCGCGCCGCGGAAACCCGCCAGGTAACGCATCACCAATACACCGTCGGTTGCGGCGTCGTACTTCGTGGCGTCGTCGCTGCCATCGACGTTAAGCACAGGGCCGGTACAGGTAGACGCACCAGCGCTCGACGTCGTGCCGCTCGGACAGAGGAGTTGCGCAGTCGCGCCAACGGTCGGCACGAACGAGCCCGCGCTCGCGGGAGTGCATGGCACTGAGCCCGTGGCGGAGTAGGTGCCGAAATCGCAGAGCGGCGTGTACGCAATCGCGTGAATTTTCGGCGTGCCGATGAGCGTTGTGGTTCCTGCGAGATACGCCGAGCCGTTGCCGCTGCTGCCTTCAAGCGCGTCGATTGCGAACAGCGACACGTAGTTGATGCCAATTTGCAAACCGGAAAGCGCTGCATTGAACGGGCCACTGCCGCTCGCCGCCGCATGCGCGCCGTCGCGAGTACCGACACGCGCGTGCGCAACACGCACGGCTTGCTCGTTCGGACTGTACGCGTTCGACACATTTAGCGCAAGCGTTGGATTCGGCGTGCTGGTGAACGCGCCGCTCGGCGAGCTCACGGTGATCGAATGCGTGCTCTGCGTGACAGTTGCAGGGTTGATGATCGTGACGTTCGATGCACCGTTGTTGGCGACGTAAATTTTTTCGGTAACGGGATTGACGGCGAGGCCGAGCGGCGACGTACCGACTGCGACGGTGCTAACGGCGTTAGTGATTCCATCGATCACGCTTACATTGTTGCTGCCGCCGTTGGTGACATAGATTTTGTTGCTGAACGAATTGACTGCGATTGCGCGCGGCGTCGTTCCGACGGTGACCGTGGCGATTACCGCGTCGGTCGCTCCGTTAATCACGGTCACGGTTCCAGCAGAACCGTTCGCGACGTAGACGCGATTGGTGAGCGTGTTAACTGCAATCGCGTTCGGCGCTGGTATCGAAGCAATGGAAGTTGCGGTCAGCGTCGCGCCGTTGATGACGCTCACCGAGTCGCTGCCAAGGTTCGCAACGTAGGCTTTATTGGTCAAGGCATTGACAGCGACTGCAACCGGATTCGTACCCACTGGAATCTGCGGGCCACTAGGTACCACGCCATCCATCGCCATCACCCAGTTAGCGCCGGAGCAAGCGACGAAGACGCGACCCGTGAGCTCGTTGATTGCAAGCGCGGTCGGATTGGGGCCAACCAATACGTTGGTGGGTGTGTTGGTGGCGACGTCAACGACTGTCATGTAGGCAACGCCGGTGTGGCCGATGTAGGCGGTGTTGGTTTGCATATTGAGCGCAAGCGCCACGGGCGAACCGCCCACTGTGACGTGGGTCGGCGTGTTGTTTGCGCCGTCAATCGTCGTGAGACGACTCACGCTTCCGTTGTTGTTCACCACGTGCACCTTGTTGGTGAACGGATTCAATTCAATCGCCGATGGGTTGCGATCCATCGGAATATCGAGCCTCGCATTGTTTGCACCATCCAGAGCAACGACATACCCGATGACCGATGAGTTTCCAGTCGCCGTCGTGTAGATTTTGTTCGTGAGCGGATTAACTGCGACTTTGCCAGGCGATGGGACAGTCGTTGCGGTGCTCGTCGTATTGGTCGCACCATCCACAACACCTAAACCACCTGGTGTGACGAGGTAGACCCGGTTCGTCACCGGGTTGACCGCCACCGCGCCTTGCCCTGAACCGACCGTCACCAAGCTAAACGTGTTGGTTGCGCCGTCGAGCACGTGAAGCGATCCATTCGTATTGATGGTCGCTGCGTAGATTTTGTTGCGCACCGTGTCAATGGAGAGTCCGCTCGGGCGTCCGCTATCGATTTGGTTGCCAGTCGAAACGATATCGTCAAGCAGATCGGTCGCGCCGTCGACAACGGCGATGTAGCGTCCGACCGTTGAAGTGATGTAGACCTTGTTGGTGACTGGATTTACGGCAAGCTGTCGAGGCGCATCGTCGTTCGGGTTCGTATTGCCATTGTCGAGTCCATAGGTAGTTTGGGCGTGATTGTTGTTGGCGTTGTACGAGGTGTAGTTCCTGCCTAAGCCATTGGCAACATACACCTTGTTCGTCACCGGATTGACCGCAATTGAGACTGGGCCTGCGCCGCCTGCACCGATTGTTGAGGTGGCATTGGTTGCGCCATCGATCAAGGTGATGTCGCCGCTCGCACCATTGGTGGGGCTGCCGTAGTTCGCCACATAAATCTTGTTCGTGATGGGATTGACGGCGATGGATCGCGGGTAGGTGCCGACGGGAATCGAGGTCACGGCATTGGTTGTGCCGTCGATCACCGACACCGTGCCCGGTTGCGTGGCTTGTGCTTCGCTCAATGCCCAGCCATTCGAAACATAAACCTTGTTCGTCTGCGGGTTGATGGCGATGGCATTCGGATAAGTGCCCACGACGACGCGCGTCGTTGAATTGGTTGCGCCGTCGAGCACGGTGACTGAGTTTGAACCGACGTTGGCGATGTAGACCTTATTTGTTACTGTGTTGATCGCGATCACCGAGGGACGAAACTCGCCCAAGGACGTGCCAGACGTATCGAGTACGGTGACGGTCGCGTGCGTCGCGCCGTCGATCACTGAAATGCTGCGATCGGGATAGTTGGCAACGTAGATCTTGTTTGTGATCGGATTGATCGCCACCGAAGTTGCTTGATTGCTCACAGGGATGTTGCCGAGAAACGTTTGTGCCTGGGCAACAAATGGTGTGAGCGCAAGCGACGCTAGCGGCATTACGAGACGAGCGGCGAAACGACTGAAGCCACGCTTCGCACGCCCACAACGCTCGACCAACCCTTCGTTGGTACGACTTAAATCACTCATTGCTTTCCCCGGTTGTTCTATTGCTTCGACCATTCGTGCGAGCGTTGCGCAACGCGCGGCACATAAGTGCATTGTTTCGTTGTTTTATGGTTTTGCCATCGCATCGGAAGGACTATTGCATCGCAGTGCGGCTTGCTGTATGAGCTTGTTGTGCGCAACTGCGCGTCGCACTCATTGCGCTGATTGCGCTTTCGTGCTCGACGCAGGCATTACGGATGTTCTACTTACAACTAGATCGATAGCGGCGCGCGCGTCGGCGCAAATCGCGTTACCCGCGTGCCTGTGGCGTTCACCGCCACGCTCGTTGCGGGTCGTTGCGCCGAGCGTGCAGTAAGGTTGAGAACGCGTGATTGGGTTGCCTGATGCCCCCCGTCATGCTCACCGTGCCATTGCCGCCCAAAGCCAGTGTCGGCGCAGCGCCAAAGACGATCGTTCGCGTGAGCTGCAGCGCGACAGCGGTGGGCGAAAGTGCGGCGCCGTTAAACGAATCAGCGATGCCTCCGTTGCCATTCGATCCCACGCAAGTAAGGGCGCTTTGATTCACCGCAGCGCACGTGTGAGAGTCCGCTCACCGCAACGGGCAATTGCTGTTCGCGGTGTGGCTATCGCCAAGCTCTCCAGAAAAGCTTCCGCCCCAGCATTGCACATCAGCACTCACCAGTGGGTAGGTGTGAGCGTTGCCTGTTGAAATGGCTGTTGCGCAGCTGCCGCTCGGAATCACGACGACGGGTCTGGTGCGCTGCGTGTTCGTGCCATTGCCCAATGGCATAAAAACTCCTCGCAAATCGGTCTGCCCGCTCGCATGCGGTAGCGCGCAGATGCGCCGACCGCTGGATTTGTTATTAGCGAGCTATAGCTCGGTAAGCATTCGATCGAAACAGCGCTCGGGGCAACAGATCAAAGGTACTGGTCACCGCGATTTCATGCCCTCGTCCTACGCGAGTAACCATTCAAATTTGTAGCCGAGCTCCCAATTTAATTGGGGCTATATGGGGCTATCACTAATTAACAACAAATGCATAAACGCGCTTTTCGTCCATATATTGCTAGGTTTACGTGAGTTTTTTTGTTCGCGCGTATGCAACCGATGACAGAGCTCATTTCTACGGCTTCAACGCCTCGATCCGCTGAACCACTTGCGCATTGGTCAGCGTTCCTTGTTTTGCATTCGCCGTGATCGCGGTTTGTTCGGCGGCGCTGAGTGTGCCGTTTGCAGCGGGGTTCAAGAGTCGCCGCAAGATCATCAAGCCATCGGTCATCGGGAGCACCACGCCGTCGCCATCCACATCGAACTGCGAAAGTGCTTGGTTCGCTGGAATGAAGGTTGTGAAAAAGGCTTCAATTTGTGCCGCATCGCGCAGGCTCGCACCCGTGCCGCGTGCGCCTGCGATCAAGTCCGCGCCGCGATAGCCAAACAGGTAGCGAACGAGCAGCACGCCATCAGTCGCCGCGTCAAAAATCGTTCCGGGGTCGCTGTTATCGATGTTTAGAGATGCTCGCGCGGTAACGGTTAAGCTCACCGGAACGAGCGCAACGGGTCTCGCGGGGTCGTTACTCGGAATACACAAGGCCGCTGTGTATGTGCCGATCGCTAATGCGCTGGCGTTCACTACAAAAGACGTTGCCTGCGTGCCTGTGGGTGCCAAGCTACCTGAAGCTGGCGATACAGCGCTTATCCAACTCGCGCCACACGAGCTAGTGATGCGCACTGAAAGTCCTGCGGCTCTGAACGCGGTAGTCGTCCAACTGCCAGTGTTAGTCCTCGAAACATTGAGGCTCGCTACACCTGCGTTACCAGTGGGCGTCGGCGAACTCCAGCGCACCCATCCGGCTGGGTTTGGCGATTGGGTGTGAACCACGAGCCAGTATCGGCCAGGCTGAAGTGTCAGCGATTGTCCAGCGGCGGCGAGGTCCAAGGTGACCCGGCCGTTTTGAATAGGCACCGTGAGGCCCGCAGCGTTCAGCGGGGACCCATAAGTCCACACTGCGGCGCTCGGATTAATCAAGGGATCACCGGCAGGCACACCGTTTGCGTCAGGATAAATGCTCCATACGACAGCGTTCGCGTAATCTGCAAAGGCGCCGGAGAAATTGGTGAACCCTTCCACCGAGAGCGACGCGACAGGAAGCGGATCAATCACCACGAAATCATCTGCGGCAAAGTTTGCGTTGGAAAGGTTATTTTGAGACAAATTGGAGTAGACCGTGCTTTCAAGTCCAGCGTTAATCGGAGCCGTGGTTCCTGCTTCAAACATGACCACCGTGGTCTGCGGGTTAACGGTGTAGTTGAGTGCTGTAGCACCTGCGTTGCCGATGTTGAAGCTGACTGATTTCGACAAACCGGTCGCAACTGATACGTTCACTTGCGTTGGCAGAGAAATCGCGGGCTGCGCTAGCGCTGGCGTGCTGCAAAGCAGCGCGCAGAGCAGAGCAAAGGAGACGAGGCTTTTTTGGAGGAGGGACATCTTTACTCTCTTGTCGTAAATTATCTTAATCGCCGCGCCGAACTCGCGTGGCTCTGCGGACGAATGAAAGAGGCTAGCAGAGTCAATAAAAAGTCACTAGCGCACGTGTAGCTTGATTTGTCGCGAAGGTATGTTTCCTGGTAAATGTCGCGCACTCAGGTTCCCCGTACGAAAAACGCACATTGCAACGCAAATCGCTCACGGAAAGTCTGATTGCGTGCGCTATCACTTGATCGTGAATATTGTGCGCGTGCCGGGAGTGGGTGGAAATACGCGAAGCGAGCGCGCAGATACAAAACAACATCATTACCAATGAATCGAAAAATAAAGGGCAAATGCTCAATTAACTATTTTTCGTAAAGCAAAGAAATAGCGTTCTCGATCCGTCGTAATCTGCCGAAATGCGATATCGCTAAAAAGTCAAATGTAGAATCTTTTCGATGAAAAACGACCCTGACCGCGCGCGATGAACGCTTCCGTCGCGACGCTTTCGCGAGAGAAGATGCTACTCGCGGACTTCTGGCGCATCCAGCGCAAAACGAAGCAGATCAAACCCGATCAACTCGCAGCCGAGGTGCTTCGCGCGGAGGAGCGCTTTCGCGTGCGCCTTGAGCGCTCGCCCGCGATCACTTATGCGGACGGTTTGCCGGTCTCAGATCGTGCGGACGAAATCGCGACGTTGATTCGCAATCATCAAGTTGTTGTGCTCACGGGTGAAACGGGCTCTGGCAAAACGACGCAGTTGCCGAAGATCGCGTTGACTGCAGGACGCGGGCGCTACGGTTTGATCGGTCACACACAGCCACGTCGAATCGCCGCTAGCAGCGTGGCGACGCGTATCGCGAAAGAGCTGGGCGAAGACATCGGCGTGAGCGTCGGCTTCAAAGTGCGCTTCACGGAGAAGGGCGCGCAGGACGGTTTCATCAAGCTGATGACCGATGGCATTTTGCTCGCCGAAACCCAGACCGATAAGTTCTTAAACGCCTACGACACGATCATCATCGACGAGGCGCATGAGCGATCCCTCAACATCGATTTTCTACTCGGCTATCTGCGGCAGCTCTTGCCGAAACGTCCTGACCTGAAAGTGATCGTTACGTCGGCGACGATTGATGCGGAGCGCTTCGCGTTGCATTTTCAGGATCGTCATGGCAAGCCCGCACCGCTGATTCATGTGAGTGGTCGCACGTATCCCGTGGAAGTGCTTTATCGCGCCGCGCAAACGGAAGAGGACGACGAAGAGAGGATTGAAGAGGCGATTGCAGACGCGATCGATGAGTTGTGGCTACGCGGTCCGGGTGACGTGCTCGTGTTTCTTCCTGGCGAACGTGAAATTCGCGAGACGCAAGACATTCTGCGTCGACGCTTGAAACCGGGCATCGAAATCCTGCCGCTCTTTTCTCGCCTCTCTGTGCAAGATCAGCAGAAGATTTTCTCGGGATCGAGCGGACGACGCGTGGTGCTCTCAACGAACGTCGCGGAGACTTCGCTCACCGTGCCCGGCATTCGCTACGTTGTTGACACGGGGCTCGCTCGCCTCAATCGCTATTCGATGAAAAACAAAGTGCAGATGCTGCAAATCGAAAAGATTTCGCAAGCGAGCGCGAATCAGCGAAGCGGTCGTTGCGGGCGCGTGCAGGCAGGTGTGTGCATTCGTTTGTACAGCGAAGAGGATTTCAAAGCACGCTCCGAGTTCACCGATCCAGAAATTTTGCGCTCCTCGCTCGCGGGCGTGATCCTGCGCTTGGCCGCGCTTGGGCTCGGGCGCGTGCAAGAGTTTCCATTTATCGAACCGCCGAGTTCGCGTGCGATTGCGGACGGTACAGCGCTCTTGCAAGAGCTTGGCGCGTTGAGTGAAGCTGGCGAACTCACGAACATTGGTCGCGAGCTGTCGCGCATTCCGGTGGATCCTCGCATCGGTCGCATGCTTGTAGAAGCGAAGAAACTGAGTGTGTTGCCGGAAGTGCTCGTAATCGCGGCGGCGCTCTCGGTGCCCGATCCGCGCGAGCGACCCTTCGAAGCGCGCGACGCGGCAGATCGTGCGCATCAGTGGTTCAAGGATACGAAGAGCGATTTCCTCTCGCTCTTGAATGTGTGGAAATTCGCAGCGGAACTGCGCGAGGATGGGGGGCATAAAAAGCAAGTGCAGGCGTGCCGCGAGAAGTTCTTGAATTGGCTGCGACTGCGTGAGTGGCGCGATCTGCACGGGCAGTTGCGCGACACACTGCGTGAACTCGGTTGGAACACCGAAGCGGCCATTTCGAAGGAACCGCCTTTCGAGAATTTTCATCGCGCGCTGCTGCCAGGATTGCTCGGCAACATCGGCGTAAAAGCCGACGATGGCGATCACTACCTTGGCGCACGCGGCATTAAGTTCTATCCGTTTCCGGGTTCCGGCGTCGACAAAAAAGGTTTGAAATGGCTCGTCGCCGCAGAGCTTGCCGAAACCACCCGTCTCTACGCGCGCACGCTCGCGAAGATCGAAGCCGATTGGATCGAAGCAGCGGCGGGCGATGTCGTCACCAAAAACTATTTCGAGCCGAAATGGGATGCGGCCTCCGGGCAAGTGATCGCATCCGAACGCGTATCGCTCTACGGCCTCGCGATCGTGCCACGCCGACGTGTGAATTACTCGCGCATCGCGCCGATTGAAGCGCATGAGATTTTCTGCGCCGCACTGGCGATGGGCGAGGTGGAAACGAGTGCGCCGTTCTATGCAGCAAATCGCAAACTGGTCAAAGACGTCCAATCGCTTGAAGACAAAGCGCGGCGCACGGATGTGTTGGTTTCCGAAGACACGATTGCTGCGTTCTACAAGTCGAGAATTCCGAACGACATTTCCACTCGTGCCGATTTAGAAAAATGGGCGAAGATCGAAGCCAACGATCAATCCGTTCGGATGACGCGTGAACAACTCATGCGCCACGGCGCGGAAGCGATCACGGAAGAACAATTTCCGAAAACACTCAAGCTGGGTGACTTCGAAGTGCCTGCGACCTATCGCTTCGAGCCGAATCATCCGATGGACGGCGTGACCGTTCGCTTGCCGCTTGCGCTCTTAAACGCAGTGGAAGACCGTTTCGCGAGTTGGTTGATTCCTGGTTTGTGGCGAGAGAAGATCGCCGTATTGCTCAAAGCGCTACCGAAAGCCGAACGCGGTCGCGTGCAACCGATCCCCGACACGGTTACTTCTTTCCTCGAACTCGCAACACCGCGTGAAAAACCACTCGCCGAGGCGCTGCTCGAATTCTTGCGCGAGTATCTTTTGCTTAGCGTCGCGTCTAGCGTATTCGATCGCGCCGAAATCCCCGCGCATCTGCAACTCAATTTCCGAGTTATGGACGGCGAAGGCAACGAGCTTGGCATGGGGCGCGATCTCGCGAAACTGCAGGAGGATTTGGGACAAGCTGCGCGCATGGCGTTTCAAGGCTCGCACGGAGCGGTTGCCAACGATATTGAAAAGACAGGGCTTACGTCGTGGACAATCGGTACCTTGCCCGAAGGTATTCCAGTCAAACGCGCGGGACGCAACGTCACCGCATACCCCGCGTGTGTGGATGAGGGGGCGAGCGTGTCTGTGAAGCTTTTCGAGACAGCGCAAGAAGCGAACGCCTCACACCGCAAAGGCGTCGTGCGTTTGATGTCATTCGAGCTCAAACAGCAGCTTCGCAATTTCGAAAAAGGGCCGAGTGGTTTCAATCAAGCGGCGCTACAACTCAAAACCGCGATCCCCACCGACAAATTGCTTGCGGATTTCCTTGAAACGCTTTCAGATCGCGCCATGATTGGCGACGATGAGCTGCCTCGCGATGAAAAAGCGTTTCGAGAGCAAATCGGTCGCGCGAAACAGCGCATTCCGGTCGTTGCCGATGCGCTCGCGCGCACGCTTACGCAGGTGGCCGAGGCGTATTCGAGCTTGCAAGGCGACCTCTACAAAGCTGGGCCGCGTGCGAAGGCTATGGTCACGACGCTGTCGCAATGGCGCGATCGTTTGCTTTATTCGGGATTCCTCGCGTCGACGCCCTGGGTGCAGTTGCCGCATCTTCCACGCTACCTGAAGGCGCTCTCGCGTCGACTGGTGAAGTTCACTGAAATGCCGGAACGCGAACCGCGCCACGCACCGGTGCTAGTAGCGTTTTTTAGTCAATGGCAAGCTGAAATCGAGCGGCAGGGTGTCGCAGCAAACCCGGAGCTTCGTGAATTCCGCTGGCTGATTGAGGAGCTCAACGTGTCGCTCTTCGCACAAGAGCTCAAAACGCCGTTTCCCGTATCGGTTAAACGCCTTGAGAAGCGCTGGTCGGAGATTCTGCGATAGGGTTTGTTGCGCGTAGTTGACGTGCACGGAAGAAAGTTCTTTTTTTACTCGTTTTCAAATACTTACGCACCTTTGTTGTGCTAGATTCTCAAACGAAAGCGAGCGACCGACCCGGCGTTGCCGTGGCGGGGGAGAAATTTGCTTGTACGAAATATCGTGGCACACACCATGAATGAAAACGTCGCGTCCGTCGAACGTCGCAAAATGTTGCTAGGGGGTTGTCGCGACCTCATGCTTCACCGTTCGCGTTTGCAATTGGCAACTGCGCTCGATCGCCTTGCCGAGGTGCTGCTCGAAAACGCATCGAAGACGTTTGAGCCGAAGGTCGCGAATTCGATGATCGACGCGCGAGGCGTGCTGCAAAAAGAGCGCGCAGCGCTCACCGAGAATTTCACGAAAGCGCTTCAGGATCGGCTCGATGGCAAGGTGAGTCCTGATATCGCCGAACCCGCTGAGCAGAAGCTTGATACGCTTGAATTGCAGACGGTTGAGTCGCTTGATGAAGTAGTTGCGGCTCGCTCTCTCGCGAAATCTATTGAAAGCGCATCGTTGCAAGATCTACCGCCGCTGCATCAGCGTATCGGTGTGCTCAAGGGCGATCACAGCATCAAGCTCAACGAAAATCCGTTCGGCCCGCCCTCGATTGTCGGTTCATTGCTCGATGCGATGCAGCAGGTCTCGGACAGTCAAGACATTCGCATCACCTGGCTGCGTGGTCTCACGCTGATGAGTGGGCTTGGCTTCCGTGACGTGTACGCCGACATGAATCGTTTCCTTGCCGATGGTGGCATTTCGGTCCCGTCTATGCGCCCAATGGGCGGCGGTGGCGTTGTCGGCGCTGCCGGTGGCGCACATGTGCCGCCGCCAGCGCCAATGCCTGGCGACGGGTCACAGGCGGGTATGTCGCAGCAAGCCGTGGTCGACGCAATGAATGCGGCGCAAGGCGGCGATATGCAGCCTATGCAAATGCTTGCGAACAATCTGGTGTCGCTGGTGTCTCGTTTGCAGCAGGTCGTTCCGGGGATTGCCGGCGGTCCTGCGTCTGCCGATCCATCGCTTTCGCAAATGCTCGCACAGCGCGAAGCGCTGCAGATCAGCGCGGCACTGGGCTTCAGTTCTGGCGGTGGCGTTCGCGCGCCGCTCGTGCAAGCTTACGATCGCGATTTGATCAATACACTCACCGCGCTGCAAGCGGCGACGCCTGCAGTCATGCCAATCGGCGCAGGTGTGGCCGCGCCCACCGCCTCGGTGTTGCGTGAAGTGGTGCCGGGCTACACCTCTGGCGACATCTCGGTGCTCGATGCGACGACCACCGAACTGGTCGCCATGCTGTTCGATTTCGTGTTTGCGCGCCGCGAACTGCGCGACGAAATCAAAGTAGTGCTCGGACGCCTTCAGATTCCGATGCTCAAGGGCGCGATGGTCGATCGCGGGTTTTTCTCGCGCAAAAACCATCCGGCGCGACAGCTCCTCAACCGCTTATCCGATTTAGGCATTGGCTGGAATCCTGACGAAGGTCCGGACGATAAGGTCTACACCAAGATTCGCGAAGTCGTCGATCAAGTCAATCGCGATTTCGTCGATGATCTTGGCATCTTCACGGCAGCGCTCGTCGACGTTGAGCAGTTCATCGCCGAGATCGAGCTCGACGCGCAACCTGTCATTGAAGCCGAAACCAAAGAAGCCGAGATTGCAGACAAGCATTTCGTTGCGCTGCAAACTGCTAAAGACACAGTTGAGCAGCGTATTTCGCAACACGCGCTGCCTGAACAGGTTAAAGAATTCATTGAAGTCGCGTGGCAACCTCATTTGCAGGATGCGCTTCTCGAAGAGGGTAAAGATAGCAAGGTTTATGAAGAGGCTGTCGGCGCGCTCGACGAGCTTATTTGGAGCGTCACGCCGAAAGAACACGCTGCCGAGCGTGTGCAGCTTGGCAAGCGGCTGCCGTCTCTGGTCAAACGACTACGTACGTCGCTTAAGTCCCTATCGGACGATGCCTTAAATCCTTTCTTCGACAAACTCTTCGAAGTGCACGCGGGATTGCTCAAAGGCAATCGCCCGGAATATGTAGAGCCCGAGCCGCTACCGGAAATTGAAGAGGATGAGGATTTCGATCCGTTCAAGGAACTCGTCAAGCGCATGGAGCGCAATCAGTGGATCGAGATCAGCGATGACAAGGGCGCGCTCACCTATGCGAAGCTCGCGTGGATTTCGCCTCAGGGCACAACATTCTTGTTTACCACGCGTCATGGCCGTAAAGCCGCGTCGCTTGCGCCAGATGAGCTCGCCGAATGGTTCCGCACTGATAAGGCTCGTTTGATTGAGTCCGAACCTTTGGTTGATCGCGCGCTCGCGGGTATGTTCCAGACCGGTAGTTAACGCCTATTTTTTAGGCAACTTCACGGCACGAACGAGTTCGCCCACAAAGCTCGGTCCTCGATACAAAAAACCTGTGTAAATTTGCACCAACGACGCGCCGATGTCGAGTTTTCGCTGCGCATCGGCTACGCTCATGATGCCGCCGACACCGATGACGGGAACGTTGCTCGCGGCCTTCACTACGCGCTCCAATACGCGATCAGCTCGCGCGGTAAGCGGCGCACCACTTAGTCCACCTGCCTGACTTGCGTATTGATGCGACTCGACGCCTTCGCGCGAAAGCGTGGTGTTGCTTGAGATGATGCAGTCGGCACCGTTCGCGCAAATGGCTTTTACGGTATCGATCAAATCATCGTCGTTTAAGTCAGGCGCGATCTTCACTGCGAGCGGCACACGGCGCCCCCGGCTCTTTGCAAGCAAATCTCTCTCGCTAACAAGTTTTTTTACGAGCGCCGATACCGCAGCGACTGCTTGTAAATCGCGTAAATTCTTTGTGTTGGGCGAGGAAATATTTACCGTGACGTAGTCGGATACGGTGTAGACCGCGCGCAGCGCTTTCACATAATCGTCAGTCGCTTTTTCAATGGGCGTCGCCGCGTTTTTTCCGATATTCACGCCGACAGGAATGCCGACGCTTCGCGTTTGCAAACGTGGCAAGGCATCCTCAACGCCTTTATTGTTGAAGCCAAGCCGATTAATGAGCGCTTCGTGTTCAACCAGGCGAAACATTCGCGGCTGTGGATTGCCGGGTTGCGGCTTCGGCGTGAGCGTGCCGATCTCGATGAAACCAAATCCAAGTTGCGCGAGTCCACCCATGTGTTCCGCATTCTTGTCGAGACCCGCCGCGAGTCCAATGGGATTCTTAAACTCGATGCCCATCACTGTCACCGGTTTTTTCGGCACATGACCCGCCCACACGCGTGCGAGCCCGAGCTTGGCTTGAGTGTCGAGCGCAGCGAACGCGAGGTGATGCGCAGTTTCCGGTTCGGCACAAAAAAGTATCGGGCGAGCCAGCGAATAAAGCATGTCGTTATGATTGGGTTATGAATGTGTTGAAAGTATTTTGCCTCGTTGCGCTCGCGCTTGTCGGTTTATTCACC
>JBOFBL010000265.1:0-7993 GCA_051645545.1 Casimicrobium sp. | reverse complement strand
CTTTCGATTCCAGCGACAGGCGCGACGGGTTTTGGCTATGAAGTCGCAAAGCAGTTCGAGGTCGCGGTGACGCCGCTGCGAGCGGGTCTCGTGCCGCTCGCGCTCGATGCGCCGGAGCTTGAGCGCTACGGCATGCTTTCGGGTGTTGCCTTTGAAACCGTTGCTCATGCCCAACCGCGCGCGAGCATGACCAAAAAGAAAAGTGACGTCGTGAACTTTCGCGAAGCGGCGCTTCTCACGCATCGCGGCCTCTCCGGCCCTTCCGTTTTGCAGATCTCAAATTACTGGAACGCAGGCGACGACGTCGTGTTCGATTTGCTTTGCGGTCGCGACGCGATCGAGTGGATCGCCGAACTCCGCGCGCGTAAGCCCGCGCCTACAAGCTTCGCGAAAGTACTTGCCGAAATTGTTCCACAGCGTCTTGCGGATGCGTGGGCGCACGCTCACGCGCCTGCGAAGCCACTCGCCGATTGGAACAAAACGGAGATCGCGAACGTCGTGCGAGAGTTGAACGCATGGTCACTCAAACCCTCCGGCACGCTCGGTTACAAGAAAGCCGAGGTGACTTTAGGCGGCGTCGATACCCGCGAACTCTCGCAACAAACGATGGAAGCCAAACGTGTCCCCGGACTTCACTTCATTGGCGAAGTCGTCGACGTCACCGGCTGGCTCGGTGGCTACAACTTTCAGTGGGCTTGGGCGAGTGCTGCGGCGTGCGGTGAAGCGCTGTAATAACCTTATCCAGCATTTTTTCTTATTGCCCAATATTAGTGGGGCATTAATAGATTTATTGCTATTTTCGAAATTTTAATAAACTAACCGCATCGCCCAATTAAATCGGGCTATGCTGGACGGCGTTCGGACTAGCTCGTCGCTCGTACTCTACGACTCACTTTTGCTTTTTTCAGAACGCGTTTCTTCGGCGCAACGCTCGCCGTCACGTCGTTCGATGCACTCGTTGTCAGCCCTTCTGCCGTGAGCATCGCATCAAACGCCGCCGCATCCGCGCCCATGTAACCATTCTCAAGCCACATGAGTGAGGTCATGAGTTTGTCGAACTCGGTCGCAAAACCGGCGATGATGTTTTCCGGATCGGGGCAGAGTTTGCGATCGGTGATGAGGCCGAATTGCACGCCGCCAGCGTACGAGAGAATCGAGACGCCGATACCCACGTTTCCGCTTTGCGGCACCCAGAACATGTTCTGCGCGATCTTGCTGCCTGCGAGATAAAGCGGACTCGCGGGGCCGGGCACGTTGGTCATCACGGCTGTCCCTTTGTCGGAAAGCAAGCCGAGCGCTTGTTTCTGCACTGCTTTCGGCACGTAGCCGAGCACGCCGAGCAAGGCCATGCTCACCGCCGCTTGATAGCCGTTTTTGAGCCCGTTCATGCGACGCCGTACTTCGAACACACGCGCAATCGGATTGGGCTCTCCAATCGGCAATTCGAGACCGACCAAGCCGAAGTGATTGCCGAGTTTGTATTCCTTGCCCTTCGGACGCAGGTTCACGGGCACGAACGCGCGCAAGAGCGCGTTGTCGGCAATCGGATCGCCTTTAGTCACGATGTAATTGCGAATCGCACCCGCGACGCTTGCGAGGAGCACATCGTTCACCGACGCGCCCAAGATATAGCCGACGTCTTTCACGCGCGTGAGGTCGATCGGATCGCTCCACGCGACGCACTTCACGGTGCCGGTTTTGCCTTTGAGGCGCGTTGGCGTGTCGCTCGGCATCGTAGCGAGATACGCGAGTTCTTGTGCAACGCCTGCTGCGGCTCTGGCGGAATCGACGGCTTGCGTCGGATCGTCGACCCAGCGCGAATACTTCGACACCACGCGTGTACCGATCTTCATCCCTTCGTCCATCGCCGATTCGATCGGCGCTTTGAGCGGACCGAGTCTGTCGAACGCAGCCTGTGCTGCACCAAGCATTGGCGTTAACGCAGGGGCCGCGCCGGTGAGGAACCCTTGCACTTGTTCGCCAATGGGCCCGAGCGAGGCGATGATATTGGCGAACGCGTCACCGCCTTCCTGCGCAGCGGCGAATTTCTTGATCTTCGATTTCTGCGGTACGACCACTTCGCGCGGGGTGTCCGGCGCGTTTGGATCTTCATCCGTCATGTTGAGCAGCACGCCAATCAACGCAATGCCGTCGGCGATGCAATGATGAATTCGCGAAATCAGCGCCGAGCCGCCTTGATAATTCTCGATCAAATGCATTTGCCACAGTGGCTTGCCTTTATCGAGCCGCTCGCTCGCGAGGTCAGCCACCATCGCTTGCAGTTCTTTTTCGCCGCCCGCACCCGGCAAGCGCACACGATGCAAATGTGCATCGAGATCGAAATCGTCGTCATCGATCCAATGCGCGGCCATGCCGTCGTCAACTACGTATTGCTTGAATCGCGGATACACGAGCAGTCGCCCTTCGATGAGCGTTTTGAAACGCTTCACGTCGAGCGGTGTGTCGAACACCATGACGCCGACGATCATCATCAGATTGGTCGTCGAATCCATCCGCAACCATGCGGTATCGACGCTCGACATTTTTGTGCGTGCCACGAGCTGCCTCCTTGCGTTTTGCGAGCAAACGGGCTGATCCGCTTGCGAGCTTTTCTTGCTTGTCCAATAATAGCCGCAAGCAGATAGTAAAGTCATTGCCCAAAGGAGAGATTTCATGGCACTCAAAGACGATTTCGAAAAAGCCCAAGCCGACGTTAAAACGCTCAAAGAAAAGCCCGACAACAGCACGCTGTTAGAGCTTTATGCGCTCTACAAGCAAGGCACCGAAGGCGACGCCACGGGTCGCCGCCCCGGCATCATGGATCCGGTGGGCCGTGCTAAGTTTGATGCTTGGGCAGGAAAAAAAGGCGCGAGCAATGACGACGCTATGAAGGGCTACGTTGCGCTAGTGAAGAAGCTGCTTGGCTAAGCAACGAATCGCATCGGTTTTTTTGCGCGCGATTGTTGCCGCGCTTTAAATGACGATGTGATTAGTTCGCGTTGCGCTAATCCTGTGGGAGCGCGCTTGCGCGCGAATCCCACCTAAAAGAACCGCACTGTTTTGAGGCTCATCACGCGCGAGCGCGCTCCCTTATCCGGGTTTCACGTACCGCTTAGGTAGCGCTAAGCCCGTTTGCTTCATCACCTCACGCAGCCGATCCGGGTAGTCGGTGATGATGCCATCGACCTTCCACTCGATGAGTCGCTTCATGTCGGCGACCTCGTTGACTGTCCACGGAATCAACTTCAAACCGAGCGTTTGCGTTTCGCGCACCAGCGGCTCGGTCACATCGCGAAAATTCGGCGACCATACGGCACCGCCCGCTGCTTTCACAAGCTTTGGAATCGATCCACCGTAATCGTCGATATCGAGTCCACCGAGCCACGGCGACGCGCCGGGTTGGCCGCGCTGCACGGTGTCGTTCTGTCCTTGCTGGTTGGTCAGATAGACCGTCGCGATCTCCGGTGCCCGCTTCTGCGCGATTAGCAAAGTTCGCCAATCGAACGATTGAATCGTTGCGCGCTTCTCCATGCGTGCACGACGAATTTCGTCGATCAAGGCGCTCACCATTAGATCGGGCGTTGCCGTTTCTTCGGGTACGAGCGGCGAGAGTTTGGTTTCGATATTGAATCGGACACGCGCAGCATCGCGTTTATTTGTGAGTTCGAACACCTGCGTAAGCGCAGGAATACGCTCGCTATCGCGCGCGGTTTGGGTCGCAAACGGTTTGCCGTAATTGCTCGCGACATTCACACGACCAACGTCGTATTGCTGTAGCTCAGCAAATGTGAGCGATGCGAGTGCAGCACCACGAGCCGCGAGAAATGCGCCATTCGCATCACGCGTAATGTCGGGATTCAAGGTGCGATCGTGATAAACGACCACGACCTTGTCTTTGGTGAGTCCAATGTCAAGCTCAAGCGTCGTCACGCCGACATCAAGTGCGCGCTCAAACGCAGCGAGTGTGTTCTCCGGCGCCAAGCCGCGTGCGCCGCGATGGCCTTGCAGATCAAAACTTTGCGTGGCGCAGCCGCCGAGTAAGAGCAGCGCCGCGAACGCGATCGCGCTGCGTGCGCGAATCGCACTTGAATCAACGAGCCATCGAGGTTGGTGCATTGTCTTGATCCTCTGGGGCTTGTTTGTCGCTCTTGCCTTCCGCCTCAGCGTCGGCGGCGAGAATGTCGTCGAGCTGCGCGCGAGCTTCCTTCGATACTGCGACGAGTTTTTCTTCGTCGCGGAATATTGCCTGCTGGCGTTCGAGTAGATCAGTGTCGTGTTTCACGAATGTGGCAACCGTTTTTTCGATTTGCGCGGCATTTTCGCCGAAACGCGTGAGCAAGTCTTTCGTCAGCTCAATGCTCGACCAAAAAGTCTCGCGCATCGGATTTTCGACGCCCAATTCGCGCAGTTGCATCGCGTGCGTGCGATTGCGTGCACGCGCCAGCACTTTGACATGCGGAAAATTGCGACGAACAAGTTCCGTGATCGCCACCGAGGCGTCGATATCATCGACACAGACGACGAAGTATTGCGCATCGTGCGTTTTTGCTGCGTGCAGCAATGCGAGCTTGCTTGCGTCGCCGTAGTAAATTTTGTTACCGAAGCGGCGCACCGAATCGACGTGATCAGAGGCGGCATCGAGTGCCGTGAATTTGATGTCGCGCATGTTCAAAATGCGCCCGACGATTTGTCCGACGCGACCGTAACCCGCGATGATGACCGGTGTCGCAGGATCGTCGATGCGATCGAACGGCGGCGGTTCATCGTTCTTGGTTAGCCACGGCACGAGAATACGGTCGTGAAAAATCCAAACGAATGGCGCGAGCACCATCGTGAGCGCAACGGCAAGCGTGAGCAAATCGCCGGTGCGCTGTGTAAGCAAACTCGCGCCTTGTGCGGTTGTGAACAGCACGAAAGCGAATTCGCCACCGACTGCAAGCCCGATCGCTTGCGGGCGCGCGATCGCGTCGCTTGCACGCGTGAGCCCGCGACGCAGCACGTAAAACACGATCGCTTTGAGCGCGAAAATACCGACCGCGATTCCAATCACAATGAGCGGCTGCTCTGCGAGCAATTTGAGGTTCACGCTCATGCCGACGGCCATGAAAAACAAACCGAGCAACAGCGATTCGAACGGCTCAATGCTTGCCTCGATTTCGTGACGAAATTGACTGTCGGCAAGCAGTACGCCCGCCATGAACGCACCGAGCGTCGTCGGTAAATTGACCCAGGTCATGAGCGAGGCGAGGCCGACGGTTGTTAACAATGCCGCCGCCGTGAAAATCTCGCGCGAGCCGAAGCGCGAGGCATAACGAAACATGTACGACAAAACCGGTTGACCGAGCAGCACGACCGCGACGACGGCAACCAATGCAGGCCAACCCGGTGGCTTCGCACCACTCGCTGCGCCGACCACCGCCAGGAGCGCGAGGATCGGGATCACGCTTAAGTCTTGAAACAACAACACCGCGAACGATTCACGACCGTACTGCGCTTCGAGTTCGCCGCGCTCTGCAAGAAAGGGTACGAGAAACGCAGTTGAAGTCATTGCAAGTGCGAGACCGACGATCACCGAGGCGATCGGCGAGAGCCCAAATAGCCACGCCGCGAGGCCGAGCGCAGCTGCCGAGCCGATCACTTGCATCGCACCCAGCCCGAACACCGATTTGCGCAGCGCCCATAAACGGTCACGTTGTAGTTCGAGACCGATCAAAAACAGAAGCAGCGTGACGCCGAGTTCCGCCGTATGCAGCACCGTGGTCGGGTCGCTGATCACACCGATCACCGAAGGCCCGATCAACACGCCCGCGACGAGATAGCCGAGCACCGAGCCGACGCCGAGCCGTTTGAAGAGCGGTACGAGCAAGACCGCTGCGGCGAGCAGCGCGGTGGCGATGGCGAGTGAATTCATTCGTACTCCCTCTTCCTGGGGGAGAGGGTTGGGGTGAGGGTGTTAAAGGAAGTGAAGCAATTCGATTGGCTCGCCTTGAAAGCGAGCACCACAGATCTGAATCGTTTGATAAGCATGAGCACGCACCCTCTCCCTAACCCTCCCCCCCGGGGGGAGGGGATTTTGTTTTAGTATGCAACTGTTGCCCAGCGATTTCTGTTTTACCTGCTGCCAGATGCGGCCACACGGCGAGTGCGCGCTCAATCGCCTCCTCAATTGCCGATTGTTCTTCGCGACGCGGACGCTCTAGCACCCAGTCGACGACCGGTTTTTGTGGCGACGCCGAATCGCGCGGATGACCGATACCGACGCGCAGTCGCCAGTAATTCGGAGTACCAAGCTTCGCATGAATGTCGCGCAGTCCGTTGTGCCCCGCATGACCGCCGCCGAACTTGAGTTTGGTTTCGCCCGCGAGCAGATCGAGTTCGTCGTGCGCCACGAGAATCGATTCCGGCGCGATGTCGTAGAACTTTGCCATCGCGCCGACCGTGTTACCGGAGAGATTCATGTACGTCTGCGGCAGCGCGACGCGCACATCCGCGAAGGCGCCGGTGCCGCGAGCGACAAGGGCGCTGAATTTTTTTTCAAACGTGAGCACGCCGCCGATCTCGTGCGCGACGTCTTCAGCGAACCAAAAACCGGCGTTGTGTCTTGTTTTTTCATACTCGGGGCCGGGGTTGCCGAGGCCAACGACGAGCTTGATGGGAGCAGTGGGAGCGGTCATGACGCGAGTGTAGTGGGCGTTGCAGAAGTGGCGAATGCGTTGTTATTTTGCTTAAAAAATAGGCAATATTTTGTTATCCAGCAAAGTGATAAATTCCCCAATTTAATTGGGTGATAAATCAATATTTATTACTTATCGAAAAATAATAAAATATCGTTTACGCCCCAATTAAATCGAGCTACGAACAAGGAATTTCGAATCGAATTTCAGCAGGCTGGGCATCGATGTCGCCCCGACTACGTCGTGTGCGATTCCACGCTGCGAGTGGATGGGTCCATCAAGTGATGCCGTCGAGCGCGAATTCAAGATTGAGCGTGCTGGCATCGATCTGCGTTTGTGTGTGTGTGCTCTCGCGCACGCGAACGCGCGCGCCTTGCACGCGAAGCTGAGTGGATGCGCGAGTACCGTAGCTGGGCGGCTCGCAGTGACGAATGAAAATCGAGGAGAGTGCGCGTTCCCAATCGAGCGGCACACCGGTATTCGGCAGCGCTGCATCATCGGCTGTTTGTTGATCGCGTAATAGCGTGTCAATGGCAGCTTCGTTGATTGCGTCATTGCGAGTTTCATGTGCGAACGCGTGCTTGATGCGCTCAATCTTCGGCCACGGCGTGTCGAGCGAGGCATTCGAGACCGCGTAGATGCCTGCGACTAACTCACGAGGCGCGCGCTCCATCGAATTCAAAAAACAAAGCGTTCGCTCGTGTTTATTGAGTTGACCGCACACGAGATTGAAGCCATCGTAATCGTCGAGCTTCGCAATGAGCGCGTGCAAATACTCATGCGGCGACGCGTCGGTCGCGAGAAATTCGCTGACCAGCAAACCGCGGGATCGCGGCTTCGGTTTTCGTAGCGCGGGATTGCGAATATTGGTTACAAAGGCAAAGCGTGCATTGCGCGTAATGCCAAGCCAGGTGCCGCCGCTTTGCTCGTCGCGCCCCGCGAGGATTCGCTCGCCGAGCCACCAATGCATCGATTGCGTCGGACGCGCGAAAAACTCGTCGCGATTCGACGCGAATGTCAGCGCCGTGTCAGCATCGGGTGTCCATTGAAAAACGGCAATACACATAAGGCTTCTAAGTGTAGGTGCGTGATAACCCGCCAGTCGAACGCACCCAGCTTTCAACGGGCTCCGCGAAGCGGATGCATAATGAGCGTTGTGTCGGCAGCCTTTGCGAATGAAGGTGCAATAGAAGAAAAACGACACAATGAGAGGACATCTGATTTATGGAAGACGCACGTGCTAACGCGGTGGCTGTGATGGATGATGCAACCGATAGCGTTGATAACAAGGCAAGCCGCGAGGCAGGCTCGGCCGCGCT